>JBAZUN010000280.1:0-7944 GCA_041661365.1 Candidatus Latescibacterota bacterium
TCGCACCGGCGGGCCGTCGGCGTTGGCCCGGCCGCCGATGTAGGCCACGAACCAGCAGGCCGGGTCGCCGCTGATCACCGTGCTCTCGACGTCCACGTCCACGGGCAGGTCGAAGGTCGGCTCCAGCCCGGCGCGCAGGTGCGCGGCGCAGCAAAGGCAGTGGGTCTTGCCGACGGGCTCCGCGGCCGAACCGGTCAGGGTGCAGTAGCAGCGCCCCGTGGAGATACGCATCCGCAGCCGGTTGCCCTCGCAGAGGAAGCCGTCGCCGCCCCATGCCGGCGCCGTGCGACGGGCATAGTCAGCCAGGTCCTTGCACTGGGCCCAGCGCTCCTGCTGGCGGGCGATCATGCGCTTGGGCATGGGGCATCGCCGCCGAGCCATGATCTCCCGCCGCTGCTCCTCGGGCAGCAGGGCGTCCATGCCGGCGACGACCTGCCGCACCCACGCCGACCGGTCGGACGCCCTGCCGCCCACCAGCGGCAGGGCCAGGCCTGCGGTGATCTGCTCGGCCAGGGCCGGGCCGGCCACCGCCGCCAGGTGCTCCGCCAGCCGCCGGGCCTTGCCCCAGGGCTTGCTCGCGGTACTCTTCGTCTCCATGTCGTACCTCCGTTCCTCTGACCGCCCGCGTCTGTCAACACGAGCCGGCTTCCTCGAGATGACGGGGGTCCCGGATCCTCCCTATCCGCGGTCAGCGAGTCGCCACGCGACGTATCCCCAGCCGCACGAGCCCCTGCACGAGCCCGGCAAACCGCTCGATCGGCTTCTCGCCGGGGTGAGAGCAGATGCGGTGGCGGCGCAGGGACGACAGATCTCGTCGGCCCCGACGACGAACCTGGCGGTCCAGTCGATCCCGGCCAGCACCTCTGCCGCGACCACGTGCTCGGTGCGCAGGAGTTACCTCTTCCTGCATCCTCGGGTCCTAATACGCGCGGAACGACCTACCGAGCGTCCACACGTTCACGCCGGCACGAGCGCTGACCCCGGCAGGGGCATCACAGCGGAACCGGACCGCGTTCTCACCTGACGCCAGCACCGGCAGCTCGCCCCGCGGCTTCACCTGGCGCAGCAACCTGCCTTTCGGGCCGTAGAGCCTGCAGTCGCCGGGGCCGTTCAGCTCCAGGTAACAGCCGCTCTCCATCTCGACCGGAAACACCACCTCGCGGTCGCCGACCCGGATCGCCGGGTGGATGAGACGGGTGGGCACCAGCGGCAGCGCGCGAACCTCGCTGATCCGGCAGGCGACCCGGCCGCCGGGCGGCAGGTGGTTGTACCAGAGCCCCAGGGACGAGATCGCGCCGGCGACGGTGCCCTCGCGGTAGATCGAATACAGGTCGCCGTAAGGCCACTGGTAGTCGGCCCAGCGCCGGCCCTCCGGCTCGATCAGCTCGAGGTAGCGCCAGCCCGTGAAGTCGATCGGCACGTAGTGGTCGCCGATCCCGGATACGAGGTGCGCCGGGCTGCGAAGCTGCAGGTTGAGCACCTCGCCCTGGCCGTCGCCGTGGACCCACAGACCGAGGGCCTGCCGCTGGCTCAGGCCGAGCGGTACGGCGAAGGAGGCGATCGCGCTGCACCAGGCGCCGCGAGGCGAGGGGTTGGCGTTGCTCGCAATGAGCTCCATCACCGTCAGACCGCGCGCTGGACGGTCAGCGGATGGTCGTATGTCCATCGTGACACCCGGGGCGGCAGCTCGCTCCGTATACCTACGCGGTACAGCGCTGGCGGGGAGCGGAACTCCTTCGGGCGAGTCGTACGGCGCGGCCGACATCAGCGCTTCGATCCGCAGGCGGAGCGGTTGCGCGGCGTAGGGGTTCTTCACGGTCCAGGTGGCGGTCGGGCCGTCCTTGGCCTCGACGCGATGCAGCGTGCGCGCCACCGGAGCGAATCGCGGCGGGGCGCCTGCCGTCTGCAGCAGCGTGTGCTCCGTCTGCAGCGCCGCGAGACGCTTCTTCACGGACGGCCGCACCTGGCCACCGTGGCGCAGACCCTCGTACCGACGGATGATCTCCGCCAGCCGCCCCAGCGCCGGCGTCGTGCGGATGGTCTTCGGATCGATCCCCATCAGCGCGAAGCCGGTGTCGGTGCCCAGGCCCTTGCCCATCAGATACTCGATATCGTCGGCGAAGGTCGGCTCGCCCTGCGGGCCGGACCAGGTCTGGCAGGCCCACCAGCCGAGCTGGCCGGGCAGGAAGATGCGGTGGCATTCGCGGTTGGCCAGGACGTGCGCGTCGATGAACTCCTTGTGGCTGCGCCGCGGGTGATCCCACGCCCCGAGCCGGGAGCGCACGTACCACAGGTGGTGGTGGAAGGTGCTCATCTCCATCAGCGCCGGCTTCTTCAGGCGCGCCCACAGCTCCCACACGAACCGCGACCCGTAGTGCCACGCGTATTCGCCGCCTCCCAGGATGTCCTCACCGTCCAGCGCGTCGAGGTAGATCATGTCGAAGCCGACCTCGTTGAAGGCGTCGGCATTCCGCTGCGCCACCTCGGCCAGCAGCGTGGTCTCGGGATCCGGCACGAACAGGCCGAAGCACTCCTTGAGGTGGTAGGCCTTGGTGCCGGCGGGGTGGGCCGTGACCTTGGTGCCGCAGGCGCCGCGCTGGCAACCGGTGAAGCGCCACGGCGACTTCTTCGACGCCTGGGTGTAGGTGATGAGCTCCTGGTCGAGGCGCAGCGTCACGCTGTTGCGCACGAAGAACCCGGTGATCTCCGATACCGCCTTCGTCGACTCGATCACCGGCACCTCGTCGGCACGGGCGGGCAACGGCGCCGAGAGCGTGAAGACCTCGGAGTAGGCCAGGCGCGGATCCGGCACCGGGGTCACCCAGGGGCACTGCTTGTCGATGAAGAAGGCGTAGGTATGCAGGCCGGCCTTGATGCCGGCGGCGTGCAGTTGGTCGACCACCGCCTTGAAGCTGGCGAAGCCGCGCGGGTAGGTCTTGGGGTTCGGGTGGCAATCGCCGAAGCGGAACGAGCTGCCGCCGTGGAAGTCGATCTGGTTCATGCCCAGCGTCTTGGCCAGGCGGATCCAGGGCTCCACCTTGGCCGCCGACATATCGCCGAAGTTGAAGAGGTACGAGCCCTGGGTGATCTTCTGTCCCATGGCCCGAGGCCCGCCGATCGGTGAGTGCGGCACGTCCGGCGCCTCGGCCACCGCCTGCTGCAGCACCGCGCGCATCTGCCTCGGTGGACACCCGACGATGGCGGCTTTGGCGCCGGCGAAGCCAAAGCGGGCGGCGCACGAGGCGCGCAGGCGGCTGCTCGGTTTCGGCAGCTCCTGGACATTGGTGCGCAGATTCAGCGCCAGCACGCAGACGGCGAAGGCTTCGGTCGGGGCACCGGTGAGCGCCAGCGGCAGATCGAGGAAGGTGAGGTCGCTCGCGGGACCGCTGACCGAGACCACCTCCAGCGTCGCATAGGCGCCGCACGAAACAGGCCAGAGCGACGCCGTGATGCCGGAATCACCGAAACCAACGAGCCACGTACCGCCGCCGGCGCGCAGCGAGGTTGCCGGGTACGACCGCTTGCCGACGGTGACCCATGCCAGTGGGATCGACGCACCGGGCGCACGGAGATCCGCTCCGGTCTTGCGGTCAATAAGCGCGCCGACGGTGCCGTCCGCGGCAACCGCCAGCTCGAAGTAGCGTGTGCGGAGTGTGTCGATCACGGCGGAGCCTCCTTTAGCGGGTACGGTCCGGGCAGGGACCACGCCCGTGCTGCCAGCCCGGCCAGCAGGTGTGGTGATCGGACCTTCGGTCTCTGGGGGCACTACCCAGGCAGGGCATACATAGCGCCTGGAGCGGAAGGCGTCAAGCTCCACCTTGACCGGCCATCTTGAATCGTTGTAAGCTACCACCGGGAGCAGCGACCGGCCAAGTTGGGCTGCCGCCACCGCGCTGGTCTACGACCTCGTTCTGGTCTCGGCAGATCACCGGCTCCTCGAGTCCGTGCAGCTTCAGGACTATGGGCAATTGACCCGGCCTCGGCCGATCCCGCGGCCTTCAGGCCAGGCTATCAGGAGGGACGACATGGCCGGCAGACTGAGGATCGGCCTGTGCGGCGCCGGCTCGTTCGCGCTGACCCGGTACCGGGCCCTGCGGCAGTTGGACGACGTCGAGGTGATCCTCGGCTGGTCGCGATCCGAGGCCTCACGCCGGCGATTCCACGGGCAGACCGGCGTTCCCATGGTCGAGGACTGGCAGCGCCTGTGCGGGGACGAGCGCGTCCAGGCCGTCATCGTCTGCTCGGTGAACACCGAGCACTTCCGGCACGCCCAAGCCGCGCTTCAGGCCGGCAAGCACGTCCTGGTCGAGACCCCGTTCAGCCTGCGCCACGGCGAAGCCCGACAACTGGCGGCCTTGGCCCGCGAGCGCGGTCTGGTGGCCCACCACGGCGTGGTGCCCCGGTACCACCCGCACCACCCCGACCGGCTGGCGTGGTACCGGGGAATCGGCCGCCTGCTCCACGCCATTCAGCACGCGGGCTTCGACGGCGGCCCCGAGCGGGGGTGGTACGCCGACCCGGGCCTGTCCGGGGGTGCCAGGTGCTTCCTTCCCTATGTGCTGAGTCACTGGCTCGAAGCCTTTGGCGGAGCCCGGGCCACCGGCGGGGTGCAGGCCGAGTCCGGCCGGCGTCAGACGGCGGCCATGACCGTGCGGTTCGACGACGGCGGCGCCGGGGTGTTCAGCTACACCCTGGGCGAAGGCGCCTGCGAGCGGGCGGTGTTCCTGGCCGAGGGGAGCGAGGGCTCCCTCCAGGAGATCGAAGGCAGGAACTGCCTGGTCAGGAGCGGAACGACCACCGCGCTGTCCCTGCCCGAGATCGACGGTGTCCTGGCCGAGTGCCGGGCCTTCGTCGACGAGGTGCTGGGGCGCCGCGATCCCCTCCCGTACCTCCGGCTTGACCTGCAGGCGCTCGAGCTGGTGGACGGAGCCCTGGGCTCATGAGCTCACGGCCTCCCCCTTCCGCACCCCCGAGGTCGGGCCTTACCGCCGGCGCCGTCAGGGGGTGAGCTCGAGCACGAAGTAGCGCCCCGGGTTCCAGGCCTGGCAGACCAGGCGGGTGGAGTCGGCGTGGTGGTGCCAGACCGCGTTGTGGATGTGGTCGGCCTGCTCGATTCCGAGCTCTTCTTTCGGGCGGATGGTGGACACCACCTCGTAGGTGATCCCGTCCAGCAGGTAAATCGGCGCCGGCCGGCCGGCCACGGGATCGTCCAGGCTGGCGACCACGCCATACGGGTGCCCGTGGATCTCGGTGAAGTCGATGCCGCACGGCCGCGACCCGGTAGGCAGGGGGTGCGAGCGCACGAACTCCCCCTCCGTGGTGCAGACCTCCAGGCGGGCGTGCGGCCGATCGGCGATGGCCAGGTGCCCCTGCCGCGGCTCCTGGCTGAGGCCGTGCGCCGTGCCGAAGCGACCGTGCTCGGCCGCGTCCTGGGTCGACCCGCCGAAGGCCCGGCTCCAGCGCCGTCGCCCGAGGTCGGCGACGCTGATGCAGTTCGAGCCGTACCCGTCCGCCACGTACAGGCAGCCGTCCAGCAGCGCCGTGTCGGTGGGCCGGAACGGCTGGCCGAGGTCGGCGTACACCTCCACCTCCGGTCTCGGGAGCACGAAGTCCGTGACGCCGTCCAGGGTGAGCACCGCCACCAGGCCGTCGTTGTTCGCCGGCATGAACAGCCTCGGCTGGCCGTCGAGCTGGCCCAGGCGGGTGCTGTGGAAGTTGAGCCCGGCCAGGTCGGCGGGCAGCGCGATGATCTCCTGCCGGCGCAGGTCCCCACTGACGCGCATCAGCCCGCACCCCGGCATGCCGTAGTACACCTCCCCCTGCCCCGGACGGCGATCCACGGCGAACATCCCGTGCAGCGCCTCCTCGCGGGCGGCTGCCGGGCCTGGCAGCCCGCGCAGTTGGTTGGCGTGGGCGAAGGCGAAGGGTTCCTGCCCGCTGGTCGGCCTGGGCACGGGGCACCATCCTGGTAGGGGAAGAGGGTCGCGATGCCTGAGTATACCCACCGGCGGCCGTGACTCAAGGGGCGGTCACCGCCACGGCTCCGCTCACCCGCGCCCTCGGGCCGCCCGGCACGCCCCTCGGGTCGGCGCCCCTCGCAGCGCCCACGGGGCCCCGGTCGAGACGCGCCCGGCTTCCGGCAGCGGTTGACAAGCGGGCCCCGGAAACGCTTCGTTGAAGGTCCGAGAGCGCCCCCCGGGGGTGACCGGGATGGCTCCGACAGCGCGGAGACGAGATGAGCTACTGGCCGCTGGGGGTGTACCTGGCCGCGGTCCTGACCGTGATCGGCGGGATGCTCGGCGTATCGTACCTCCTGGGCGAGCGACACCGGGACCGCACGACGGGGATTCCGTACGAGTCCGGGATCAAGTCCACGGGCTCGGCCCGGGTGCGCTTCTCGGCCGACTTCTTCCTCGTGGCGATCTTCTTCGTCATCTTCGACCTCGAGTCGGTGTATGTCTTCGCCTGGGCCATCTCGGCCCGCGAGCTGGGTTGGCCAGCCTATTTCGAGATCGGTGCCTTCGTCGGCGTGGTGGTCGCCGGGCTGGCCTATCTGTGGCGACAGGGCGCGCTCGACTCGTGACCCGGAAAGGCTCCGGCAGCAGGTGAACTGGTGGCTGTCCAAGCCGTTGGCGGCACCCGCCGATCTCCCGGCCGAGTCCGTCCAGGAGGTCGTGCGCCAGAGCCTGGTCATGGCCCGGCTGCAGGACCTGGTCGGCTGGGGTCGCAAGAACTCCATCTGGCCCTTCAACTTCGGGTTGTCGTGCTGCTTCGTCGAGATGGCGACCAGTCTGACGAGCAAGTTCGACGTGGCGCGCTTCGGCGCCGAGGTGATCCGCGGTACCCCGCGCGAGGCCGACGTCATGGTCGTGGCGGGCACGGTCTTCATCAAGATGGCCCCGATCATCCAGCGCCTGTACGAGCAGATGATGGAGCCGCGATGGGTGATCGCCATGGGCGCCTGCGCCAGCTCGGGCGGCATGTACGACATCTACAGTGTCGTCCAGGGCGTCGACCGGATCCTCCCGGTCGACGTGTACGTGCCCGGGTGCCCCCCACGTCCGGAAGCGTTCATGGAGGGCCTGATCCTCCTGCAGGACCAGGTCAGTCGGGAGCGGCGGCCCCTCAGCTGGGTCGCCGGGCCCCAGACCGTCACGCGCCCCCCCGAGCCCAGCCAGCGCGACCGCAAGCGGGCGGAGCGCGCTCAGGCTGACCGCCTGCGCCCCATGGACGAGGTGTAGCCCGGTGTCGGAGCTCGGTAGCGCCAGCAAGGACCCGTCGGCTGCGCCCGGCATCGCCCAGGATCTCCGTACCCGGTTCCCAGGGGCGGTGCTCACCGAGCAGGTCACGCGGGACCACGTGGCCACGGTCTGGGTAGAGCCCCGCGGGTGCGGGAGCTGCTGCGCTACCTCAAGGCCGAGGCGGCCGAGCCGTACGCCGTGCTCTACGATCTGTTCGGCATCGACGAGCGGACGCGGGCCGCACGGGCCGGGCTCCCCCCTGCCGACTTCACCGTCGTGTACCACCTCCTGTCCTACGGCCGCAATCAAGACGTGCGGCTCAAGGTCGGCCTGCAGGGCGAGTCGCCCTCCCTGGCCAGCATCACCGACATCTGGCCCAGCGCCAACTGGTACGAGCGTGAGATCTGGGACATGTTCGGCGTGCGCTTCACCGGCCACCCGAACCTGCGGCGCATCCTCATGCCGACCACCTGGGAGGGTCACCCCCTGCGCAAGGAGCATCCGGCCCGCGCCACCGACCTCGAGCCGTACCAGCTCTCGGCCGTGAAGTACGAGCGGGAGCACGAGGCGCTCCAGTTCCGCCCCGAGGAGTGGGGGCTGCAGCGCCAGCACGAGGACTCGGACTTCCTCTTCCTCAACCTGGGTCCGCACCACCCCGGCACCCACGGCCTGTTGCGGATCATCCTCCAGCTCGACGGCGAGG
>JBAZUN010000281.1:0-7938 GCA_041661365.1 Candidatus Latescibacterota bacterium
ATACGACCTGGTGGCGGTGTTCAACCTGGGGGCCGAGGCGCGCGAGCATCGGTTGGAATGGGGGCTCCTCGGTCTGGACCCGGACGAACCGAGGTTGATCCGCGAGTTCTGGACCGGCGAGACCCTCGGCATCTGCCGCGGCCTGGCTACGGTGATGGTGCCGGCCCACTCGGTCCGGCTCTACACCCTGTGGCCCCTCCTCGGGCGGCCCCAGTTCGTCGGCACCGACCTCCACCTCTCCCAGGGTTTGGTCGAGCTGGCCGGGCTGGGTTGGGACGAGGCCGAGGGCCGGCTGGCCGGCCGGTTGGTGCGCGCGGCCGGAATCGAGGGGCGCGTGTACCTGCACCTGCCGCCGGCCTGGCAGCCGGTGACCGCCTCGTACCCGCTGCGCCGTGAAAGCGGCGGTCTCTGGTCCCTGCCGGTGCGGTTCGAGGAGAAGGAACTGGACTGGGAGATCCGCTGTCGTCGGGTCTGAGCCGCGGTACCGCAAAAGGATAGAACCGGACGAGGCCGGCGCCCCTGGGGGTGCCGGCCTCGTCGGTGATTGCCGGTGAGATCCGCGATTCCGGGCCGCGCGGTCAGGCCTTGGCCCGGGCCTGCAGCCGCTGGAGCATCCGGTCGTTGGGAGCGAGCCGGACGGCCTGCGCATAGGCCGCGACCGCCTGCTCGCGATGGCCCAGGGCCTCGGCGGCCAGGGCCGCGACCAGGAATCCCTCGAGCGCGGTCGGCCGCTGCCGCTGCGCCTCCTCGGCCGCGGCCAGGATGGTCGCCAGAACCGCTCCGGCCGCGCCGCCGTCGCCCAGGCGCAGGCGGGAGATCTCCACGTAGGTCCGCTCGACCGACGAAATCGGGTGGTGGGTTTCCTGCAGGGCCGCCTGCCAGTGACGACGGGCCGCCTGCTCGTCCCCGGCGGCCCGACAGGCCAGACCGGCCCGGTACCTCAACGGCGCGTCCGCCGGACGCCAGGACTGACCCACGCCCAGGCCCACCGGGTATTCGAGGGCCGCCTCGAACTCGCGCCGCGCACCGGCCGGATCACCGGCGTCGAGCAGCTCCTCTCCCCGGCCGAGGTGGCCGTCGACCCACAGGGTCCGCATCCCCCGAGCCCCTTCCCAGGGATCGAACCGCCGGGACTGCAGCACGGCCAGGGCCTGGTCGTACTCCCCCAGGGCGATCTGCAGCCGGGCGACGCGGGCGGCGATGCTCCCCTTCTCCCGCACCGCGGCCGGGGCCCGCAGGAGGGCCTGCAGCCGCTCGGCCGGCTCGACGGCCAACGACTCCCGGATCTCGTCCATGTCGATGTAGAGCCGGTAGTCGTCCGGCCGGCGGCCCAGGGCCCGGTCGTACCACGACAGGGCCGCGGCCGGGTCGTGGTCACGGCGCCAGACCACCCAACCGACCGAGCGATACAACGCCGAGAGCCCGCACCCCCGCTCCACGGCCTGCAGCCAGAGGGCCCTACCCTCCTCGTGGCGGCCGAGCATGTAGAGCATGGTGCCCAGGTAGAAGGGGGCGTTGGCGTCCTCGGGGTTGACCGAGATGGCCTGGCGCAGCACGGCCTCGGCCTCCAGGCGGTGCGGGAAGACGCACTCCCCGGACATCTCGGCCGCCTCTCGATACGCGGCCCGGGCCTCCTCGTGGTGCCCGGTCGCGCCGAGGTAGTACCCCAGGAAGTAGCGGACCATGGTCGCGTCCGCCTCGGCCACCGCCATCTGCAGCACCCGGACCGCGGTCTCGGTGAACCCCGAGCCGACGTAGTCGGTGGCGAGCTCCAGGTAGGTCTGGGCCTCGCCCCGGGCGAGGTGACGGAACTCCTGCATCGCGGCCCGATGGCCCCGCGCCTCCTCGGCCAGCCCCAGCTCGAACCGGAGGAGCGGATTGAGCGGGTCGGTGTGCAGCAGCCGCTGGACCAGGGCCGCGGCCTCGTCGGCCCGTCCCAGCGTCCGCAAGGTCGCGCAGCGCATGCACCAGCTCCGGGTCCCCGGGGTCTCCAGCTCGGCGGCCTGCGCGAAGTGGTCGAGGGCACGGGGCAGATCCCCCGCCTCCACGGCCAGCCCCCCCAACAGGTACCGCGCCTGCGAGGCAAAGGCGCGGCTGGTCCGCCAGGACAGCCCCAGGTCCTCCTCGGCGCCGCGGCGATTTCCGGTCATCCAGCGCGCCTGGCCCCGGAAGAACCGGGCCTCGGCCTCGTCCTCGTCGAGCCGCAGGGCCTCGGTGAACCGCTGCTCGGCGACGGCGGTACGGCCGGACTTCAGGTCGAGCACCCCCAGCCGGACCAGGGCCCGCACGCACCGGGGATCGCGGGCCAGGGCCCGCTCGTAGCAGTCCCGGGCCTGGTCCCAGTCGAAGCCGCGCTCGTGGCCGTACCCCTGGCTGCACAGGCCGGTCGCCGTGTCCCGCTCCTCCGGGGTCAGCTCCGGATCGGTCAACTCGTCCTCCTCCCCCTCCCAGGGGAGCAGGGCCCGGGCGATCTCCCCCTCGCTCCGCGAGGCCACCACGACCTCGACGCGGCCGTGGGCGTCGCGCAGCTTGACCGGCAGGCGCAGCGGCTCGGCCGGCCCGAAGCTCCCCTCCCGCCGGCCGATCTCGGTGCCGTACTGGGAGGCGGTGATCACCGCGTCAACGATCTCCCGGTTGGCGTTCCCGGTGATCCGCGCCCCCTCCTCGTCCCGCACCAGGTTGAGGGCCACGTCCTGGTTGGCGAACTCGAACCCGCTCATCCCCCAGACCCCGTACCAGGTCTCCTGCCACCGCTGCACCCGGTGGGGCTCCAGCATCTTGAAGATCCCCTGGGTCGGGTACGGACCGGACTGGATCTCGATGTACGGACCGTCGCCGTCGCTGAGGGTGTGCTGCCAGACCAGCCCGTCGGGGGAGTGTCCCCAGGTGAAGTACTTGCGGCCGGCCACCTCGCGGCGATCGGCCACGTTGACCACCCCCTCCTCCTGCTCGTAGTCGTAGCAGCCGAAGAAGTCGCCCTGCAGGTGGCGCGAGAACAGGTCGAGGGCGTGCGGGTGGTGCCGGTACCAGGAGATGTCCTCGCCGTCGTGGATCGGGTACCGCATGATCCCCTTCCACCCGTACCCCGAGGTCAGCGGCGAGAGGAAGCGGGTGCCGCGGGTGACCCGCTCGGCCGAGTTCGACCAGAAGTAGTAGCGGTGCGGCAGCAGGGTGCGGTTCTCCAGGCGGACGTCGACGAAGACCTGGCGACGGCCCGGCTTCAGGGAGATCCCCACGGTCCAGCGCACCCGGCTGACCTGCTCAATAGCGCCGACGAAGGCGGTGGCCGAGCCGTCCTCATCCTGGCGCAGCCACCAGTCGACCGGGCTCAGGGTCATGTAGTTGTGGCTGCACGGGAAGTTGAACTCGATCCCGCCGGCGATCCAGGCGCCGCGCAGGGCGACCAGGGCCGGCTTGATGTCCCGGGTCCGGTAGAACACCTCGCGCCCGGCCAGCTTGTCCCAGGCCGAGTAGAGCCGGCCGCCCAATTCGGGTAGGACGGTCAGGCGGAGGTACTCGTTCTCCAGGATCAGCGCCAGGTAGGTGCGCTCTTCCTTCTGGGAACCGAGATCGTCGAGCATGGTGTAGGGGTAGATCCGCCAGTACCCCCACTCCCGCTCGATCGGCGGATTGGGATCCGGGGCGTTCACCGGGTAGGTGGGAAGGCTCAGCAGCTCGGAACGCGCAATGGCCCGCGATGCGCTCATCGGACTCCTCCTCGGTGACGCGGGGTCAACGGGAATCGGGTGGACGTTCGGACTCCAGCCACTCCAGGTCAAGCTCGGCCAGCCTGGCCGGGGTCGGGAACCCGCTGGTCCCGTCCCAGCCGGCCATCTCGTAGTACAGCTCCAGCATCCGGCGGAACTCCTCCGGGTCGATCGCCACCCCCTGCAGGGCTCCGTTCTCCAGGGGCTGGAACAGCCGGGGCGGCAGGATGTCGTCGGCCGGGCCGAACCCCTCGCGGACGTTGAAGGCCCGCTTGAGGTGGTTGGCCCGCTCCGAGGTTTTGAGCAGCTCCCACAGGCTCACGGGCCAGCCGGTCGCGGCTCGCACCGCCTCGACCAATTGGTTGAGGTTGAGGGCGCTGATCGGCTCGCCGACGAAGTCGCACATCCCGACCGTGTCGTAGAGTCCCCAGACGAGCTGGGCGTAGTAGTAGGCCCTGACCTTGCGCGGCCCCATGTCCAGACGCGGGACCGGCTCCAGCAGCCCCAGGGCCGACAGCACGCAGTTCCCCGCCGGGTCGAACGACTCGAAGACCGGGTCGTGGGGCGCCTCCATGTGGTCGGCCCCGGTCGGCGAGGTGGCGTAGGCCAGGGCCAGGCCGCGCTTGCCGCGCGGCTCGTGCATCGGCAGCTCCTGGCCCTTGACGTGCAGGGCCCAGGCCGACGAGCCGTGCCCCAGCTTCTCGGCCGCCCGCTTGACCCCCTCGGCCAGCAGATCGCCGATCCCCTCGCGCCGGGCGATCAGCTCGATCAACTGTACCGCCGCCTCCTGGTTCCCCCAGGTCAGCTCCAGGCCGCCGGTGTCACGGGTCGTCAGCACGCCGCGCTCGAAGCACTCCATGGCAAAGGCGATCACCACCCCGGTGGAGATCGAGTCCAGGACGTACTGACCCAGGAGCTGGTTCGCCAGGGCGATCCGCTTGAGGTCGCCGATCCCCAGCAGGGAGCCGTGCGCGGCGATCGTCTCGTACTCGGGGCCGCCGTACTCCGGGGTGACCCCCAGCTCGGGCACGGCGACCTCGCGCTTGCAGGCCACGGCGCAGGCGTAGCAGGTTCCCCGGTCGGTCAGGATGGTGTCGCGCATCGCCTGACCGCTGATCGCCGCGGCCTGGGCGAACGACCCCTCGCGGAAGTTCCTCGTCGGCAGGATCCCGTCGGCGTCCAGGGAGCGCAACCCGCGGGCCGTGCCCATGTCGTGCATGGTGTCGTGCTCGCGGTCGTAGTGGGCGCGGAACCACTGCACCACCTCGCGGAAGGCCTCCGGCTCGGCCGCCTCGACCCGGGCCCGGCCCCGGCAGACGATCGCCTTGAGCCGCTTGGCCCCCATCACCGCGCCCAGGCCGGCCCGGCCGTGGAAGTGGCGCTGCTGATTGACCAGAGCGGCGTACCGCACCCGGTTCTCGCCGGCCACACCGGTCTGCAGCACCCGGATGCGGGGATCGCCCAACTCCTCCTCGAGACCGTGCTGCACCGCGTCGGCCAGGGAGCCCCAGTACCGCGAACCGTCGCGCAGCTCGGCCTCGCCGTCGTGGACGTAGAGGTAGACCGGTCGCGGCGCCTGACCCTGGACGATGATCCCGTCGAAGCCGGCGGCCTTGAGCTCCGGCCCCCAGTACCCGCCGGCCTCGGCCTCGCCGTACCCCCCGGTGAGCGGCGACTTGGCCACCGCCGAATACCGGTTGGCCCCGGACAGCGGCAGTCCGTTCAGGGGGCCGGTCATGAAGATCAGTCGGTTCTCGGGACCCAGGGGATCGGCGCCGCGGGGCAGCTCGCGCAGCAGGTAGTAGGCGCCCAGGCCGCCGCCGCCCAGGTAGCGGCGGTAGATCGCCTCCCCGGGCTCCTCGACGGCGGTGGTGCCCCTGGTCGTCAGATCGACCCGCAGAATCCTGCCCCGATATCCCTTGGCCATTGGCTCTCCCCTTCGCGGCGTATCGCCGACGATCTGACGACGCGTTTTCACCGGTCAAATATCCCGGAACGGCCGAGGGGAATCAAGCCGTGGTCGTTCCCTTGACAGGTGGCGGACCCGCCTCCATCATTGGTGCCGTTTGCACCGACCTCGTGTCGCGCCCATCGCCGTCCCGCCACCACCATCCGCGCAAGGAGCACCCTCCATGGCCCAGTACGACCGCATGACCGTCCTCAACGCCATCCTCGAGACGGGCGTGGTTCCGGTCTTCTATCACAAGGACGTGGACACCACCATCGCCATCGTCGAGGCCTGCGCCCGCGGCGGCGCCCGCACCGTGGAGTTCACCAACCGCGGCGACCTGGCCTACCAGGTCTTTGCCGGGACCGTGCGCCACCTCATCGAGAAGAAGATCGACGTAATCCTCGGGGTCGGCTCCATCGTCGACGCGCCGACGGCCGCCCTTTACATCGCCAACGGTACCAACTTCGTCGTCGGACCGCTGCTCAACCCCGAGGTGGCCCGGCTGTGCAACCGCCGCAAGGTCGCCTACTCCCCCGGGTGCGGCAGCGTCTCCGAGATCGCCCAGGCCGAGGAGCTGGGGGTCGAGATCGTCAAGGTCTTCCCGGGGAAGGAGGTCGGCGGACCGGGGTTCGTCAAGGCGGTGCTTGGTCCCTGCCCGTGGACCCGGATCATGCCGACCGGCGGGGTCGAGTCGACCCGCGAGAGCCTGGAGGCCTGGTTCAAGGCCGGGGTCGCCGCGGTCGGCGCCGGCTCCAACCTCATCACCAAGGAGCTCGTCGCGGCCAAGGACTGGGACGGTCTGGCCGCCAAGGTGCGCCAGTGCCTCGACTGGGTCAAAGAGATCCGGGTCGAGATGGCCGCCTCCAGGAAGTAGGAACGCAGGCAGCAGGAACAAGGAGGGAGCGATGGCAAAGGAACCGTTGAGCACCGAGCAGAAGGACCGTGCCCGCCGCATGAAGTGGTGGCACGAGGCCCGCTTCGGGATGTTCGTCCACTGGGGCCTCTACTCCCAGTTGGGTCGCCACGAGTGGGTGATGAACCGCGAGCGGATCCCCCTGCCCGAATACGAGCAGCTCGCCGCCACCTGGAAGGTCAAGCCCCGCCCGGCTCGCGAGTGGGCCAAGCTGGCCAGCCAGGCCGGGATGAAGTACATGGTGATGACCACCAAGCACCACGAGGGGTTCTGCCTCTGGGACACCGCGATGACCGACTACAACGCGGTCAGGCGAGGCCCGGGCCGCGACCTGGTGCGCGAGTACGTCGAGGCCTGCCGCGAGTTCGGCCTGCGGATCGGCTTCTACTACTCCCTGATGGACTGGCATCACCCGGACGGGGCCCGCTGCGCCAAGGACGAGGCCGCGCGCCGGCGGTTCGTCGACTTCACCCACGGGTGCGTGCGCGAGCTGATGAGCAACTACGGCAAGATCGACGTCCTCTGGTACGACGTCTCCTGGCCGCTCCCCAGCCCCGAGGCCTGGGAGAGCGCCAGCATGAACGCCATGGCTCGCGAGCTCCAGCCCCACGTCATCATCAACAACCGGTCGCAACTTCCCGAGGACTTCGGCACGCCGGAGGAGCACATCCGGGCCGAGGACGCGGGCCGAGCCTGGGAGGCCTGCATGACCTTCAACGGCTCGTGGGGGTACATGCCGTACGCGCCGGCCGAGGACTGGCATTCGAGCCGCCGGGTCATCGAGATGCTCCGCCAAGTCTCCGCCGGGGGCGGCAACCTCCTCCTCAACATCGGTCCGGCGCCGGACGGCTCGGTCCCACCCGAGGCCACCGAGCGCCTCCTCCCCGTGGGGAAGTGGCTGTCCCGGTACGGCGAGGCGGCCTACGGCAAGGTCGACCGGGCCGACGGCTGCTTCGAGTGGGGGCCGCTGGGACAGTGGACGCGGAAGGGGAAGGTGGGGTACCTCTGGTGCAGCCGCTGGCCGGGGAAGGAGATCGTCCTCGGCGGCTTCAAGACCAAGCTGAAGGAGGCCCGGATCCTTCCCGACGGCAAGCCGCTCGCTATCGTGCAGACCCGGGACCAGCTCAAGCTCCAGGGCCTGCCGACGCGGGGTCCGGACCGGCTGGCCGGCACCACGGTGATCCGGATGGAGTTCGCCTCGGTCCCGGTGCAGAAGCTGGGCGCCGGGTACGTCCTGCTCTGAAAGAACGAGCGTAACCTTCTACTGCCCGGTCGGGGCTGGCGCCGGCAAGAAGCAGAGCCAGCCCCGGCCCGGCAGCTCCACCGTCTCGACCCCCTCCTCGGCGAGCGGCTGGCTCCGCGCCAGC
>JBAZUN010000282.1:0-7913 GCA_041661365.1 Candidatus Latescibacterota bacterium
CCACGCCGGTTCGGATCCGGGCCGACCCCTCGTCGACCTGCCCTTCGACCGAGACCTCGCCGAAGACGTTCGCCGCGAGCAGGGCCGAATACTCGATGGACAGACTGTCCAGGCGGGCGAAGGCCATCGGATCGTCGGTCTCCAATTGAAACCGGAACTGGAGGTAAGGCCTGGCGTCGGCGGACCGCACCTCCTCGCCGGACTGCAGGTAGGGCGAGGACCAGGGGTCCCAGCGCTCGGTGTCCTCGGTGACCGCCCCGCGCGAGCCGGCCGAGCCGAGCTGGAAGGCCGACCGCGGCAGGGGGGCGGCCAGGAAGGCGGCGCGGTCGACCACCTGCTGCTTGCCCAGCTCGTCGTACACGTGGTAGACCCGCGGCTCGTCGTCCAGCCCGGTACGGGTCCGCAGCTCGAGCCGCACCGGCGCCAGCGAATCGGCCACGATGGTGCCGTCGGCCTGGAGGCGGTACCGGCTCAGGTGCCAGCGGATCCGGCCGAAGCTCAGCGGCCGGCCGCTGCCGACGGCCACCGGCCGCGAGACGTACCGAGCCTCGGCCGGGAAACCGCGGCCGAAGGCCTGCAGCTCGGCGATGGAGAAGGTCTGGGCCACGCCGCCGAAGTAGAACCGCAGGAAGCGGGTGAACCGGAGCGGGAAGCTGAGGCCGATCACGCTGCGCGGGTTGCCGAAGGTCTGCGCCACCACCTCCTCCAGGGGGTGGTAGGCCGAGCCCCTGCCGGTATCGCTGGGCTCGTCGTCGTTGATCAGCCAGTTGACCGCGGTCCGGGTCCGGGAAACGGCGTACCCGCGCGGGAAAAGGTCCTTGTAGAGCTGACCGAGGATCGGGTGCAGTCCCCGCTGGGGCGGGAAGAAGGCGACGCTGTCGATCGGGACCGGGATGGCCAGGTCGAGGGTGTGCCAGTCGTCGGCGTTCGGCCGGCCGGTGATCGGCGCCTCGGCGAAGAGGGCGGACAGGTCCACGACCCCGTCGATCAGCGCGGGATTCCCCGTTGCCGTGGCCCCGGCGCCGGCCCACAGCCGGGGATTCCAGCCGGTCTCGAGGTTCTCCAGGGCCATGTACAGGTCGCCCCGCTTGAACGACCAGACGTACCCGAAGACGTTGGTCATCCCCTTGGCGCTGGGGTTCGGCGGACCGAGGTGCAGAACGTTCTCCCCGGGCTTGATCTGACGGGGCTGGATGGCGCCGGGAGCGGCGCTGTCGTCCAGGGCCAGCCAACGCTCCACCGGCTCGGCCCAGGGCCGGTGTCCCCGGCCGACCACCCACTCCTCGGCCTCGGCCAGGGAGGGGACAACCAGCAGCAGGCAGGCGATCAGCAGGCGACCGCGCGCCGATCGGGAGGGACAGGAAGGAACGGGTCTCATCAGTACGCCACCCCGATCGGGCAAGTCTCGACGTAGCTCTGGGCGTCGGCCGTCACCGACAGCCGGCACAGGTACACGCCTGGAGGCACCCGGGAGCCGGACGCATCGGTCCCGTCCCAGAAAAGCTGGAAGCCGCCCGGGGCCTGCTCGCCGTCGACCAACCGGGCGACCCGATGGCCGGCCAGGTCGAGCAGGTCGAGCTGCACCTTCACCTGGTCGGCGAACTGGGACAGCACGTAGGAAAGGGTGAGGCGGTCGTTGGCGCCGTCCTGGTTCGGCGTGAAGAGCGGGGCCGACAGCCGCAGCAGGATGGCCGGACGGTCGTCGGCCGCCAGGACCTGAAGGGAGTTGGTGCCGATCCCGGTGCCGGCGTCGCCAGAGGCCACCGGCTGCGGCAGCCCGCCGCCGGCGCCCAGCAGCCAGGCGTCGATCTGGGTGACGTACTCCAGCACGGTGGTGCGGAAGGCCAGTCGCGCCGGCCGGTTGGTCGCTCGCGTCACGGCCGGAAAGTAGACCAAGAAGCCGTCGTCCTGGGGCACCAGGCTGTCGGGTTCCACCTCCACCAACGGGTCGCCCAGCTCGAGCCGGACGAACTTCGGGGCCGGGAAGGAGGCCAGCCGGATCCCCTTGAACCCTTCCTGGTCGTTCCGGTCGAAGCGAAAACGGAAGTCGCACACGAAGGTGGTCTCGGCGCCGGCCACGGCCGTGGCCAGGCCGCGCGGCGGCACCGGTTCGGTCGCCAGGGCCAGCTCACCCGTGGCCAGGCTCACCAGCGGCTCGTCGTACTCCACGGCCAGTTGATCGAGCTGGATCGCCTGGATGGCCTCGCCGGCGAAGACCACGCGGAACTGCAGGTACTGGCGGGGGCTGGGCAGGTTCAGCGGCAGGGAGAAGACCCCGGTGGTGTCGAGGACCAGCGGCGCCGACCAGGGACTCCAGTTCTCCGCATCCCCGCGGATCGGCCCCTGCTCGTAGGCGATCAGCGCCACGTACTCCTGCTGCGTCACCTCGGTCTCGGTCCCGCTCTCGCGGTCCTGGCGGTAGTAGGTCAGCGGCGTGTCGTCGGCGCCGCTGCGCACCTGGACCGAGGCCGTGGCCGTGGGCTCGCCATCCGGCGAGCCGCGGTTGAGCCAGGTGGACCGCAGGCGCATCTGGCCAAAGTTCACCGCCCCCTCGGTGAAGGGGTGGAGCTTCGACAGATAACTGGCGTTGGGCACGAACCCCTCGCCGTAGATCTCGAATTCGGCCAGGTCGAAGGCGTCCCGCGACAGGGTGCGGAGCTGCAGGAAGCGGACCTGGGTCACCGGAAAGCGCAGGTCGACCGTGCTGGTGTCGGTGTATTCGACCCGTCTCAGGCTTTCGTATACCGGGGTGCCGAATTCGGTGAACTGCTCGCCGTCGCTGCTGAGAACCTCGAAGGCCTTGATGGCCAGGTCTTCCTGGCCCGGCGGCGGGTAGAAGCGGATCCGGTTCACCGGGAAGGCCACCCCCAGGTCGAAGAAGAAGGCCCGACCGGCCTGGCTGATCTTCTTCTGGAAGCGATCCTTGGTCGAGGTGGTGTCCTTGCCGTCGACCAGGATCAGGGAACCCCCGGTGCCCGAATTGTCCCAGACTCGGGGATTCCCCTCCAGGGTCAGGTCCGCGGGCTGCCCCTCGAGCCACTTGAGCCGGTTGGTCAGGTTCTGCGCCACGGTCAGCTCGAAGGGGTGGAGGCTGGTTCCGGAGGTCACCAGGCCGGCCTGCACCTGGGCCTGCGAATCCCACGAGAGATTGGCGTCGCCGAGCTGCCACAGCCGCACCTGGGCCGCCACCGGACCGACCGAGAACGCGCCCCAAGCCAGCAACAGCAGGGACACCGCGGCCGTTGACCGCGGGTACCGATAACGGTGGCTGAAGCTCATGTCCGGGGAGTCCTCAGTTCGCGCTGGTAAGCCGCGCGGGGGGATGCATGCCGCGCACCACCTCGCGGGAGAAAACGAAGTCGAGGTCGAGGGTCTCCAGCGGCTCGTCGGCGTAGTTGAACCGGAGGACGATCTCCTTCAGCGTCACGGTGAGCTGGGTGACGTCGTCGTCGAGCGGCGGGAAGACGATGTACCCCTGGGTGTCCTGCCCGCTGAAGAGGGGCGCCCGCGTGAAGAGGGTGCGCCGCAGCACGTCGAGCCGTTCCTTGTATTGGGACCAGCGATTGCCGGTCAGCCCCAGGGCATAGGCTCGATAGTATTCGCTCAGCTCATCGAGGCGCAGGGCGCGGTACTGCCGTTGGTTGGCAGTGGCGATCGTGGTCTTGAGCGGATCGATCTGCACCTTGGGGTAGGCGTAGTTGCTCATCTGCAGCCAGAAGACGGTGAAGCGGGCGGGGGTATAGTCTTCCCCGAGCGGCTTCCAGTTGCCGAAGGTGTAGGGATTGGTCGACTCCCCCCCCTGCTCCGAGGAACCGGAGAACTGGCGGTTGAGCTGCTCGTCGGTGACCGCCCTGAGGGTCACCGCGAAGCGGCCCTGGGTGTAGACGATCGAGCCGTCGTCCTTGACCTGCATCTCGGCGATCTGGGAGGTCGACGGGGTCAGCGGCCCCGGGAAGTAGCGCCCGCATCCCAGCAAGGCCAGGGCCACCAACGGAAACAATCTCGACATCGGTTTTCTGCCTGTCCGGAAGAAGGATAACCGACGGGCCGTCGGACGGCGGAGCCGGTGGAACGGCAAACCAGCGCCGCTCCACCGACCTCGACCGTTACCGTTCGTTGGCGATCAGTTGCCGAACGAATCCTTGATGGCGCCCCAGGTGCTGGACTCCACCGCCGTCGGGGAGGTGTAGTCCGACAGGCCCAGCAGGGTGGCGCCGGCGAAGTAGGCCGCCGCCGTGGCTTCGGCGCTGCGATTGGTGATGTCGTACCGCCAGCCGCCGTCGCCGTCCTCGATGTTGATCAGGATCGGGAGGAACTTGCCCGCTTCGAGGATGGTGCGGGTGCTGGCCGCCGGTCCTTCGGGAGAACGCCAGTCGAACATCGCCATCTTCAACTCGAAGAAGATGTCGACCCCGGTGTCCGAGCTCCAGATCGGGAACTGGATCGCCTCGGCCGGATTGCTGGCCACCGCGCCGTAGGCCAGCGGTGCCCGGCCGAAGTCGCGCCAGGGAGCCGGATCGCCGTCCCACCGCGAGGGAACGATCATCTCAGGCGTGGTCAGGAAGCGCGGGCTCTTGATCACGTACGGCTGGTAGTACTCGCGGGCGGCCGCGTCGCCGGCCTGACGACCGGTGTCCAACGGGTTGTGCCCGAAGTTGATGCAGTCGTCGGCCCAGGGATTGGCCACGTCGGTGCTCTCGATGTCCAGGGTGTCGTCGTGCACCTTGGCAAAGAGGTACCACATGTTCTCCGGCTGGGTGCTAAACGCCATCTTCAGGGTGACCTCCATGTCCGCCGGATCCGGCATGGGGGCATCCTGCTCGCTCTTGAGCTGATCCATGGTGATTACGTAGGTCGCGTCGAACCAGGCCCAGTCGGCATCGCTGCCGTCGATCACCATCTTGCCCGGGTCAGGCACCTGCAGGACGTAGTACCCGACGCCATTGGCATTGCGGTTCGCCGGCGCCTGGGCGAAAGCGGCGGCGGCCAGGGCCAGGATGGCCATGACTACCAAGAGCTTACGCATCCGAGAACTCCTTGCTTGGGTGGACGGGCGGAAATCGGGGGACTTATGGGGTGACTTAAGGAACGAAGCTCTTCGGTTCCGTGCCTGTGGTCACCTCCTTTCTGCTGGCAGACGCGTGGGTGCGTCTCGGGCCATTGCCGCTGGGGAAGTGCGCCTCCTGTTCGGAACGTCGATGGCGGGAAGTGTACGCCATGCCCTGAACCTGGGCAAGGCTCAACAATCCCCCGACCCAGGGGCGGCAGACGCCTTATCTCCGGATGAACCGCTCCTCGCCGCAACCGACCGTGATCCCTGAGAATTGGACCAAGCCCCACATCTCCGGAATATGCATGTTCACCTCGCCCTGCGGGGACCAGACCCAGTTGTCGCAGGGTATCCCTTCCTGCCGGAGGTACCCGCCCTTGACCCGGTCGAAGCGCCACTCGACCCGGGAGAAGTTCACCCGCCACTGGTCGCCCGGCCGGGGCGGGCAGGAGGTCAGGGCGTGGTCGGCCATGCTGGTCCAGGGGATGGCGACCTCCACGGTCCATCCTCGGTCCACGTCCTCGCTGCAGTTGAGGGTGCCGTCGACCTGCACGGCGTGGCGGATGCCGACGAAGTCCCAGGCCACGTCGGCCTGGCCTCCCTTGTTGTAAGCCTTGGGCAGGTACAGGTCCCACACCGTGTTCAAGGGGTTGATCTCGAATTCCATGTACTGCTCGGCGTCGCCGTCCGGGTCGACGAAGATCTCGAAGTCGTTGTCCTGACAGATCACCGAATCCCGGGCCGTCAGGGTGCCCCAAACGTCGGGCTCCTCCAGATCGGCGGCAAAGTAGAAGTAGCGGTCGTCCCACAGCATCATCGCCCGGGTGGCGAAGCGCGGCAGCGGCCGGCGATCCCCCTCGATGTCGACGAACAGGTCGGTCCACGGGGCTCGCTTCCAGGACGGCTCGGTCAGATGACCGTCGACGACCAGCGGCTCGGCGGCGCGGTAGCACACGTATCCCTTGGGGGCTGGATCCGTCATCGCATTCTCCCGGCTCAGGAATTCAGGTCGATGGGCACCGGACTCGCGTGCCAGATCTGGCTGGCGTATTCGCGAATGGTGCGGTCAGAGGAAAACTTCCCCATGTAGGCGCAGTTGAGGATCGACATCCGGGTCCACGCCGCCGGGTCGCGGAAGGCCCGCGCCACCCGCTCCTGACAGGCCACGTAGGCCGCGTAGTCGGCCATCACCATGTAGGGATCACCCTGGTGCAGCAGGGAGCTGATCAGCGGCGCGCACAGGGTGGGACGGGCCGGGGAGAAGAAGCCGTTGTCGATCATCTCCACGGCGCGCTTCAGCTCGGGGTTGGCGTGGTAATACTCCCACGGATTGTACCCCCGGTCCTTGAGGCCGCGCACCCCTTCGACGGTCAGGCCGAAGATGAAGATGTTCTCGTCCCCCACCTCCTCCTTGATCTCGATGTTGGCCCCGTCGAGGGTGCCGATGGTGACGGCCCCGTTGAGGGCGAACTTCATGTTCCCGGTGCCCGAAGCCTCCATCCCGGCGGTGGAGATCTGCTCCGAGAGATCGGCCGCTGGCATGACCTTCTCGGCCAGCGAGACCCCGTAGTTGGCCAGGAAGACCACCTTGAGCCGGCCGTCGACCCGCGGGTCGACGTTGACCTTGGCGGCGATGCAGTTGATCAACTTGATGGTCATCTTGGCCGTGTAGTATCCGGGAGCGGCCTTGCCCCCGAAGATCACCGTGCGCGGGACCACGTCGCGGTCCGGCTCGTCGAGGATCCGGTTGTACAGGGTCACCACGTGGAGGACGTTGAGCAGTTGGCGCTTGTACTCGTGGATCCGCTTCACCTGGCAGTCGAACATCGAGGCGGGGTCCACCTCGGTGCCGTTGTGCCGCTGGAAATACCGGGACAGCCGCTCCTTGCCGGCCTGCTTGGCCCGGCGCCACTCGGCTTGGAGCTCGGGGTCGTCGGCCCAGGCGGCCAGCCGCCGCAGCTCGGACAGGTCAATGACCCACCCCTCGCCGATGCGGCTGGAGATCAGCCCGGCCAGGTCGGGGTTGCACTTCCGCAACCAACGCCGCGGGGTGATGCCGTTGGTCTTGTTGCTGAACTTGGCGGGCCACAGCTCGTAGAAGTCGCGGAACAGCTCCTCCTGGAGGATGCGTGAGTGCAGCGCCGCCACCCCGTTCACCGCGTGGCTGCCGACGATGGCCAGGTGGGCCATGCGGACCTTGCGCTCCGGTCCCTCCTCGATGATCGACATCCGGGCCACCCGGGCCTCGTCCTCGGGGTACCGCCGCCGCACGTCCTCCAGGAACCGCTGGTTGATCTCGTAGATGATCTGCAGGTGACGGGGCAGCACCTGCTCGAGCAGGCTCACCGGCCACTGCTCGAGGGCCTCGGGCAGGACCGTATGATTGGTATAGGCAAAGGTGTTGACCACGATCTCCCAGGCCGCGTCCCAGCCCAGCCGCTCGACGTCGACCAGCAGGCGCATCAACTCGGGGATGGCGATGGCCGGGTGGGTGTCGTTGAGCTGGATCGCCTGCTTGGCGGCGAACCCCTCGAAGGTCGGGTGCAGCTTGCGGTGCCGCCGGACGATGTCCTGCAGGCTGGCCGCCACGAAGAAGTACTGCTGCTTGAGGCGCAGCTCCCGGCCGACGAAGAAGTTGTCGTTGGGATAAAGCACCCGGGTGAGGGTCTCGCTCTGACTCTTGTCCTCCACCGCCTTCTCGTAGTCCCCGTAGTTGAACGGCTCCAGGTCGAACTCGCGGGTCGCCTTGGCCGCCCACAGGCGGAGGGTGTTCACCGTGTTGTTGCGGTACCCCGGCACCGGCGTGTCGTAGGCCATGGCCATCACCGTGTGGGCGTCGACCCAGTCGTGGCAGAGGCGGCCG
>JBAZUN010000283.1:0-7909 GCA_041661365.1 Candidatus Latescibacterota bacterium
TGCTCTCAGCCTCGATCCGTTCGAGGTGGTGCAGATCACGGCCACTCCCGAGGACGACTTCGAGCCGGCCTGGTCGCCCGATGGCCGCCGGATCGCTTTTACTCGCCGCAACGGGTCGCGCCGGGATATCTGTGTCGTCGAGGTGGATTACGAGGGTGGCCATCACCTGACGAACCTCACCCAGGGCCAGGGAGACAACCGCAGTCCCTGCTGGTCACCAGACGGGGGAAAGATCGCCTTCTGCCGGTCCACCCCTACGACCTTCCCCGGCATCTTCACCGTGTCGGCCGATGGCGGCGACCCGGTCCAACTGCTGGAGAGTCGGTGGGGAGCGGAGTACCCGTCCTGGTCGCCGGACGGGACGCGTATATCCTTCGTGTCACGGAAAGAGGACGGCCGCGGCCCGCCACAGCTCTGGGTCATGGACGCGGACGGTGGCAACCTGCGTCGCCTGACCGACGATCGAGGCTACACCTCGAAGATCGCGCCGCGGTGGTCGGCGGGTGGGACGCAGATCATCTATGGTGCCGGGATCGGCTTCGGTACCGGCATACTCAGCCTCGAGGCAGAGGGCGGCCACCCCGTCAGCTACGGGCAAGGCGCCTATCCTTCGTGGGTGATGAGTGACAGCCGATTGCTCTACGTGGCCGGCTACTTCTCCCCTAAAGGATTCGAGTGGTACTCCGATCTCTGCCTGAAGGACCCGGTCGGCGGCACGGCCTTCAATCTCTCGGCGCTGCTCAGGGAGCATTGGCTGCTCAACACCCTCTACAACGTCAACCCGTCCTGGACGTCGTCGGCGTGGTGAGTGGAGGGCCTTGCCCCTGCTCGGTAGCCTCGGGCGGTCAGCGCGCTGTGACGCGCCGTTTCGTGCTGAGGTAACGAGAGCCGCGGCGGCGCGCCAATCCAGCGCCGGCGTGCACCGCGTCGGCAGCGCTTGACGCAGGCCTTCGCGCGGCTCGGTGAACGGCGCTTGAACGAAGGAGATGGCCGATGGACTACCGACGCCAGCGCGCCACCGCAGAGGGGACCGGGTCATGGGGGCTATGGATGGCGGCGCTCCTGCTTGCCCTGCTGAGCGGTTGCGGGGATAGCGGCAGACGCATCCCGGCCGGCCCGGGAACCGACCAGCCCGACGACGGGCAGCCCGCGACCACTGCCTTCGCTGACACCGCCCTGGAGCAGGCCGTCCGGCAGGCCTTGGCTCAGCCGACCGGGGACCTGTCTCAAACCAGCCTGCACTCCCTGACCACCCTCAGCGCCGCGAACCGCGGGATCGTCGACCTGCACGGGATCGAGCAGCTTGACAGCCTGACCGCCCTGGACCTGTCGAATAATCGCATCACCGACCTGAGCCCGCTGGACTCGCTCACGCACCTGCAGATGCTCGACCTGTCCTGGAACCAGGTCAGCGACTTGGGCCCACTGGCCGGGGTGGTGACGCTGGAGACCCTGGCGCTGGAGGGGAACCAGGTCACCGACCTGGGGCCGCTGCTAGGACTGCCGGCTCTGGCCAGCCTGGACTTGACCGGGAACCCCCTGACCGAGGACGCGCGTATCACCCAGCTCGCGGCCCTGATGGATCGGGGGATCCAGGTCAGCTTCGAGGTGCCCGGTGCCGAGGGCGACACCCCCAGCGGCTCGATCGCCTTCGCTTCGGACCGCGGGGGAACCCTCGACATCTACGTCGTCGACGTGGACGGCACCCACCTGGTCAACCTGACCCGCGGCTCCGCGGGGAACAACTGGGAACCGGTCTGGTCGCCGGACTGGACCCGAATCGCCTTCAGCTCGGACCGCGAAGGCGGCTTCGCGCCGCACCCCTACGTCATGGACGCCGACGGCTCGAACCTGACCCGCCTGATCGAGGAGCCGGGATGGAACCCGCAGTGGTCGCCGCAGGGGGACCGGCTGGCCTATGTCCGCTCCGAGGGCGGGGGGATCGTGGTCCTGGACCTGGCCAGCGGGTCAGTGCTGTCCCTGACCGCCGGCATGGGCGGGCAGGAGTACCTTCCCTGCTGGTCGCCGGACGGCACCCGGATCGCCTTCTCCTCGAATGGCGAGGGTACCTGGCAGGTCTACGTGGTGCCGGCGGACGGCGGGGCCGCGCAGCGGGTGACTCAGGAGGCGGGATCGGCCGTGGCCCTGGCTTGGTCGCCGGATGGATCTGGCATCCTCTGCGCCCGTGGCCCGTATAACCGGCCCAGCATCTTCAGCTCTGGTTTGACGGACCGTGTGATCCGCCATGAGCTCTACCTGAGCCAGCCCGAGCTGTGGGTGGTGGAACTTGCAGGGGGGCGGAGCCGACGGCGCCTAGAAGAGGCGCAGCAGGCCTGCGGGGCGACCTGGTCGCCGGACGGCCGGTACCTGGTCTACACCAGCCGCCAAGGGGGCGATTTCGAGATCTATCTGTCGCTCCCCGGGATCGGCGTCTCCGTCAACCTGACGAGTCGCGTGGGCGCTGACCTGACGCCCTCGTGGTCTCCCCGGTCGGTGGCCGAATACGCCGCTGGGCTCCCGACGGAGGAAGGGCCCGAGCCGGCCCTGGATCCGGAGGAGGAGGTGCCCTTCGCCGACTCGGCCCTGGAGGCCGCGGTGCGGGAGCAGGTGGGGTTGCCGACGGGGCCAATCAGGAGGCGGGACGTGGAGATCCTCGACCAAGCCTATCTGCATCGCATGGGCATCTCGGATCTGCGCGGGATCGAATTCCTGGCCAGGATGGTGACGCTGGATCTCGATGGGAACCAGATTCGCGACCTGAGTCCCCTGTCCGGGCTGTCTGGCCTTCGCCAACTCTCCCTATCAAGCAACCAGATCGTCGATCTGACCCCCCTCGCCCGCCTGAGGGGACTGATGTGGCTCAGCCTCAGCGGCAACCAGATTGAGGACGTCACCCCGCTGGCCGGCCTGGTCTGCCTGTCGGACTTGCAATTGGGCCGCAACCCGATCCGGGACATCTCCCCTCTGGCCGCGCTCCGCCCCAAGTGGACTCTATCCCTGTCCCTGTCACGGACCCAAGTCAGCGACCTGCGTCCCCTGCTTCAGATCCCCGGCCCCAACGACCAGACCCCGGCGCTGACCGAATTGAAGGTGGTGGGCTGTCCGCTGGACGACTACTCGCGGAACACGGTGATTCCGGCCTTGAGGGAGCGCGGGACCACGGTGGTGGAATGAGGCCCATGATCGCCGGTACCGGGAGACGTTGAGGCAGGAAGGGAAGGGGCGAGCGAGGCTTGCGGCTTCCGGCAGGACCGAGCGCTGAGAACGGGGGCTGGAGCGAATGGCCTGCCCGTCGCGTTGGCAGGAGCGGTGCTGGCACGCGTTCCAGGATGAGGCAGCGATGGCTAGACCCAGTCCGTCAAGCGCCAGACCGTGGGAGAGGGCCACGGCCTTCTTGCTGGCCGTGTGCATGGCTTCGCTGCTCGCTTGCGGCACCGGCGGCAAGACGCCCTCCGGACCGGATTCCGAACAGCCCGGCAATGGGCAATCCACGACTACCGCCTTCGCCGACACCTCCCTGGAGCAGGCGATCCGGCAGGCCTTGGCCCAACCCACCGGCGACCTGTCTCCAGCCCGCCTGTGCTCCCTGACCACCCTCAGCGCCCCGCACCGCGGCATCGTCGACCTGCACGGGATCGAGCAGCTCGACAGCCTGACCGCCCTGGACCTGTCGAATAACCGGATCGTCGACCTGGTGCCGCTGGACTCGCTGGCGCACCTGCAGATGCTCGACCTGTCGTGGAACCAGGTGGTCGACCTGTCGCCCTTGGCCGGCCTGTCGGCGCTGCAGTCCCTGGTGCTCAGCGGCAATGCAGTCCGTGACCTGACGCCACTGTTGAGATTGGGTGCCCTCGGCTACCTCGAGGTAGTGGGGAATCCCCTCGACGAGGTTTCGCTGGGTTCCTCGGTGCCCAGCCTACAGGCGCGTGGGGTTGTGGTCTGGCTGGTCGACCCCGTAGCCGAGGTCATCGAGGATCCAAATCCGGTGCCGGTCCTCCCCGGGCGGATCGTCTTCAGTGCCAAGCCGGAGGATGAGTACCCTGGGTGGAGCTTCGATATCTACGTCTGCGACCTGGAGCGCTTCCAGGTCATGCAGGTCACCGATGACCCCGCTGACGAACGGCAGCCAGTCTGGTCTCCCGATGGTCGCCGGATCGCCTTCGTGCGGCGTCCCAGCCGCAACGGCGGCCGGGTCGAGGGGGACCTCTGCGTGGCCGAGGTGGACCAGAGCGGCAGCCATCACGTCACCAACCTCAGCAACGGCCGGTGGGTCGCCAGCTCCCCGACCTGGTCTCCCGACGGCCGACGTCTCGCCTGCACCCGCTGGACCAGCACCAGCCTCTACCAGCAGGTCTACGTCATGGACGCCGACGGCGGCAACGCGGTCCAACTGACCGGCCCGGACGGGTACAGCCGTGATCCCTCCTGGTCGCCCGACGGTACGCGAATCGCGTTCATCGCCAAGCCAGCGCGGCTGGCTCACGCCGAGTTGTTCGCCATGGACCCGAACGGGGGGAACGTGACCCAGCTCTCCGCTGACGGGCTGGCGGCGAAGTTCCACGCCAAGTGGTCGCCGGACGGGACGCGCATCGCCTTCGACATCTGGAACTGGGTCTATAGCATCGCTGCTGTTGGCACGAGCCAGACGGCCCACCTTGACCACGGCATGGGAACCACCCCAGCCTGGCTCATGGGTGCCCGCAGGCTTCTCTATTGCGTGTCTGTGTCGCCTCCAAGTGGCCCGGCGCGGATCAACTACGACATCTGGCTGCTGGATCTGGCGACCAGAGAGCGTCTGAACCTGACCGATCTGCTTCGTCGCTATGGGGGGCTGAATACCCTGGTCAACGTGGATCCCGATTGGAGCCCTACGTCATGGTGAGTCAGAGGAGCCGGCACGTCGGCCCGGCACAGGCATGGACCGCCGATCGGCCAGCCGGGGCGTTCTCCTGGGGTCTGGGGGCTTGCGAACCCCTGCACGGCCGACAAGCGGTCGATAGTGCTACCGGCAGAACCCCGCCATCGAGATGGCCAGGTCCGGAAAGCGGCGCTGCAGCCCCCGGTCCTCGGTGATGCAGGGAACGCCCAGGTGACGAGCCAGCACCAGGTACTGAGCATCGTACGCCGAGATCCGGTGATCGATGGCCAACTGCAGGGCCGTCGCGTGGTCCACCGGGCGCTCGGTGCGCGCCAGCCGCCGCACGGCGCGCAACCAGACGCGGTGGGCCTGAGGGGGTTCCAGGATCTGCAGGCGGGTGAAGGTCGCCAGAACGTTGAGGAACTCATGCCGCCACAAGGCCGGCACCACCCATTCCGGGTCCCGCTGGGCAACCTGCTGGGCCCGGTCCGTCCGGTCGCCCTCGATCAGGGCGTAGACCAGCACGTTGGCGTCGACGACGATCACGCCCGGCCCTGCCGGATGGCCTGGACGACGACCTGCTGCGTGTATCGCCGGCGCGGTTTCTCGGGTGGGGGCAGCGTCAACTCCTCGCCGGAGCCCAGCCCCTGCTCGATCAAGGCCAGGGCGTGGCCGGTCATGGACCGGTGGTGCCGGGCCGCCGCCTCCTTGAGCCGCCGGTGCAGCTCGTCAGGTACCTGCTTGAGGAGGATCGCGGGCATGGTCGATCTCCGGGTAATGGTCCAGTGGACTAACGGAACGGTATCTTGATGATACCAATATAATACCTGGGTTGGAGGAGGCCAGATCGCCCGCCACGATGGCCCCGACACGCGGCCGTCCAGGGCTTCGTAACCGTGCGCGAGGATGTTGCGGAAGGAAAGATGATCTTTCGATGTTGACGGATCTAGTGTCGCGTCCGAGAAATAAGTTGTGTCATCGAGCGGACCGAGGCGCCCGGCCAGCTAGGCGCGCGAACGCCCTGTATCGACAGGGAGATACAGGAAGCGAGCGGAACGACGCTGGCCGGGATGGATCGGTCCGCAAATGCCAAGGTATTTCTCGGACGCGACACTAGCTCAGCGCGGCACCCCGGCGCCTAGGAGATCGTCCATGGCTAGCTGGAATCAGCACCCTACAGGCAAGGGGATCTGGTGGTGGGGCACCTGGGTCATGGTCTTGCTGTTGGCCCTGCTCACCGCCTGCGACAACGGCACCAAAACCCCGGCCGGCCCGGGAACCGACCACCCCGGTGACGGTCAGACCGTCGCTGTTGCCTTCGCGGAAACGGCCTTGGAGCAGGCGGTGCGGTTGGCTCTGGCCCAGCCGACCGGGGACCTGTCTCAAGCCAGCCTGCGCTCCCTGACCACCCTCAGCGCCGCGGGCCGCGAGATCAGCGACCTGCACGGGATCGAGCAGCTCGACAGCCTGACCGCGCTCGACCTGTCGAACAACCGCATCACCGACCTGACGCCGCTGGACTCGCTCACCCACCTGCAGATGCTCGACCTGTCCTTCAACCAGGTGATCGACTTGTCGCCCTTGGCCGGCCTGATGACGCTGCAGAGCCTGGCCCTGGAGGGGAACCAGATTACCGACCTGACGCCGCTGCTAGGGCTGCCGGTGCTGGCCAGCCTGGAGCTGACCGGGAATCCCCTGGGGTCGCGGTCGATCGGCCTCGACCTGCCGGCTCTGCAGGCCAGGGGCGTCCAGGTCACGTATACCAATCCCGGTGAGGAGCCCTCGATGATCGTGGGCTCGGTCGTCTTCGCCTCGGACCGGGGCGGGCGGTACGACCTGTATGCCATGGACGTGGACGGCGCCTATGTCGTCCAGTTGACCGACGATCCGCTGGACGAGATCGAGCCGGCCTGGTCCCCGGACGGGACGCGGCTGGTCTTCGCCTCGAACCGGCACGGCAACCAGGATCTCTACCTGATCAACGCCGACGGGACCGAGGAGCGGCGACTGACCGACGACCCCGGCGACGACCTGGAGCCGGCCTGGTCGCCGGACGGCACCCGGATCGCCTTCATGCGGCGGACCGGCGACGACTGGGACATCTGGGTGGTTGACGCCGCAGGGGGCAGCGCGGTGAACCTGACCCAGAGCCCCTATGTCGACTGGGATCCGGCCTGGTCGCCCGACGGCCACTGGCTCGCTTTTGCCTCGGGCCGGGAGGGACGCAACTCCGGTCTCTACCGGATGGCCGCCGACGGGAGCCAGGTCGAACCGCTGGTCGAGGGACCGGGGAACGACACCAAGCCGGCCTGGTCCCCCGATGGCAGGCGCGTCGCCTTCATCCGCGGCCCTTATGGCGGTGAGCTGCTGGTGGTCGACGCCGACGGCAGTGCCGTGCGCAGCCTATTCAGTGACCCGGCCGCCTTTGCCGACGACCCCTGCTGGTCGCCGGACGGCTCGCGGCTGGTGTTCAAGCGCTTTGGCCTGGCCCCGGGTACCGACCTCTACACCATGGACGCGGACGGGTTGGACCTGCGCCAGTTGACCACCAATCCGGCGACCGACACAGGTCCGGCCTGGATCTCGCGACGGGTGAGCGACTACGCCTCACAGTTGCCTCTATTCCCCGAGGGGGTGGTCCAGGATCCGCAGGACGACTCGACCCTGGTCGTCTTTGCCGACGCCCATCTCGAGGCCGTGGTGCGCGCCGCCGTGCGCCTGCCGGCTCCAGAACCCTTGACCCGGACTGCCCTCCGCGCGGTCGGCAATCTGTCGGCCACCGAGCAAGGGATCGGAGATCTGAGCGGGATCGAGGCCATGACCGGGCTGACCGGCTTGGACCTGAAGTGGAACCAGATCCGCGATCTCTCCCCCTTGGCTCCCCTGACGCACCTGCTCCGTCTGGACCTCAGCAACAACCAGATCGGAAACCTCACCCCTTTGTCGCAGATGACGAGTCTGGGATACCTCTACCTCGGCGGGAACCGGATCAGCGATCTCGAGCCGTTGTCCGAGCCCACGGGACTGTACGACCTGAAGCCCAACCGCAAC
>JBAZUN010000284.1:0-7859 GCA_041661365.1 Candidatus Latescibacterota bacterium
CGGCGAGGACCCCCAGCAGAACCGCGGCGTCGGCCACGGTGCGGGCCATGGGACCGGCGGTGTCCTGGCTGTGCGCGATCGGCACGATCCCGGTGCGGCTGACCAAGCCCAGGGTCGGCTTGATCCCGACGATACCGTTGTGCGTCGAGGGGCAGATGATCGAGCCGTCGGTCTCGGTGCCGACCGCCGCGGCGCAGAGGCTGGCGGCCACGGCCACCCCCGAGCCCGAGCTGGAGCCGCAGGGATTGCGGTCCAGGGCGTAGGGGTTCCGGGTCTGGCCGCCGCGGCTGCTCCAGCCGCTGGTCGAGCGCGTCGAACGAAAGTTCGCCCACTCGCTGAGGTTGGTCTTGCCGAGGATCACCGCGCCGGCCTGGCGGAGACGCTGGACCACGAAGGCGTCGCGGGCCGGGATCGACCCATCCAGGGCCAGGGACCCGGCGGTGGTCGTCATCCGGTCGGCGGTGTCGAGGTTGTCCTTGACCAGGATCGGGATCCCGTGCAGCGGGCCGCGCGGTCCCTGTTGGCGCCGCTCCGCGTCCAGGGCCGCGGCGATCTCCGGGGCCTCGGGGTTCAGCTCGATCACCGCGTTGAGCCTTGGCCCGTTGCGGTCGAGCCGGTCGATCCGGTCGAGGTAGGCTTCGGTCATTTCGCGAGCGGTCACCTCGCCCCCGGTCAGGGACGCCTGCAGTTCCTTGAGGGTACGCTCTTCCACCTCTCCCCCGTTCTCCTGCCGTGAAGCCTGAGCCAGCCCAGGGGCGGACAGCAGGGCCGCGGCCCCCAGGGCGCTGCGCTGGATGAACTCTCGACGTTTCACGGATGCCCGGTTGCGGCGCGACCGCTCAGGGAAGGTAGGCCCCGACCTGGCGCAGCCGGGCGCGCAACTGCTGGGGCTCCACGGCGCGGACGTCGCCCCCGCTGCCGGCCGCCAGGGCCGCGGCCAGGCCGGCGGCCTCGCCCGTGCACAGGCAGACCGGCATCACCCGGGTGCTTCCCTGCACGGCCCGATCGGTCGAGATCGAGCGGCCGGCGACCAGGACGTTCCGCAGTTCCCGGGGAGTCAGGCAGCGGTAGGGGATGCCGTGGGATTCGCCCTTCCCGAGGTGGATGCACGACTCCTCGCTCTCCGGGTGCGGCTCACCTTGGCGAGGGTGGACGTCGACGAAGTAGCAGTTGCGGCAGATCTCGTCGGCAAAGGAACGGCGGGCGCGGAAATCGTCCACGGTGAGGTAGTAATCACCCAGGATGCGGCGGCTCTCTCGCACCCCCATCAGGGAGCCGGTGGCCGCGAGGAAGGAGTTGGCAAAGGCCTCGGGGAAGAACTCGGCGCAGGCGTCGCGGAAGGCCCGGGCCAGACGCCGGCCCCGGATCATTGCCCGGCTGACGCTCAGCGGATCGGTGTTGTCCACCTCCCACAGGTGGCCGGCGTTGAAGCCGACCGTGCCCGGGCCGATCAGGTTGTTGCAGGCGTGGGTGTCGGGGATCTCGGGGTACCGGCCCGAGGCCACGATCTGGTCGATCAGGTTCCGCTTCGGGTGGTACTTGATCCCGCCGATGTGCTCGTAGGCGTAGACGTCGACGTTGGCGAGGACGAAGCAGTGGGTAGCGGGCTGCAGCTCGCCGTCCGCGTCCCCCTGTTCGTACGGGGCCCCGGCCCAGGCGGCCAGGTCGCCGTCGCCGGTGCAGTCGACGTAGACCGGCGCTCTGTATGCCGCCAGGCCGGCCTTGCCGGCGCAGAGCAGGGTGTCGGCGGCTCCGGCCGGTCCCTCCTCCACCCCGGTCAGCACGGTGTTGAACAGCACCACCGCGCCGAACCCGGTGACCAGGTCGTCGTAGACCCGCTTGAGCCGCTCCGGGTCGATCGGGGTCCAGTCGAACCGGTCGGCCGGCACGTGCGGCATGCCGGCCATGGTCTCGCGCAGGACCCGCTCGGCCAGGCCGGCGTGGATGATCCGCTCCTTGTCGGTGAACGGACACCAGGCCGGCACCAGCCCCGAGGTGCCCATCCCGCCCAGGGCTCCGGTCGCCTCGATCAGCAGGGTCCGGGCCCCCTCGCGCGCTGCAGCCGCGGCCGCGGCGCACCCGGCTGGGCCGCCCCCGACGACGATGACCTCCCACTCCTCGTGCAGGGCGACGCGGCGCTCCTTGACGACGAATTCGGCCATCCGGCCTCTCCTTCTCTCACCGCTTTCTTGTGGGTGCGGATAATCTCCGGCCAGCCGGGGAGGATGGTCAAGGCGATGCGGTCCGACTCGGTGCTTCCTCTTGGTGAGTTCGGGTCGTCGCACGAGGGATAGGCCGGCATCGGTGCGCTGGTTGACGGGGGCCTTCCCGGCGCCGTCCTTCTGGCGTCGGCAGGGTGTACCGCCTTGCCGACGCGTCCCGCGGCCAGACCGAGTTCGAGCCGCGATCCCCTCTGCGTCTGGCAGCCCGTTGAGAAAGCCCATTCGGGCTGCGGCCGGTGCTGACGAGTCCTGGCGTCGTTGCGTTCGCTTGCCGCATCTCCCCTCGATGCGGCGTCGCTCGCGCGCCTAGCCAGGCCCCGCCATCCCTCGGCCTCGCTAAACGAAGCGACTTTCTCAACGGGCTGCTAGGAGAACCCGCTGCCATGCGAGCGAGCAAGCTGTTGCGCAAGATCCGCTCGGGTCAGTGCGCCCGGGTCTGCGGTCTGGGTCACTACCTGCCGTTCTTCATCCGCTACGCGGCCCACTTCCGCTACGACGCCGTCTGGTTCGACCTCGAGCACCGGGCCATGGACCAGCGGGAGATCCAGAGCGTGCTGGCCCTGTGCCGGCAGTTCGACATCGACTGCATGGTGCGGCCGCCCACCCTCGAGCGCAGCCGGCTCTACCGGTACCTGGAGGACGGCGCCACCGGGTTCATGATGCCGTTCGTCTCCGACCCGGAGGGGGCGCGGCAGATCGTGCGGGCGGTGAAGTTCCCGCCGGCCGGGAACCGCGGGATCGACGGCGCCGGGCTGGACGCCGATTTCGGGATCGAAGCCTGGCAGCCGGGGAGCACCTACTACGCCGACGCCAATGCCCAGACCTTCATCGTGGCCCAGATCGAGACCCAGGAGGCGGTCGATCAGGTCGAGGAGATCGCCGCGGTCCCGGGTATCGACGTGCTCTTCGTCGGCCCGGCCGACCTGGGCGCGCGCCTCAAGCCCGGTCTCGCCCTGGACCAGGCGATCGAGCGCACGGCCGCGGCCGCGGCCCGGCACGGCAAGGGCTGGGGGATCCCGGCCGGTACCCCCGAGCTGCTGGCCAGGTATCGCGGGCTCGGGGCCGGGATGCTGGCCTACGGCGGCGACTTCGCCCTGATGAAGGTCCTAGACGGGTGCAGCCGCGACTTCGACCAGGCCTTGGGAGAGTAGCCTGACGGATTAGCGTTGACCAGACGGCAGCGTGGCAGGCGGGCAGCGTTGGAGGACCACGCCGGAGGCAGCCCCTTCATCCACGGAGATCAGACCATGCGACGCTTCACCCGCACCCCCTGCTACCGCGGGCCGGACGATCCGGAGCGCGGCAAGATCAGAGACACCTTGAAGCTGGGCGAGACCGTGGTGATCGAGACGGTCGGCGGCCACGACCAGGACTACGAGGCCATCGGGAAGTGCCTGGCCGGCGACATCATGGAGGTCCACCCGCCGCGTCAATCCCGGCCGGGCGGGCCGTTCGCCGTCGAGGGAATCCGGGCCGGGGAGTGGATCGCGGTGCAGATCCTCGCCATCGAGGTGGGGCCGTACGGCTTCTACCGCAACGGCGGGCCGTTCTTCGGCAGCATGCGGATGGTGGCCCCGGTCCGCGACGGGCTCGTCCACTTCCCGCCGGACTTCGTCGTGCCGGTGCGGCCGATGATCGGGGTCATCCAGGTCGAATCGGTGGCGGCGTACGAGATCGACCACGGCGGCAACATGGACTTCAACTCGGTCCAGCCCGGGAGCACGATCCACCTGCGGACGCAGAAGGACGGCGCGCTTCTTTCCCTGGGCGACGTCCACGCCCGCATGGGCGACGGCGAGATGACCGGGACCGGGGTGGAGATCGACTCGGCCGTCACCCTCCGCGTCGATCGCTCGCCCGGCTTCCCCTGCGGCAGCCCGGTGGTGGAGAAAACCCGGCTGATCGAGAGCGAGGAGGAGTACCTGACCAGCGGCCAGGGGGCCACCTGGGAGGAGGCGGCCCGGATCGCCTGGTTCGGCATGGTCAGCCTGATCGCCGACCGGTACCAAACCACCGTGGAGTACGCCAACCTGGTCGTGGGCACCATCGGCGATTTTCGGCCCGGGTACGCCGCGGGGCTGCTGAGCCAGCGCGGGCGACCGAGCAGCGGGGCGTACGTCACCTGTCAGGTGGCCGTGACCAAGGCCCTGCGCCGGACCGGCCATCCCTACGTGCCCTGATCCGCGGCGATCCTCATCCATCTACCGAATCGATCCCGGAGGAAGCGATGAACACCCCGCCGCAGGAATACCTGCTGGTCCCCGAGGAGCGCGAGCTGGCCTTTCTCCAGGAGTGCTTCCGGCGCTCCGGCATGGAAGAGGAGAACGCCGCCCTGATGAGTCGGCTGCTGACCAACTCCGAGCTGCGCGGGGTTCGCAGCCACGGGATCGGCTGGGCGCCGGGATACTGCCAGCAGATGAAGGAAGGCCGGCTCAACCCGCGGCCCGCGGTGCGGGTGGTGCGCGAGAACCCCACGACCGTGGTCCTCGACGGCGACGGCGGCCTGGGGTACATCGCCATGATCCAGGCCACGGAGATGGCCATCGCCCGGGCCCGGCAGGTCGGCGTTGGGATGGGGCTGGTGCGCCATGTCGGCCACTACGGCGCGGCCGGACACTACACCCGCATCTGCCTGGACGCCGGGTGCATCGGTTTCTCGGTGCAGGGATTCCGCCACGACGGGAACGCCGGCGCCAGGGACCCCAAGCCCTCGGTGGCCTTCAACGGCGCCCCGCCGATGAGCTTCTCCATCCCGGCCGGCGACGAGCCCGACGTCGTCCTGGACATGGTCGCCCACGCCCTGTCGGGGTACAGAGGCGAGGGCCTGGACGACCTGCCGGCGAAGATCCCCGGCGCCTTCTTCAAGAGCATCGGCCTGGTGGCGGTCTCCACCCTGATCGGCGGGGCCCTGACCGGGTTCACCCTGCCCGAGGGGGACGAGATGGAGAAGCGCTGGCCCGGGGCCCGGATGGGCGGGATGATCCTGGCCATCGACCTGGCCTCGGTACTGCCGCCGGAGGTCTTCAAGGCCGAGGTCGACCGGTACTCCCGGGCGATCCGGGAGAGCTACGCGCCGATGCCGGGGTGCGACCGGGCCCTCCTTCCCGGGGCTATCGAAGAGGAGGTGCTCGAGCTGCACCGCCGGACCGGGATCCGCTTCGGCGAAGGCGAACAGCAGGCCGCACGCCGGATGAGCGAGTACCTCGGCGTGCCCCTGCCGTGGGACTGAGAGGAGGGGCCATGTCCGGGATCGAGGAGCGCCTGGCCGCGGTGCGGCCCAGCCCCAGGCAGCAGGTCTGGCAGGAGCTGGAGTTCATCGCCTTCGCCCACTTCGGGGTCAACACCTTCACCGACCGGGAGTGGGGCGAAGGCACCGAGGACCCGGCGATCTTCAGCCCGACGGCGCTCGACGCGGCCCAGTGGGTCGAGGCCTGTTGTCAGGCCGGGATGCGGATGATCATCCTGACCGCCAAGCACCACGACGGCTTCTGCCTGTGGCCGAGTGCGTACACCGACCACTCGGTGCGCCGCTCGCCCTGGCGGGGCGGCAAGGGGGACGTGGTCCGCGAGGTGGCCGAGGCGGCCCAGGCCGGCGGCCTCAAGTTCGGGGTCTACTGCTCGCCGTGGGACCGACACGAGCCGACCTACGGGAACAGCCCGGCGTACAACGAGCACTTCCGCCGGCAGCTCACCGAGCTGCTCACGCAGTACGGCGAGATCTCCGAGGTCTGGTTCGACGGGGCCTGCGCCGAGGGACCGAACGGCCGGCGCCAGGAGTACGACTGGGAGAGCTACTACGCCGTGGTCCGGCAGCATCAGCCGGACGCGGCGATCGCCATCTGCGGCCCGGACGTGCGCTGGGTAGGGAACGAGTCCGGGCTGGCACGGGAGGACGAGTGGTCGGTCCTTCCCGCGACCACGGTGGCCGACGAGGAGGTGGCGCCGAACTTCGCCGCGGTCGACATGCAGGCCGGCGACCTGGCCGATCCCGGCCGATTGGCCGCGGCCGAGAGGCTGATCTGGTACCCGGCCGAGTGCGACGTCTCGATCCGGCCCGGGTGGTTCTACCACGCGGCCGAGGACCTGCGGGTGAAGTCCGTCGAGCACCTGACCGACATCTACTACCGCTCGGTCGGCCGGAACAGCGTGCTCCTGCTCAACGTGCCCCCTGACCGTCGGGGGCTCTTCCACGAACACGACGCGGTCCGCCTGCGCGAGCTGCGGGCCACACTCGACGCCACCTTCGACGAGAACCTGGCTCGGCGCGGTACGCTCAGGGCCGACTCCTCGGCCGGGCCGGGTCACGAGGTGGAGACTGTCCTCGACGGTCGCGCCGATACCTGGTGGATGGCGGCCGGCGACCGACGGCAGGCGACCCTGGAGCTGAACCTAGGAGAGACGCCGCCGGTCTTCGATCGGCTGGAGCTGCGCGAGCCGATCTCCCTGGGCCAGCGGATAACGCACTTCCGCCTCGAAGGGTGGGACGCCGGGGCGTGGAAGCCGATCTGCGAGGGGCGGTCGGTGGGGTACTGCCGGTTGGATCGTTTCGGCCGCGTGCGCGTGCCCCGCGTGCGGCTGGTGATCGACGAGGTCCGGGCCTCTCCGGCGTTGCGGAGCTTTGGGCTATTCCGGTCGTAGGGGGAATAGTTTCCGGTGACTCTGCCGCGTGCCCTCCGAGGGTGAGGAATCTACCCGCAGGAGCCGGGAAGCGAGGATGAACCTCCCGGTGTGAAGGACCGGTTCCACCCCTGCGCATGATCTACACAACGGGAGAGGATCCCCGGCACCGGCGCCCAAGGCGGTGCCATTGGCATCCCAGTTGCTGCTTCGTTTCCCGAGTTTGGACGAGCAGGGGTTCCAGCGTATGTTCAGTGGGTGAAGGGGAACCGCGCATGACCGAAACCACCTCTCGTTCTCAGCCGCCGGCAGAGCTCCACTGGGGCATCGCCTACCTGCGCGAGGACATCCAGGATCTGCGCACCGAGATCCGCGGCATCCACGCCCGGATTGACGGTCTTCGCGGCGAGACGACTGCTCAGATCATCGGCTTGCGCAGCGAGATGACCGCCCAGATCGACACCTTGCGCGCCGAGGTCAGCAGCCGCTTCTACTGGACCATGGCCACCATGGTGACCTTGGCCGGTGTCATCGCCGCGGCGATCAAGCTCTGATCTTGCCTCAAGCCGATCCACTGCATCCCCGCGCGTTTTTTCTTGCCCCTGACACAACCGCGCCGTACCTTGACCGGCGTGCTCGCGAAGGGAGCCGCCAGTCCGCGGGAAGGGCCGAGCCCACCTTCACTGCCGCACCTACATAGACAACTTCTTTCTGCCTGAAGCGAGCGGACCCCAGGCGCGTCGTAGAAAGGAGTTGTGCCATGTCCAGGCAGTTGCCTCCCCAGCCCAATCTCGAGCAGCTCAAGAAGCAGGCCAAGGATCTCCTCCGTGCCATTCAGAGCGGCGATCCCGAGGCTTTTTCCATCCTCCGCCAACACCTGCCCAGGCTCGGTGGCGCCACCGGTGCGCCGGCCGGCGCGGACGAAGTCTCGCTCCAAGAGGTCCAGTTCTCGCTGGCCAGGGAGTACGGCTTCCGCGACTGGAACTGGCTGCAGGCCGTGGTCCAGGTGGACTTCGAGTT
>JBAZUN010000285.1:0-4840 GCA_041661365.1 Candidatus Latescibacterota bacterium
GGGACAGGTCCCGGCAGGCGAGGTCGAGTTCCACCTGCGCCACCGCTGGCCCCCGGATTTCGACCGGCCGCCGGCGGGGAAGCTGGTGCTGATGCAGCCCTGGGAGTTCGGCCGGATCCCGCGGCGATGGTTCGAGCCGCTGCAGCGCCAGGTCGACCAGATCTGGGCCTACACCGCGTACGTGCGGCAGTGCTACCTCGACAGCGGGATCGATCCCGGCCGGGTGGAGGTCGTTCCCCTCGGGATCGATCCGGAGCGGTTCCGGCCCGGCCTCGAGCCATTACCCTTGGCGACGACGAAGCGGTTCCGCTTCCTCTTCGTCGGCGGCACCCTCCACCGCAAGGGGATCGACCTGCTCCTGTCCGCGTATCGGGCCGCCTTCCGTCGGGACGACGAGGTCTGCCTGGTCATCAAGGACATGGGGACCCGGACCTTCTACCGCGGTCAGCACGCCGGGGCCGTCATCGAGGCGATGCAGGCCGACCCGAGCTGTCCGGAGATCCTCTACCTGACCGAGGATCTCCCTCCGGAGCAGATGTCGCGGCTCTACGCGGCCTGCACCTGTCTGGTCCATCCGTACCGCGGCGAGGGGTTCGGCCTGCCCGTGGCCGAGGCCATGGCCTGCGGCCTGCCGGTGATCCTCACCGCGGGGGGGGCCTGCGACGACTTCTGCTCCGCGGAGACCGCGTTCACGGTTCCGTCTCGCCGCGTGTCGGTCCGGTTCGAGGAGGAGACCGCGGGGCCGGCCTGGCTGTTGGAGCCGGACCAGGAGGCGCTCCAGGCCCGGCTGCTCCAGGTCTTCCGCGATCCGGCCGCCGCGGCCGAGGTGGGGGAGCGGGCCTCGGCCTACGTGCGGGCGCAGTTCACCTGGGACCAGGCGGCCGCCCGGGCCGAGGAGGCCCTGGCCAGGCTGGCCGCGCTCCCTCCCTTGTCCGACCGGCCTGCGGGTGTCGAGCCTCGCGCCGGGATCGTCCTGCTCGGGGCAGGGGACTCGGCGGCACCGGCGGCCCTGGTCGAGGCGACCGGCGGCCAGGTCGCGCGCTTCGTCCTGGAGCGCGGGGAGGACCGCGTCCTGGGCGAGCAGCTCGAGGCGGTGCGGCAGAGGCTCAGCGGCCCGGTCCTGGCCGTGGGACCGGCCGCGATCGCGTGCGGGACCGCGACCTTCCGGCGGTTGTTGGCCGCCCTGGAGGCCGATCCCAAGGTCGCCGTGATCGGGCTCGCCCGCGGGAGCGTGGACGAGGTCCGGCAGGTCGAGTACCCCGGCTCCGGCTGGGTCCTGATCCGGACCGCGGCCCTGGCCGAGATCGGCGGGTTCGAGCCCTCCTTCCGCACCGCGGCCGTGCTCGACGAGGCGGCGCGGCAGTGCCGTCGTCGCGGCTGGCGCGTCGTGACCCTGACCATGACCCAGGTCGAGGAGGTCGCGACGTCTGACCTCGATCGGCCGTGGCAGCTCGAGCGCGAGGCGGTGCGAGCGCTCGAGGAGGGGGACCGGCAGCGGGACCAGGGAGACCGCGATGGAGCCGAGGTGGCGTACCGTCGGGCCCTGGCCGCCAAGGAGGAGTACGTCGAAGCGCGGCTGGTGCTGGCCGCGCTGCTGCAGGAGGGGAACCGGGCCAACGAGGCGGCCGAACTGCTGGAGGGGCTGGTCCGACTCGATCCCGATTCGGCCCGGGCCCACGCCCTCCTCGGGCTGGCGCAGTTCCGCGCCGAGGAGTGGGAGGCGGCCCGGAGCAGCTTCGAGAGAGCCCTGGCCCTGAACCCCGACGACGTCGAGACCCGGATCAACCTCAGCGTGCTCGAGTGGAGCCAGGGACGGGCCGAGGCGGCCCTGGGCCACCTCGAGCGGGCCGCGGCCCTGGCCCCTGGCCACCGGGAGGTCATCGTCAACACCGGCCTGATCCAGGCCCAGGCAGGGAACCCTGCCGCGGCCGTGGCCCTATTCCGAGAATATCTCCGCCACCACGCCGAGGACCTGGAGGTGATGGGGATCCTCCTCGACCTGCTGGTCGAGCAGGGGCCGGAGACCGAGGCCCGGGAGCTGGCCGAGGCGATCCTGGCCCGCGATCCCGACCATCCCAAGGCCCGGGCCGTGGTCCAGCCAGGCGACCGGGACGGCCGTGGGTAGATCGCGTCGGCAGCCGCGCCGGCCGCGCCTCTCCCTCTGCCTCATCGCCCGCGACGAGGCCGCCTTCCTGGAACGATGCCTGGTCAGCGTCCGCGGCCTGGTCGACGAGCTGGTGGTGGTCGACACCGGGTCGATGGACGAGACCCCGGCCGTGGCCCGCCGCCACGGGGCCCGGGTCTTCCCCTTTATCTGGCAGGACGACTTCGCCGCCGCGCGCAACCACGGCCTGGCCCGCGTCAAGGGCGAGTGGGTGCTGGTACTCGACTGCGACGAACTCCTCTCTCCTCGGGATCACCAGGCCGTCCGCCAGGCCCTCGCCACCCGGGAGTTCGGTGCCTACCGCCTGACCACGCGGAACTACACGGCCCAGAGCAACCGGGCCGGATGGGTTCCCTGCGCCGAGGACGAACCCGAGTCGACTGGCCAGGCCGGCTGGTTCCCGTCGACCAAGGTGCGGCTCTGGCGCCGCCGGTCCGGGGTGCGGTTCGAGGGGGCGGTCCACGAGCTGGTCGAGCCCTCCCTCCTCCGGATCGGGGCGCGGATCGGCGACTGCCCGGTGCCGGTGCACCACTACGGGTACGCGGGGAAGCCCCGCAATCCCGAGTTGTATCTGAGGGCCGGCGAAAGGAAGGTGCGCGACAACCCCGCTGACCTGCGCGCCTGGTACGAGCTGGCCATCGCCTATCGGGACGCGGGCCGACTCGAAGAAGCCCTGGCCGCCGGCGAGCGGGTGATCGCCGCGCTTGATACTACCGCGGAACCGGCCGGGCTCTACCTGGACCAGGAGCTGGCGCGGCTGGTGCACGCCGACCTCCTCCTCCGCCTGGGCCGACTCGAGGAGACCCTGGCGGCCCTCGACGCCCTGCTGGCGCGCCACCCGGACTCGGCCGGGGCCCTGAACAACCGCGGCCTGGTCCTCGAGAAGCTGGGACGCCTGGCCGAGGCGCGCGACAGCTTCGCGCGCGGGGCACGTCAGGCGCCGGAGAACCGGGTGCTGGCAGGGAACCTGGCCAGGTTGACCGCCAGGGGCGGCCACGGCCCGAATGGGCTTCCTCAACAAGCTCCTGGTCCGCGGCTGAGCGTCTGCGTCATCGCGCGGAACGAGGAGCGGGTCCTGGGCCGGTGCCTGGAGAGCGTCCGTCCGGTGGCCGACGAGCTGATCCTCGTCGATACCGGCTCGACCGACGGAACCCGGGCGATCGCCGAGGGGTTGGGCGCGCGGTTAGGTCACTTCCCCTGGTGCGACGACTTTGCCGCGGCCCGCAACGCCTCCCTCGACCTGGCCACCGGGGACTGGATCCTCTGGCTGGACGCCGACGACTACCTCCTGCCGGCCGACCTCGAACGGCTCCGACGGCTGAAGCAGTTGGCGCCCGAGCAGGCCTTCTACTGCACCCTGGTCAACGAGGGCTCGGACCGGAGTGCCTTCCGCCAGGTGAAGATCTTTCCCCGCCGTTTGGGGGTGCGGTTCGAGCGGCCGGTCCACGAGACCGTGGCCCCGTCCCTGGAGCGGCTGGGGATCCCGATCCGGGCCACCGACCTCGAGGTGCGCCACACCGGGTACGCCGATCCCGAGGTCGCGGCCCGCAAGCGGCGGTATTACCTCGAGCTGATGAAGGGATGGCTGGCCGGTCATCCGGACGACTGGTACCTGGGGTTCCGCGTCGGGCACACCCACTACCTCGCCGGCGAGCACCGGCGGGCGCGGGAGGAGTTCGCCGCGCTCCTGGCCCGGGCCGGGGGAGACCCGGCCGCGGCCACGGCCGCGGGGCTGGCCCTGCTGTTCACCGGGCGGTCCTGGCTCGAGGAGGGACAAGGCGAGGCGGCCCTGCCGTTCCTCGAACGGGCCGCGGTCCTGCGGCCCGACGACGCCCTGACCCTGCTGTCCCTGGGGGACGCGCGAACCAAGCTCCGCCGGTACGGCGAGGCGATCACCTCGCTGCGGGCCGCGATCCACGGCCGGCTCGACCCCTTCCTCCCCCTGGACGCGGCGATGGTCGGGTACTCGGCCCGCTTCTTCCTGGGCCAGGCCCTGCAGGCCCTTGGAGAGCGATCCGAGGCCGAGGCGGTTCTGGCCGAGGCCGAGCGGCTGATGCCGGACCGGCCCGAGGCCCGGGAAGCCCTGGCCGTCCTGCGCGGAGCCTCGTCGCCGGCAGCCGCGCCGGCCACGGCCCCGGGGCCGCCGCGACTCTCCCTGTGCATGATCGTCCGCAACGAGGAGGCCCGCCTGGCCCGGTGCCTGGAGAGCGCCCGGGGGGCGGTGGACGAGATCGTCGTGGTCGACACCGGGTCGACCGATCGCACCGTGGAGATCGCCCGCGGCTTCGGCGCGCGGCTAGGTCACTTCCCCTGGTGCGACGACTTTGCCGCGGCCCGCAACGCCTCGCTGAACCTGGCCACCGGGGACTGGATCCTGTGGCTGGACGCCGACGACCTGCTGCCGGCAGAGGCCCATCCGCGGATCCGCGAGTTGATCGGTCAGGGGCGGGACCGCGCCTACTTCTTCGTGCTGGACGACCAGGGGTACGAGAACGTCTCCTGCCTGCAGTTGCGGCTCTTCCCGAACCTGCCCGGGGTCCGCTTCGAGATGCCGATCCACGAGCAGGTCACCCCTTCCCTGGCCCGGCTCGGGGTGCGCCTGGTCCCCACCGACCTCCGCGTGGTCCACACCGGGTACGCCACCCCCGAGGTGGTACGGGCCAAGAAGGAGCGGTA
>JBAZUN010000285.1:4850-7846 GCA_041661365.1 Candidatus Latescibacterota bacterium
TCGAGCGTAATCCCGGGGACTACATCGTCCGCTCGCACGTGGCCCTGACCTACTACAGCACCGGCAGACTCGACGAGGCCGTGGCCGCGTACCGCGCGATCCTGTTCGAGAGCACCTGCCTGCAGGACCGGAACTGGGTCGTGTACACTACCGCCCTTCTCTTTCTCGCGCGGACCTATTTGCGGCAGGGGAGCTTCGATCAGGCCCTGGATTTTGCGCAGCAGGCCGAGGCCGTGGATCCCGACTACCAACTGACCCGGCTCTCCCTCGCCGAGATCCAGATAAGGCGCCAGGAGTACGCCCAGGCCCTGGGGTCTGCCCGGGCCGTGCTGTCGGCCCGGCCGCAGTTGACCTTCTTCCCCGTGGATCAGCGCGAGGTGACCTACTCCGCCCATCTGGTATGCGGTCAGGCCCTGGCCGGTCTGGGCGACCTCGAGGGCGCGGAGCGGGCCTTCCGCGAGGCGGCGGCGGTACCGGTGGCCCGGCGCAGCCAGGCCCTCGGCGCCCTCTCCGAGCTGCTGCGGGGCAGGGGAGAGCGGACCCGAGCGCTGGCCGTGCTCAACGAGGCCCTGGCCCTCGATCCGCGGAATGCGCAGCACCTGTTCAACCTGGGGGCGCTGCACCTGGAGCAGAAGGCCTTCGACGAGGCGGCCGGCTTCTTCCGGCGGGTGCTCGAGGTGGACCCGGGCTCCCTGTCCGCCCGGCTGAACCTGGGGTTCATCGCCAAGGTGCAGGGCCGGCTGGACGAGGCCGAGCAGATCTACGCCGAGGCGGTGGCACTGGACCAGCACGGGGTAGAGGCCAGGGCCAACCTGGGCCACCTCCTCCTCGACCGGGAGCGGCACGCGGAGGCGGCGGCGCAATTCCGCGAGGTGCGGGCCCGTCGGTCTGGTCTGACCGACATCGATCTGGGGCTGCTGGCCGCCGGTGGATTCGTCGCTGACTGGACCGCGGGCCAACCCCTCCTCGAGGAGGTCCTCACCGCGTTCCCCGAGGTTCCCTGGACCCCGGCCGAGCTGGCCGCGCCCGGCCCCGCGGCCCGCGTGCTGGTCCGGTTGGCGGCGAGCCTCCTTCACCGGAACCAGCCGCGGTGCGCCGAGCTGGCCATGGCCGGGGCGGTCGCCCTGGATCCGGAATACCGGGAAGGGCGTCGGGGGCTGGCCGAGTTCTACCTCACCCGGGGCGCCCTGTGGAAGGCGGTGGCCCAGTTCGAGGCGCTCATCACTCGGGATCCGGGCGACCGGGCCGCCTTCCGACGCCTGGGGGACTGCTACCGGCAGTTGGGCGCGGCCGACGCGGCCCGTCTGTGCTACGATCGGGCCGGGGCCGCTGAGGTCGAAGGTCCGTAAGCCTCGCTCATTGCCCCGCTCACCGCGGGCAGTTTCTTCCTTCCTCCCGGCGGTCGCTCCCCTCATCGACCTGTCGTTCCCGCCCGTGAACCCAGTCCGTTCACGACGGCATACATCGGCATATATCGTTCAAAATCATAGAGATATTTACTGACCTCCCGATCTTGGGAAGGGGATGGCATACTCATTGCTCAACAGGGGCGTGAGCACCCCTCCAGCGCATCCCGCGACATGGGTGAAGGGGTTGCCGTACGGCCTGGCCATGGAGCGTCCAGGAAGGCCGACGATCAAGGAGGTCCATCATGCCGATCCGCCTCGGTACCAACGTTGCGTCGATCAACGCCCGGCGGTACCTCAATGCCAACAGCGCTGATTTCACCAAGCGGATCGAGCGCCTTTCCTCGGGGATGAGGATCAACCGCGGCGCCGACGACTCGGCCGGTCTGTCGGTGTCCGAGGGGATGCGGGCCGAGATCCTCGGCATGCGTCAAGGCGTGGCCAACGCCGAGCAGGGGATCAGCCTGATCCAGTTGGGCGAGGGAGCGCTCAACGAGGTCAGCAACATGCTGCGCCGCATGCGCGAGCTGGCGGTGCAGTCGGCCAACTCGACGATCAACGACCAGAACCGCCAGGGGCTGTCCGCGGAGTTCAACCAGCTCACGGCGGAAATCGACCGGATCGCCTTGTCGACCACCTACAACGACCAGGTGCTGCTCACCGGCTTCGGCAACACCGTGTCACAGAACGCCACGCTCTCTACGGCTCTGAATGGATTCACCGGCGTCAAGGAGGTCGGCATCTCCGGCGCGGTGCCGGGGACCTACGTCTTCACCGACACCTCCACCCAGGACAACCAGATCACCCTGGCCGTCACCCTGGACGACGGCACCGAGCTCAAGCAGTCGATCGACGTGGGCGCCACTCTGGATCGGGACAATGCCAAGAACCTGGTGGCCACCGGGACGACCTTCGTGGCGAACTTCGACCGTCTCGGGGTCCAGGTCATCCTGCTCGGACCCGAGGTCGACACCGAGAGCACCACCCTGAAATCGCAGGTCGCGGACGGCGGCGCCGGCGGGACCATCATCGTCGGCGACCAGGCCGTGACCATCCCGGCCGGGGCCACCCTCGGCGAGATCGCCACCAGTCTGAATGCCGTCCTCTCTGTCCTGGAGCCGCCGGGATCGGCGACCTACGATGCCAACCTCGGCGAGGTGCAGATCGAGACCGCGGGGAACACCTTCACCGACGGCGGCGACATCCTCGATCTGGTCAGCGCCAATTCCTATATCGACGGACGCCTGGACGGCAAGCAGATCGTCGTCGAGGCCGCGACCGGCGGCGTGCTCCAGGTCGGGCCCAACGACGAGGCCTCCAACCGGATCTCCCTGAACATCGGCGACATGCGGGCCAGCGGGGCCGAGCTGAACCTGACCGGGCTGTCGGTCGCCAATCTCGTGAGCGCCCGGGGGGCCATCGCGCGGGTCGACAACGCCATCCTGGTCGTCACGCGGCAGCGGGGCGAGCTCGGGTCGGTCCAGAACCGACTGCAGTTCACCACCTCCAACCTGGAGAACGCCATCGAGAACCTCTCGGCGGCTGAGTCGGCCATCCGCGATGCGGACATGGCCGAGGAGATCTCCAATT
>JBAZUN010000286.1:0-7814 GCA_041661365.1 Candidatus Latescibacterota bacterium
CTGATCAACGGCGGCGCGTTCTGGGCCGTGCGCGTGCCGGTGGCCCTGCTGCTGACCCGGGTCCTTCCCTGGGGGCTGACCGGGGCCTGGGTGGCGATGGCCCTCGACCTGGGAGTGCGGGGCCTGCTGCTGGGATGGCGGTTCCGCGGCGGGGCGTGGAAGAAGGTGCAGGTCTGAACCCGCAATCCCACCGTCACGGTGGTGTCGATGAACCCGGCGGGGGAGGGGGGATCATGGAGTCGGGAGGCATGAGCCGGTGAGTCGGAACGCGGTCATCTACGTCTTTCCCTTTGCCCTGGACATCGCGGTGGCCCTTCTCCTCTTCGTGGGCCGCCACTCCCTGGCCAGCCGCGGGCTGGGTCCGGAGGTGGTAGGGTCGATCCTCCTCTGCTTCGGCGGGGGGTACCTGGTGGCCAGCCTCTTCATGCGGCGGATCGTTCGTCCGCGCCTGGCCAGGATGCAGATGCTGGGAGCCCTGGGGGCCCTGGCCGCGATCTGCGCCCTGCTACCGCGGGTGGAATCGGTCTGGCTGACCCAGGTCGCCTTCTGCGCCGTGCCCTTCTCGACCAGCCTGTTCTTCAACGCCTTCCAGGCCTACATGCTCGGGGTGGCTCATGACACGGCCAAGCCGCTGGCGGCCATGGCCGGCCACTACACCTTTGCCTGGTCTCTCGGCTACGCCCTCGGACCGTTCGCCTCTGGCTGGGCCCGGTCCTGGTGCGATTGGGCTCAGATCTACTACCTGGCCGCAGCGATCGCCGTGCTGGTGGGGGTCCTCGTCCTCTGGTTCCGCCCAGCCTCGCGGGAAGAGGCGCGATCCGGTCCGGCCCCGGCTCCGCCACCGTCCTCTTCGTCCCGCGGCAGTCTGGTCGTGCCGTCCTGGATCGGGGTGGCCCTGGCCTGGATCGGCTGGAACGCGGTGTCGACCTGGTGGCCGGTGCAGGCGGCGACCCTGGGATACTCGGCGGCGGTGAAGGGGGCGGTCGAGTTCGCCTTTGCCCTCAGTCAGTCCCTCGGCGCCCTGGCCCTGGTCTACGCCGGGGCGTGGCACCACCGTCCGGCCCTGCTTCCCGGCTTCGGCCTGGCCGGTGTCCTGGGCCTGGTCGTGCTGGCTTCTGCCGGCAGCCCGGCCGTCTTCGGCGTCGGCGCCGTGCTCTACGGGCTGTACACGAGCAGCGCCTTCAGCCTCATGGTCTACCACTCGATGCTCGACCCGGAGCGCGCCGTGGCCCGGGTGGCGGTCAACGAGACCGTGGTCGGCTTCAGCTTCCTGGCCGGGCCGGTGGTGGCCGGTCTGGTGGTCGGACCGGGTGGTGTCGTCGAGGCGGGGTACGGCCGTCTGGCCCTGCTCCTCCTCCTCGGGATCGCGGTGCAGACCTGGAGCGCCCGGAGCATGGCCCGCGGCCATCGACCCGAGGGAGTCGAGTAGAGGAGCGGCTTCTCCCGATCGATGCGCCCGCTCTGCTTGCCGCTCGTCCTGGCGCCTGCTACCTTACCGCCCGTCGAAGGAGTCCACCCGAAGTCAGCACGGCTACGAGGGAGTCCGTCCATGAGGATCGGCATCGCCAAGGTGATGCAGGAGACCAGCACCTTTTCCACCCAGCCGACCGACCTGGCCATGTTCGAAGCCCACGGGATCGCCCGCGGTCAGGCCGTGCTGACCCGGTCCGGGGTTCGGGACGAGTTCCTCGACGGCTTCTTCGCCGAGACCGCGGGCCACGAGCTGGTCGGGGTGACCAGGGTCGAGGCCATGCCGGCCGGCAACCTGACCCGGCAGGCCCAGGAGACGATCCTCGAATGGTTCGCCGAGGACCTGCGGGCCGCCCTGCCCCTGGACGGGCTGCTGCTGAACCTGCACGGCGCCTTTGCCGGGGAGGCCGACCCTGACCTGGACGGGCTGGTCCTGGCCACGGCCCGGCAGATCCTCGGGCCGCAGGTGCCGATCGGCGTGGCCCTCGACCTCCACGCCAATATCAGCGGCAGGATGGTCGAGACCAGCAACCTGGTCGACGGGATGCACACCCACCCCCACGTCGACATGCGGGCCACCGGTCAGCGGGTGGCCCGAGCCCTGCTGGCGGCCCTGCAGGGCAAGGTCCGGCCGGTGATCAGCGCGGTGAAGATCCCGATGGTGACCCCGGCCGAGACCCAGATCTCGACCGAGCCGCCGCTGCGCGACCTGATGGCGGCGACCCGACGGCACGAGGAAGACCCGCGGGTCCTCCTCGCCTCGGTCTTCGCCGTGCAGCCCTGGATGGACGTCCCGGAGATGGGATGGTGCAGCGTGGTGGTGACCGACAACGACCGCGACCTGGCCGATCGTCTTGCCCGCGACCTGGCCGGGCTGGCCTGGGAGCAGCGCCGCGACTATACCCAGCCCTGTCCTTCCTATACCGAGGCCCTGGACCAGGCCTTTGCCAGCGACCTTCGGCCGGTGGTGATCGCCGATCTCACCGACCTGATGACCGGCGGCGGTACCGGCGACTCGACCTGGTTCCTCAAGGAGCTGCTGGCCCGCAGGCCGGAGGAGCCGTGCTACCTCCCGATGGTCGATCCGGCCGCGGCCCAGGACATGGCCACCGCCGGGCCGGGCGCCCAAGTGACCCTCTCCCTCGGCGGCAAGCTGGACCACGTGAACTCGACCCCGGTCGAGGTTACGGGCGAGGTGGTGCGGGTCATCCCGGTCGTCCCAGGCCGCGAGCTGCCCGAGAGCATGGGGCTGACCGCGGTCCTGCGGCTCGGCCAGGTATACGTGGTGGTCTTCGAGCGGCTCGGCCCGGGTGCGGATCCGGTGATCTACCGGGGGGCCGGCCTCGACCCTGGCCGCGCCAAGGTATTGGTGGCCAAGTCGGTGGTCGACTTCCGCGAGGGGTACCGCGAGGTGGCCCGCCTCTTCCTCCTGGGCGAGGCGCCCGGCCTGGCCCCGGCCAACCTGCTCTCCCTTCGCTGGGAGCGGGTGCCCCGGCCGCTCTTCCCCCTCGACCCGGAGATGTCGTGGGACCCGGCCACGGCACCGCTCTACCGAAGCCGCTGAAGCCGGTCCGTCGCGGGGAAGCGGAGATCACCGGAGATCTGAGACAGACGAGAAGACCAGAAGCAGAAGAAAGGAATGATGCGGATGTCGAGGTTGTTGGTGGTGCGCAACGAGGAGTTCGAGTCGCTCATTTCGGTCAAGGACTGCATCCCCCTGGTCGAGGGGGCCTTCCGCGCCCTGGTCGAGGGCAAGGCCGAGCATCCGGCCAAGTACCACGACCGGTGTGGGTGGGGGCTGTGGTTCTTCATGGCCGGGAACGTCTTCGATCAGCAGGCGATGGCGATCAAGCTGGGGTGCGCCGCGGCCGGTGGCGGCTCGTGCCAGGTGATCTACTACGACCACCAGACCGCCGAGCCCAAGGCCCTGATGGAGGGGCTGCGGGTCACCCACCTGCGCACCGGCGCCGCCGCGGCGATCGGCGCGCGCTGGCTGGCCCGGCCCGAGTCTCGCGTGGTCGGCCTCCTCGGCGCCGGCCGGGTCTGCTGGAGCAGCCTGGTCGGACTCAGCGCCCTCTTCCCCCTGACCCAGGTCTGGGTGGCCGACGTGAGCGAGGCCGCGGTCACCGGGTTCGTCGAGCGGGCGCGCTCCACCTACCCGTTCCCGGTCTCGGCTGCCTCGGTGGAAGAGGCGGTGAGGAAGGCGGAGATCGTGGTCACGGCCACTCCCTCGCGCGCCCCCTTTGTCAAGGCCGAGTGGGTCCGCCCCGGTACCCACTTCAGCGCCATGGGCGCAGACGGGGCCGGCAAGCAGGAGCTGGATTCGGCCATTCATCAAAAGGCGCGCATCGTCTGCGACAGCGTCGACCAGTGCCTCAAGTGGGGGGACATCAACAACTCGGTCACCGCCGGGCTGGTCAGCCGCGCCTCGCTGGTGGGAGAGCTCGGTGAGGTCATCGCCGGCCGCAAGCCTGGCCGGCTCTCTGGCGAGGAGATCACCTTATTCGACGCCACCGGCATGGGGATCCAGGACGCGGTGGTGGCCCGCCTGGTCTACGAGACCGCGGTCCGCGAGGGCCTGGGCACCTGGGTCGAGCTATGAGGAGCCTGTCCGAGTATGCCATTCGGGCTGCGGCCGGCCCTTGCGACCGATGGCTGCGTGTGCCGGATCGGTCTCGATCCGGCCACGTCCCTGTGCCCGCTCAATCGGCGCATTTCGTGTCCAATGCGCCTTATTCGCGCGCCTTGCCCTCGGCCGCCATGACTCGGCCTCGCCGACAAAGCGCATACTCGGACCGGCTCCCATGACTGACACCGGACGCGCGCTGGCGCTCAAGCCCGACCTGGAAGACGCCGAGGACCGGTGGCTGGCCTTCTGGGCGCACGAGATCATCGGCCGGCCCTGCTGCATGATCCAGGCCCCCTCGATGGAGGCCGACACCGTCGCGGCGCCGCCCTACCTGGCCGGGGTGCGGGGCAGCCTGACGGCGGTGGCTGACCAGGCCCTGGCCTGGGGCCGGTCCCGGTACTGGGGCGGGGAGTCCATCCCCTGCTACGTCCCCTCCTTCGGTCCGGACATGGTGGCGGCCTTCCTCGGCGCCGAGCTGGTGGTCCCCGAGGACGGCACCGGCACCACCTGGGCCCGGCCCTGCGTCGAGGACTGGGACCGGGCCTTGCCCCTGGTCGTCGACGAGGAGAACTACTGGTGGCGCCGGATGCAGGAGTTCCTCGGGGTCCTGGCCGAACGCTTCGCCGGCGAGATGCTGGTGGCCCACCTCGACCTGCATAGCAACCTCGACGCGCTGCTGGCCCTGCGTGGCGGCGAGCGGCTCTGCCTCGACCTGATCGACCGGCCCGAGACCATCGACCGGGCCATGGCCGAGGTGCGGCGCTGGTACCCCAAGGTCGACCAGGGCGTGCGGCGGGCCGGTCGCATGGAGCAAGGCGCCTGCGGCTGGATCCCGTTCTATCATCCAGAGCGGACCAACGTCATCCAGTGCGATTTCGCGGCCCTGATCGGGCCGGCCCACTTCCGGCGCTGGGCCCTGCCGGCCTTGACCGAGGAGGCGGCCTACCTGGGCCGGTGCGCCATGCACTATGACGGCCCGGAGATGCTGGTCCACCTCGACGACGTCTGCGCCATCCCGCACCTGAAGTGCATCCAGTGGCAGCCCGGGGCCCGCAACCAGCCGTTCCACCACTGGCTCGACCTGCTCAAGGCGATCCAGGAGCGCGGGATGGCGGTGCACGTCCCCTGCAGCGTCGAGGAGCTGCGCCAGTACCACCGCGAGCTGCGTCCCGAGCTGGTTTGCTATCACTGCTGGGCCGCGAGCCAGGGCGAGGCCGAGGAGGCCCTGCGCTGGCTGTCGGCCAATACCTGAGGGAACGCCTGACATGGCCCCAAGGAAGCGGATCGCCGCGATCCTCAGCACCTATTTTCCGGCCTCCCACGCCGACGTCGTCGTCACCAAGTTCCTCAAGGGGTTCCCCACCGACGACGGCCTGCTGCCGCCCGAGGTCGAGATCGCCTCGATCTACCTGGACCAGGTCAGCGACCGCGACATCGGCACGGCCCTGGCCGGTGAGTTCGGGGTGCCGATCTACCTGAGCATCCCCCAGGCCCTGTGCCTGGGCGGCAGAGAGCTGGCGGTCGACGGGGTCCTCTCCATCGGCGAGCACGGGGACTACGCCTACAACGAGAAGGGGCAGAAGCTCTATCCCCGGCGCCACTTCTTCGAGCAGATCGCCGGGGTGATCTCGACCGCCAGGCGGCCGGTTCCGGTCTTCAGCGACAAGCACCTCTCCTACTGCTGGGAGGACGCCAAGTGGATCTGCGACCGGGCTCACCAGTTGGGGATTCCGCTCATGGCCGGCTCCTCGATCCCCCTGTTCTGGCGTGACCCCTGGCTCGAGCACGAGGTCGACAGCCCGATCACCGAGGCCCTGGTCATCAGCTACGGGGAGATCGAGGCCTACGGGTACCACGGGCTGGAGGGGCTGCAGTGCATGGTCGAGCGACGGCAAGGCGGCGAGACCGGGGTCCGCGCCGTCCATTGCCTCGAGGGGGCCGCGGTCTGGGCCGCCCTGGACGGTTCCCTGCGCGAGCTGGCCGAGGCCGCGGTGGCCCGCGTCGATTGCCAGGAAGGGGCCACCGGATCGCTGGAGGAGCTGATCGAGGAACCGGCCCTCTTCCTGGTGGAGTACGCCGACGGCCTGCGGGGCGCCCTGCTGCAGCCGAACTCCTACGGCGGGAAGATCCACGGTTGGAGTTACGCCGCCCGGGTCGCCGGTAAGGTGCAGTCGACCGGATTCCACGCCCACGGCGATCCGTACCCCCACTTCAGCTATCTGGCGCTGAACGCCCAGTCGATGTTCCTCAGCGGGGTGCCGCGGTACCCGGCGGAGCGGACCCTGCTGGTGTCGGGGGTCCTCGACGCGGTCATGGACTCGCGGTACCGCGGTCACCTGCGGCTGGAGACGCCGCACCTGTCGGTCTCGTACCGTCCGGCCTCTCAGCCGCCGATCCGTCCCCTCGGGCCGCGCCCGGTCAACGCCAGCACGGTGCCGATGCACCAGGTGGCTGTCTAGGTGGATGCGGTCTACGAACGCTTCCGGGAGGGGGAGTTGATCCTGCGGGATGAGCTGGCCATCGACCGCACCCTGCTGGCCAACGAGCGGACCTTGCTGGCCTACCTGCGAGGCGGCGTCTCCCTGCTGCTGGCCGGGGTCACCTTCATCCACTTCTCCCAGCACGGTTGGTTCACCGTACTGGGGATCCTCTGCCTGCCTGCCGGGGCCTGGGTAAGCGTCCTGGGCCTGGCGCGGTACACCCGGATGGACCGCGCGATCCGCGTCCTCCGGGACCGATCGACGCAGGTAGAGGCGGAGACCGGCGCGGCGCGGAACCGCGCCGCGGCAGCCGAAGGAGAGGCAGATGGCGTCTGACGGGAAACGCCGGGCGGGATGGCCCGAGCTGGTCGAGCTGAAGTGCCGGCCCGATCCCGGTCCCTTCGAGCGGGTCACCATCACCCGGGGCGAGTCCGGGCCGATGCCGCCGGGGTGATCCTCTGGCGGTTCTGGCCTGAACGCTGAGTCTCATTCAGGAGGATACCATGAAGATCACCGACCTCGAGGTCATCCCCTTCCGCGTGCCGCGCCGGCCCTACCACAACGGCCAGCATTTTCCCGAGGTCACGGTCACCCAGACCCTGACCCGCATCCGCACCGACGACGGGGCCGAGGGGTACTACCTCGGCGGCCACGGCCACGGCGACCAGGACGGCATGACCCCGGAGCAGATCAATGCCATGCAGGGAGGAATCAAGGCCCGCGTGCTCGGCCAGGACCCCTTTGACCGGGAGCGGTTCTGGCACTGGATGTGGGTGGCCAACGTCGAGGAGAGCCTGCTCAGCGTCCTCGACATGACCCTGTGGGACCTGCAGGCCCGGGCCTTTGGCGTGCCGGTCCACAAGCTCCTCGGCGGCTGCCGCGACCGGGTCAAGGCCTATGCCAGCACCTATCCCAACATGGGTACCCCGGAGGAGTACGCCGAGCACGCCGCCACTTGCCGGGCCCAGGGGTACCGGCACTACAAGATCCATCCCTACTACTTCTGGGACCCGATCCGCCGGGAGCCGGACCCGGGCCGGCCGTCGCATATCGAGCAGGACCTCGAGGTCTGCCGGGCCGTGCGCGCCCGGGTGGGAGACGACATGGTCCTCAGCTTCGACCCGTGGGGGACCTATCGCACCTACGAGGAGGCGGTCCGCGTCGGCCGGGTGCTGGAGGAGCTGGACTTCTACTGGTACGAGCACCCGATGTGCGAGTACCGGATGGCGGCGTAC
>JBAZUN010000287.1:0-5865 GCA_041661365.1 Candidatus Latescibacterota bacterium
GCAGCACCTCGTACCGCACCCGGATCAGGGCCAGGGCATCCTCTGCCAGATCGGGATCCTCGGCCGCCACCATGGCGACCTTCTGTCCCTGGAAGCAGACTTCATCGCGCGGGAACAGGTCCAGGTCCGGAAGGTCGGCGGCGGTCAACACCGCGACCACCCCGGGCAGGGCCCGGGCCCGACGGACGTCGATCCCGAGGATCCGGGCATGGGGATGGGGGGAGTGCAGGAAACGGGCGTGCAGGGAGTTGGGCAACTGGACGTCGGCCGCGTACACGGCGCTCCCCGTCACCAGGGCCACCCCGTCCACCCGGGCCACCCGCCGGCCGACCGTCTTCAGCTCCTGGGCCTCTCCCATCGGGCTCCTCCTCGCTTGTGCCATCGATCCGCGCCGGTCGCTCGCAACGCTGCCCGTACACCCGGTCCATCAAGCGGACGGGCGACCGGTCCTCGCGAATCACCGCGCCAATCTACGTAGATCCTTCGCGCCGGACAACGACGCGCGAAGGTGCGTCACCGGGATCGGCCGTGCCCCTCACGACGAGAACTCCGCGACCACCGGGGCGTGGTCCGAGGGCCGCTCCCAGCCGCGCGGCTCCCGGTCGATCCGACAGCTTGTGCAGCTCTGCCGCAGCGGTTCCGAGACCAGAACGTGGTCGATCCGCAGGCCGAGGTTGCGGCGGAAGGCGGCCATGCGGTAGTCCCACCACGACCAACTCCCCTCCGGCTGCTCGAAGAGGCGGAAGGCATCGCTCAAGCCCGTTGCCAGCAGTCCCCGGAACCGTTCCCGCTCGGGCTCGGAGCAGAGTATCTGCCCGGCCCAGAGCGCCGGATCGTGGACGTCCCGGTCCTCCGGGGCCACGTTGAGGTCGCCGACCACGACGAGGCGAGGGTACCTCTCGAGCTGCGCCTCGACCCAGGCCCGGCATTGGGCCAGCCACTCGAGTTTATACGCGTACTTCTCCGAGCCGACCTCCCCGCCGTTGGGGACGTAGAGGTTGAGGAGGCGCAGGTCGCCGACGGTGAGGGCGAGCACGCGGCGCTGGGGGTCGTCCAGGCCGGGCAGGTCGGTGACCGGGTCAAGGGCCTCCTGCCGGCTCAGCACGGCCACCCCGTTGTAGCTCTTCTGACCGCTGCAGATCGAGGTATACCCGGCAGCGGCGATCTCGGCGAAGGGATAGTTCTCCTCGGTGAGCTTGATCTCCTGCACGGCCAGAACCTCGGGCCGTTCGCGAGCCAGCCAGGCGAGGACCTGGGGCAGCCGCACCTTGAGGGAGTTCACGTTCCAGGTGGCGATCTTCATGGTGGTGGGCGGCCCTCCCCTGCCGCCGGGTCCCGGGCCGGCCCTGATCCCGACCGCACCCGGGACCCCCGGCATCCGGTCTACCAGTTCTCGGCCAGCAGTTCGAAGTGGGCCTGGGGATGGGCGCAGGCCGGGCAGGCCGAGGGCGCCTCGATCCCCTCGTGGAGGTACCCGCAGTTGCGGCAGCGCCAGGTCACCGGCGCGGCCTTGCGGAAGATGGTCCCGGCTTCGACGTTGCGGAGGAGGCCCAGGTACCGCCGCTCGTGCTGCTTCTCGGCCACGGCGATCTTCTCGAAGACCGCGGCCACGGCCGGAAAACCCTCGGCCCTGGCCTTGGCGGCAAAGGCGGGATAGAGCAGTTCCCATTCCTCGTGCTCGCCGGCCGCGGCGGCGGTCAGGTTCTCCTGGGCGGTGCCGATCACCCCGGCCGGGAAGGCGGCGGTGATCTCCAGGACGCCGCCCTCGAGGAAGCCGAAGAAACGCTTGGCGTGCTCCTTCTCCTGGTTGGCGGTCTCCTCGAAGAGGTCGGCGATCTGGACGTACCCCTCCTTGCGGGCCGCGCCGGTAAAGTAGGTGTAGCGGTTCCTCGCCTGTGATTCCCCGGCAAAGGCCTTCAGCAGGTTCTTCTCGGTCTCGGTTCCTCGTAGGCTGGCCATGGTCGCGTTCCTCCGGGTTTGGGGGTAAGACACGCCCAGGGCACGGTAACGCCCGTGGGCAGCGGAACGGTCATCGTCTCTTCCTGGGCCGACGGCCGGAGAGCGGCTTGGCCGATGGAGCGAGGTACTCGGCCAGCAGCAGCACGCAGGCCTCCAGGGAGCCCAGGGTGGTGATCTCGTACCCGTGGGTGTTCTCGGTCGGAAAACAGAGGCAGGCGGCCCGGCCGCTGAGCCCCAGGTGCTGCGCCACGCTGGCGTCGCTGCCGAAGGAACGGACCACCGCCGACTGACAGGAAAGGCCGCGGCGCTGACCGGCCTCGACCAGGGCGCGGCTCAGGTCGGCGCTGTACTGATGCGAGCCGTCCTTGAACAGGACCACCGGATCGTCGCTCATCACCGTGGGATACTCCTCGGCGACCGGGGCGATCTCCACGGCGATGAGGTCGTCGGGATCGAGCTTGCGGCTCAGGTACGCCGCCCCGGAGCAGCCGCTCTCCTCAGAGGCGGTGATCGCCAGGGCCACGTCGTGACCGGGACGGTGCCGCCGCAGGTGGCGGGCCAGGAGGAGGAGGACGGCCACGGCCGCCTTGTCGTCCAGGGCGTAGCCGCAGACGTACCGGTCGTGGAGATAGAGGGGCGGCTTGCGGCGACGGCCGACCACGGCCCGGTCGCCCACCATCACCCCCCGCGCGGCCAGCTCGGCCCGGGTCAGCTTGAAGTCCAGGTAGACCAGGTCCCAGGTGAGCGGTCCGGTGACGGCCCGGTGGATACGGGCCGACAGCTCCGAGGAATGGGTCGAGCCGATGCAGAGCACCCCTTCGAGGACGCCCCCGGGGGCCAGCAGGTCGAACGGTCCCTCGCCGAACTTGAACGGCCGGATCCCCCCGATCGGCTCGACCCAGACCCTGCCGTCCTCGTCGATCCGACGGACGATGACCGAGTTCTCGTCCTTGTGGGCCGTGACCAGGGTCAGGGGGCCGGGCTGGCGGCCGGGGAAGCGGACCCATAGGTTTCCGTGCCGGTCGTGCTGCACCTCCTGGCCGCTCTCCTCCAGCAGGGGCGCGACCTGGGCATCCATCTCCTGCTCGATCCCGGACGGGGAATGGGTCACCAGGAATCGGTCGAGCAACGCCACCAGCTCCTGCCGCATCTCTCCTCCTCGCACCGTCGTTCGGAGCCTCGGCGATCTCTCTTGCCGCGGTGACAGCTCCGGCCTTTGCCGGGGTTGAAGAGAGGACCTGCTGCCGACTAACCCGGGCCGTGCACCGCGTGCGGCCCCTCTCAAGAAAGGAAACCGTCATGAAGCGCTACGGAATCGCCGCTGTCCTGCTCCTGGCCGCCGTTGGTCTGTCCGGGTGCGCCCAGACCGGGGTGTTCGCCTCGGCCAACCTCACCGAGGTTCAGCTCAACCAGGCCAATTACCAGGTGATCGCCACCGACGTGGCCGGCAAGGCCACGGCCGGGTACCTGCTCGGACTCAGCTTCCCGGCCGGGATGGCCAACCAGACCCTGGCCGTGGCGCGGATCGAGGGGACCGGGATGCTCTACCGCGAAGCCCTGGCCGACCTGTGGGCCAGGTTCGAGGCCGAGCACGGACCGGTCGCCGGTCGCCGGTTGGCCCTGGTCAACGTGCGGTACGACTCGGACAACACCAACCTGCTCCTCTACACCAAGCCCCGGCTGTCGATCCGCGCCGACGTGGTCGAGTTCGGCGACTGAGCCGAGCGCTACTTCTTCGCCGCCTCTCCCGGGGCCGTCACCGCCACCGGACCGGTTCCCGGATGGGCCTTGTGACTGCCGTCGCAGAAGGGGAACCTCTTCGACTTGAAGCAGCGGCAGAGCCAGACCTGCTCCCCGGGTTCCAGCTTGACCTGGGTGACGGGGTGGTCGGTGCCGGTCGTCTCGTGCGTGGCCATGGCAGTACCTCCGAATGAGGGTGACGTGTACAACGCCCGAACTCAGGCTCGAGTGGCGGTCACCAGGCCGTTCATCCGCTCGTCGGGGTGCAGCAGCTCGACCCGCGTGAACCCGGCAATCTCCAGATCGCCGCGGATCTCGTCCAAGGTGTAGGTCCCCCCGCCCGGGGTGGCCACCAGCATGTTGACGGCGAACAGCGCCCCTCCCCGCGGCGCGGTACGCGTCGGCGACATCACGTGGTCGCGGATGATCACCCGGCCGCCGGGGACCAGGGCCCGGTGGATCCGGGCGTAGAGCTGCCGGTTCTCCTCCGGGCTGTTCTGGTGGATGATCGCCGAGAGCCAGGCCAGGTCGTGGCCGGTCGGCAGCTCGTCGCGGTCGAAATCCCCCGCGACCAGGTCCACCCGGTCGAGCAGGCCTTCGGCTCCCAGCCGCTCGCGGGCCAGCTCGATGACCGGCGGCAGGTCGAAGACCGTGGCCCGCAGGCGCGGCTCCCGCCGCAGGAAGGCCATGGCATAGGTCCCCGAGGCACCGCCCACGTCGATGACCCGCCTCACCCCGGTCAGGTCGATCGAGGCGATCACGGCGTCGGCCTGGGGCGCGCCGATGACGTGCATGGCGCCGATGAAGGCCCGCAGCGCCTCCTCGGAACGGGCCGCCGGAGCGAGCTCCTGGGTGAGACCGTGTCGCACGATCTCGGTGAGCCGGCTCCACCGGGTCCACAGGTGGGCCGCGTGCCTGGCCATCGGCAGGACCGAACCCGCGGCGTCCTCGGCCAGCAGAACGCCGGCCTCGGCCGAGGCGCGGTACCGGTCCCCGGTCTTCTCGAGCAGCTCCATGGCGGTCAGGGCGTCGAGGAGCACGGTCGTGGCTCGGAGATCGGACCCGAGCCGGTTGGCGACCTCGACCGCCGATCGCGCGGACCCGGCCAGCAGGGTGAACAGGTCCAGCTCCACCGCGGTGAGGAGGACTCGGGACTCCATGAAGGCCCGGGCGATCCCAAGCACGGCGTTCGGGTTCGGCGCGGTCGCGGACATCGGTATCCTCCTGGGATCTGGGGTTCGGCACCGCGGCCGGACCGCGGCCAGGGAACGCTCGGCGTTCGGTCACGGCGACGGACCCGCGACCATGAGCGGGAATCTACGCCGTTCCCTTGACCGGGGGCAACCGCCTCAAGGGGACGGCACGCTGAGACCGCTGAGGGAGGCGGAGAGAAGGTCGAGCACCGAGGCCGGTACCACCCCAAGGGCGACGATCCCGCCGATCAGGAACAGGCAGACCCCCCGGGTCGACCAGTGCAACCGGATGGCCGGCAGGTCGCCCGGGTCGCGGAAGCAGGCCTCCCGCACCACCGCCAGGTAGTAGTACACGGCGATCGCGGCGTTGACCACGGTGGCGATGACCAGCGCCAGGTGGCCACGAGCCAAGGCGGCGGACAGCAGGGCGAACTTGCCCATGAAGCCGAGGAAGGGCGGGATCCCGGCCAGGGCGAAGACCCCGACCACCAGGGTGGCGGCCAGGAGCGGCGAGCGCCGGTGCAGCCCCGCCAGGTCGGCCAACTGCAGGTTGGTCCCGTCGGGCGAGGCGGCCGAGATGACCACGAAACAGGCCAGGACCATCAGCAGGTAGCCCAGGGAGTAGTAGAGTGCCGCGGTGTATCCTGCCTGGTCCAGGGCGACCAGACCGACCAGGGTATACCCCGCGTGGGCGATCCCGGAGAAGCCCAGTAACCGTTTGAAGTCGGTCTGCCGCAGGGCGATGAGGTTGCCGTAGAGCATCGAGGCGATGGCCAGCACCGTCAGCAGCAGCGGCAGCGTCCGGCTGGCGGGTGAGGCCAGCGACACCAGGCGAACCAGCACGGCAGTGGCCCCGAGCTTGGGGAGGGAGGCCACGACGCCGGCGGTCTCGTTGGCGGCGCCCTGGTACACGTCCGGGGTCCAGAAGTGGAACGGGAAGACGGCCAGCTTGAAGAAAAGGCCGCAGCAGGTC
>JBAZUN010000287.1:5875-7790 GCA_041661365.1 Candidatus Latescibacterota bacterium
AGGGCCAGGCCGGCCAGAACCAGAGGCGAGTCGATCACCGGCTGTAGACGCACGGCCATGCCGGCCAGCGAGGTGGTCCCGGTCAGGCCGAACAGGTAGCTCATGCCGAAGAACATGATGCCGTTCGCCGCGATGCCGAACATGATGTACTTGATCGCGGACTCCATCTGGCTGATCTGGCCTTCGCGCTCTCGTCGCATCGGCACCATGACGTAGAGCGGGAAGGCCGCCAGCTCGAGGGCCACCACCAGGGCCACCAGGTCGACGCAACTGACCAGGAGGCTGAGACCGGTTACGCAAACGACCAGCAGCAGGTAGTACTCGGCCCGGATGTCGCCGCGGATGTCGTCGGCCCGACGGTTGAGGAGGACCGTCACCCCGAGGCCCACGGCAAAGGCCAGCTTGAGCAGTTGGGAGAACAGGTCGACGCGGTACGCCCCGCCGAAGAGGACGGCCTCCTGCCCCAGGCAGAGGGCCGTGGTCCCCACGGCGACCGCGGCGGTCGCGGCGGCGCCGGCGAAGGCCACCCGCTCGCGTCCCTCGCCCAGGCTGATGAAGAAGAGCACCAGGGCACCGGTCAGCAGGACCAGCTCGGGAAGAAAGGCCAGCAGATCCGCAGCGCTCATGGGGCTCCGTCCGAGGTGGCAGGCCGGCTCGCGGCCCGGGGCGCCGTGGTCGAGGGCGTCGGCTTCACGGGGCGACCTGCAAGGCCAGGGCCGACGCCCCGGCAGCCTGCTCGACCAGGCGTTGCACGCTGGGGTGCATCACCTCGATGAGCGGGGCCGGGTGCAGTCCGATCCACAGGACGAGGACGGCCAGCGGCGCCAGACAGAGCAGTTCGCGGCCGCTCAGGTCGGCCAGGCCGGAGTGCGTGGGATTGTCCGTCCCCCCCCAGGCGACCCGCTGCAGCAGGCGCAGCATGTACGCGGCGGCCACCACCACCCCGGGAACGGCGGCCAGGACCAGCGTTTTGGAGTAGGCGAACCCGCCGGTGAGCACCAGGAACTCCCCGATGAAGCTGTTGGTCCCCGGGAAGGCCATGGAGGAGAGACAGAACAGCCCGAGGAAGGTGACGAAGACCGGCATCGTGCGCCCCAGCCCCGCCATGCGGTCCAGCTCGCGGGTGTGGAGCCGCTCGTAGATCATCCCCACGGCGATGAACAGGGCCCCGGTGGTGACCCCGTGGTTCACCAACTGCAGGGTCGCGCCCTCGATCCCGCGGGGGTCGAGGCTGAAGATCCCCAGGGTGGCGAACCCCATGTGCCCCACGCTCGAGTAGGCCACCAGCTTCTTGAGGTCGCTCTGGGCCAGGGCGGTCAGCCCGCCGTAGAGGATCGCCGCGACCGACAGCCAGAGCACGTAGGGCATGAACAGTCGGGCCGCGTACGGGGTGATCGGCAGGGCGAAGCGCAGGAACCCGTAGGCCCCCATCTTGAGGAGGATGCTCGCCAGCAGGACGCTCCCGGCGGTCGGCGCCTCCACGTGGGCCGCCGGCAGCCAGGTGTGGAACGGGAACATCGGCACCTTGATGGCGAAGGAGAGGAAGAAGGCGAGGAAGACCCAGCACTGGAAGGCGGCCGGGTAGTCGCGGCCCATCAGCTCGGGGATGCCGAAGGTGCCGGCCTTCAGGTAGAGGGCGATGATCGCCACCAGCAGCAGCACCGACCCGGAGAGGGTGTAGATGAAGAACTTGATCGAGGCGTAGATCCGGCGCGGCCCGCCCCAGATACCGATGAGCAGGGCCATGGGGATCAGCATGAATTCCCAGAAGACGAAGAAGAGGACGAAGTCCAGGGCGCAGAAGACCCCGATCATGGCCGATTCCATCACCAGCAGGCTGACCAGGAACTCGCGCACCCGGGACTCGATGTAGCGCCACGACACCAGCACGCACAGGGGCATGACCAGGGTCGCG
>JBAZUN010000288.1:0-7777 GCA_041661365.1 Candidatus Latescibacterota bacterium
GTGCCGGCCGAGGAGGTGCTCGAGACCATGCTCTCGGCCCGGACCGTGCGCTCCCTGGACGAGGCCTTCGAGGAGGACGACGAGCGGTCCCTGCTCAACATCCTCGCCGACAGCAGCCAGGCCACCCCGGACGCCGACATCCTGCGGGAGTCGGCCAGGGAGCAGCTCGAAGGGGTGCTCAACAGCCTGGACGAGCGCGAGTTGCGGATCATCCGGCTTTACTTCGGGCTCGACGGGAACGAGGCCCTCACCCTCGAGCAGATCGGCGGCCTGATGGGGCTCACCCGGGAGCGGGTCCGCCAGCTCAAGGAGCGCGCCCTGAGCAAGCTCCGCAGTCCGTCGCGGGCCCAGCCGCTCAAGCCGTACGCGGAGTAGACGCGCCGCGACTATTGACAGGCCGCCGGGTAGCGCTATTTTCTTGCGCTTTCTTGGCCGCACCGGACCATGTGGGGGGATACCCAAGCGGTCAACGGGGGTAGACTGTAAATCTACTGGCGTACGCCTTCGTAGGTTCGAATCCTGCTCCCCCCACCACTTCACTACACGAGAAGCGGGGGCGGTTCCCTCGGGAACCGCCCCCGCTTCTCTGCATACCGCCGCGTCTGTCTGGCCCGTCACCCGGACGGGAAGGCCTGGTCCCCGGCCCGGCGTTCCTGCTGCGGCTCGAGAAAGGCCTCGGCCACGGCCAGTCGGATCCGCGGCGACTCGTAGTACCCCTGATCGATCCGCCGTCGGATCAGCAGGAGCCGCTCGGTGCGGCTGCGCGGCAGGCCCCGATCGTCGCGGAGATGCTCTGGCAAGGTCGGTTCTGGGAGGTTCATCGCGTGGTCGCAGCCCCGGGAGCGGGCCGCAGCCCGCGCACTGGATCTCATCCTCCGGCCGGCCCGAACGCCGGGTGGCGAGGCGGGTCCGGCCAACACCGCCCTGCTCCCCTGATTCGGGCCGCGGGTGGCGCACGGTCACTGTTGTTATCGGCAGGACGGTAGGGTACGGCCAGCGCAATCGCGGCCGGCAGGGAAGGCGTCAACGACCGCCGCTGAAGAGGGAGCGGATCCGTTCGAGCTGCTCGCGGTTGACCTCACCCAACCGGCTTGCCGACTCGAGCACGAAGGCGAGGACCACGCTGGTCATCAGACTGACCGCGGCCGCCACCAGGACGATGAGGGTGCGCCGCGGGGCGCTGCGGGTTTCGGGCGGGGTGGCCGGATCGAGGACCTGGACCGTGGGGGTGTTCCTGGCCTCGGAGTACTTGGCCTCCTCGATCTTGGTCCCCAGGTAGGCCAGCAGTTGCTCCTTGATCCGCAGCTCCAACGCCAGGCGACCGTAGGCCTGGCCCAGCCCGGGCAGGTCGCGCAGGGCCGGCCCCAGGGAGGAGACGGCGCCGGGGGTCTCGGTCCGGACCACGGCCTCGCCGGTCAGCTTGGCCAACTGCCCGCGGGCCGCCTCGACCTCCCACTCCAGCCGCTTCAGCTCCTCGTGGCCCGGGGCCAGCTCCTGACGCGCCACCTGAAGCTTGACCTCGAGCAGGGTCAGCTCCTGGACCGTACCGCGCACCACCTCCACCGCGGCCCGGGTCTGCGCCTCCAGGTCGACCAGGCCGTAGGTTTCCTGGAAACGCCGGAACTCCGCGGCCTGCGAGACCATCTCGGCCTGGACCGCGACCCGCCGCTCCTCGAGGAAGCGACGGAGGGCGCCGGCCTGGAACTGGCGGCCCGAACGGTTGACCGCGTCCAGCTCCTCGGCCACCCCGTTGGCCAGGGCCGCGGCCTGGCTCGGACTGCCTGCCGTCACCGCGATGGTCAGGGTCCCGTCCCGCCCCAGCTCGCGCTCGACCCGCTGGTCGAGCAGCTCGATCGCCTGGTCCCGACTGGGAAGGTCATACTCGGCCAGCAAACCGAACCGGTCGACCACGGCGCCGAGGACCCGCTTGCTCCCCAGGATGGTGACCAGTCGCTCCGAAGGGGTTGCCCCCCCACCCACGAGCCGGCTCAGGTTCGGCGGCACCGCCGCCGTGACCAGCATCGACAGACCGAACTGGTCAGGCTCCTCCTCGGGAGGAAGGAGCCGCGTGGTCGCCGTCCACTCCTGGGGGAGGACCAGGCTGACGCCGGCCGCGGCCAGGGAGACGCCCAGGACCGAGGCGAGCACCAGCCGCCGCCACTTGAGCAGGACGTAGAGGTAGTCCAGCAGGTTGGGTTCTTGGGCCATACCGCCTTAGTTGGTCAAGGTGGCGTAGAGGAGGACGATGGTAGACACCTGCCCGATGACGCCCATGGTCTGGGTGAAGATCGCCCAGTAGTCGCGCTGCGGCCGCTCCTTGATCCAGATCCGGTCCCCGGGCTCCATCTGGCCGGCGTCCCGGGCGCGCCGCATCTCGCCGGTCCGGGCCTTGATGACCCGGATGTCCTTGGAGGCGCGCCATCCCAGCCCACCGGCCCGCTGGATGTAGTCCCAGACCGTGTACGACTCGTTGTAGATCACCGCGCCCGGATGGGCCGCCTGGCCGCTGACGACCACGGTCCGCTGGCTGGCCGGGACGATGATGACGTCGTCCGGGAGCAGGGTGATGTTCTGGGCCTCGTTCCCCTGTTCGAAGAGGGCGACGAAATCGACGACCATGTGGCCCCGCTTCTCGCGGCTCTTCATGATGAAGTACTGGTCGTCGTCCTCGGTCCGATCCCCCACCGGGATCGAGGCGATCCGCTCCATCTCGGGGTCGTTCTTCTGGTCCCCCTCGCGGGCTCGCACCACCTGAGCCTCGGACAGCGAGGCGTCCTCGGTGAACCCGCCCGCCCACTCGATGACCTGCTTCAGGGAGGTCCCGGTCCGCTCGACCACGTAGAAGCCCGGGTAGAGCACCTGGCCGATCACCCGCACGGTGCTCTTCTGGTTCATCCCGGGGAAGTGGCGGACCACGACCCAGTCCTCTGACTCCAGGCGGAGATCGGCGTCCGGATCACCGGCCTGGATCCCGGCCAGGTCCAGGGGCAGGCTGATCTTGTGGCTGCGGTCCTCGCTGTAGCGGAAGAGGACCCCGGTCGCCGGATCGTACCCGGGGCTGAGCCCCTGGGCCAGGGTGAGCAGATCGCTGACCCGGTCTCCCTTGGCGTACTCGAAGAACCCTTCCCGCTGAACCGCGCCGACCATCCCGACCTTGTTCCCCTGGGGCGGCACGATGACCAGGTCGCCGTCCTCGGCAAAGGGGTTGTACCGCGAGTCGCCGGTGACACCGAAGAGCTCCAGATCGACCCGCCGGGTTACCTGCTCGAGCGCCTCGTAGTCCCCGGACTCGTCCGCCGAGCGCAACTGCTCCCATACCACCGGGGTCAGCTCGCTGGTCTTGGCCACCCGGATGTTCCGGCGGGAGGCCCGTCCTCCCAGGCCCCCGGCCTTGCGCAGCACCTCGCTGATCCGCTCGACCCCGCTGGTCACGGTCACCCCGGGGCTGCCCACCACCCCGACCACGGTGACCGGGAAGACCCGCAACTGGTTCAGCTCGACCGTGATCTGGCCCTGGCGGAAGGCCTGCCGATAGGCCTGGGCCATGGCCTCGCGGGCGGTCTTCAGGCTCGAGCCGGCCACCCGGACGCTGCCCACCCCGGGGATCAGGAGTCCGCCCTCGGCCATGACCTTGACCATCACCGGCTGCTCCATTCCGGTGGTGTAGACCACGAATTCGTCCCCCGGCCCCACGACGTATCGGCCGCTGGCCAGCACCTCGCGGTAGGCCTCCATGCCGATCATCGCCACGCCGGTCGGCTGCTTGGCGTCCTTCTCGGAGGTTTCGAGGACGACCGGGACCTGGGTGATCGTCTTGTCCGCGTCGCGGTCGGCCTGGGCCAGCGCGGCCGTCGAGGTCAGCAGCAGGAGCAGACCGAGGAGCCGGGTTACAGCAGGATGAACGGGAGACCTCATGCCACTCCTCCAGGGGAGCAGTTCCGGGACGAAGCCGAGCCGCCTGGCCTTCGGCCGCCATTGCTCGGCCTCGCCAACAAAGCGAATACTCGGTCAGGCTCCTAGCACCTGACTGACCTCCAGCCCCAGGGCATCGGCCACGGCCAGCCCGCTCCGGGTCAAGGTCAGCCGATCCGACCCCAACTCGAGGTACCCGGCGCCGGTCAGTTGGCGGACCCGCTCGGCGGCGGCGAGCCGCTGCCGCTCGTCCGGGGTCAGGGCCAGGCCGCGGTCGGTCCGCAGACCCAGCCAGATCCGCTCGCGCCGGGCCGTGGCCCGGTCGATCACCTCGCCGCCGGACTCGGGGGAACGGCCCTGCCCTATCCGGTCGAGGTACTCGACCAGGCGGTCCGTGTTCCAACTGCGGCGGCCGGCCAGGAAGGTGTGCGCCGACACCCCCACCCCGAGGTACTCGGCCCCGGTCCAGTACCCCCAGTTGTGGCGGGAGCGGCGGCCCGGCCGGGCGTAGTTGGAGACTTCGTACTGCTCGTACCCGGCCTCGCCCAGTCGCTCGCCGGTCACGGCGAAGAGCCGGGCATCGAGATCCTCGTCGACCGGGGGGACCTGCCCCTCGCGGACCTGCGCCGCCAGGGCCGTCCCCTCCTCCACGGTGAGGCCGTAGACCGAGAGGTGTTCCGGCTCCTGGTCCAGGGCCTGGTCCAGGGTGCTCGACCAGGTCTCGAGAGTCGCGCCAGGGATGCTGAAAATAAGATCGAGGCTGAGGTTATCAAAGCCGGCAAGACGGGCGTCGCCGCAGGCCGTCAGGGCCTGGGCCGCGCCGTGGGTCCGTCCCAGCGCGACCAGCTCCGCGTCGTGGAAGGACTGGACCCCGAGGCTCAGCCGGTTGCAGCCGAGTTGCCGCAGGGCGGACAAGCCGGCCGCGTCGACCGTGCCGGGATTGGCCTCGACCGTGACCTCGGCGTCCGCGGTCATCCGGAAGCCGGCGGCCACGGCCTCGAGCAGGCGGCCGAGGCGGCGTTCACCCAGCAGGGTCGGGGTCCCGCCTCCGAGGTACACGGTATCCACCGTCCGTGGCCCCAGTCGTTCCCTGGCCATCGCCAGTTCGGTCACCAGGGCGTCGAGATACGGATCCCACAGGTCGGGGCGGCCGGCCACGCTGACAAAGGCGCAGTACCCGCACCGCGATCGGCAGAACGGCAGGTGGAGGTAAAGGCCGAGATCCTTCATCTGACCCACCCCCCTGCCCGGCCCCAGCGGATCCGGCTGGGCAGGGAGCGCACCCGGCCGAGGATCTCCCGCCAGCCGCTCCCCGGGGCCAGATCGGGCTGGCACGACCAGTAGATCAGGGTCGCGATGCCGACGACGCTTTCCTCGGGCAGGAAACCCCAATGCCGGCTGTCCCGGCTGTTGTCCCGGTTGTCGCCCAGGACGAACAGGGCCTCCGCGGGTACGGTGCGCGGAGCCAGATTGTCCCGCGGGCTCTGGTCGGACTTCAGGATCCGCGGGTCCACGTGCTTCCCGTGCGACGGCTCGGACCAGCGCACCCCGTCGACGTAGACCGCCTTGTCGCGCAGCTCGACCACCTGTCCGGGCAGGGCCACGCAGCGCTTGGCATAGTACCGCTGGGGATCGCTCGGTGAGGCGAAGATGACCACGTCCCCGGCGCGGATCCGGCCCAGGGCCGGCAGGCGGAAACGGGTGAACGGCACGGTCGCGCCGCGGGAGAGGGTTTCGACCAGGAGGTAATCCCCGGCCAGGAGGGTGTCCTCCATCGCCCGCGACGGCACCAGGTAGGCCTGCACCGCCACCACGCGGAGAAGCAGGGCCAGCAGCCCCAATCCCAGCACCCAGATCGACCACCGCCGTCGGGAGCGCCCCCGGCGGCCGCTCCTCCCGCCGCCCGTCCGGGCGGCCGGCATTGCGGGCCTGCGGGCCATCGGTCAGTCTTCGTCCAACCGCAGCGCGGCGAGGAAGGCCTCCTGGGGGATCTCGACCTTGCCGAACTGCTTCATCCGCTTCTTCCCTTCCTTCTGCCGCTCGAGCAGCTTCCGCTTGCGGGAGACGTCGCCGCCGTAGCACTTGGCGATGACGTTCTTGCGGTACGGCCGCACGACCGCGCGCGAGATCACCTTGCTCCCCACCGCCGCCTGGATGACCACCTCGAACATCTGGCGCGGGATCAGCTCCTTGAGCTTGGAGCACAGCTTCTGCCCCCACTCGTAGGACTTGGCGCGATGGATGATGACCGACATGGCGTCGAGCGGCTCGCCGTTGATCATCACGTCGAGCTTGACCAGGTCCGAGGCCCGCATCTCCTTGGGCTCGTAGTCGAGCGAGGCGTACCCGCGCGACACCGACTTGAGCCGGTCGTAGAAGTCGATGACGATCTCGGCCAGGGGCATCTCGTAGTGGAGGATGGCCCGGGTCTGATCGAGGTACTCGGTGTTCAGATACGCCCCGCGGCGGTCGTTGCAGATCTTCATCACCGCGCCGATGTACTCGCTCGGCACCAGCACCTGGACCGTCAGGATCGGCTCGTGGATCTCCTCGATCTCGCCGGTGGGCGGGAGGAGGGACGGGTTCTCCACCTCGACCAGCTCCCCGTTCCGCCGCAGCACCTCGTACCGCACGTTGGGCATGGTGGTGATGATCTCCACCTGGTGCTCGCGGTCGAGCCGCTCCTGGATGATCTCCATGTGGAGCAGGCCGAGGAAGCCGCAGCGGAACCCGAACCCCAGGGCCGGCGAGCTCTCCGGTTCGTAGGAGAAGGCCGCGTCGTTCAGCTTCAGCCGCTCCAACGCCTCGCGCAGCTCCTCGAAGTCGTCGGGGTTGACCGGGTAGAGACCGCTGAAGACCATCGGCTTGAGCGGCTGGTACCCGGGCAGGGGTTCCACCGGCTCGGCGTCGACCTCGACCACCGTGTCCCCCACGTGGGCTTCGGCCAGGACGCGGATCCCGGCGATGAGGTACCCCACCTCGCCGGTCCCCAGCTCCGGGGTCTCGACCCGCTCCAGCCGCAGCAGCCCGACCTCTTCCACCTCGCAGGAGCGGCCGGTCGAGTGGAAGCGGACCCGCTGTTCCTTGCGGATGACGCCGTCGACCACGCGGATGAAGCAGACCACCCCTCGGTACTGGTCGTAGAGGGAGTCGAAGACCAGGGCCCGCAGGGGACCGTCTCCCTGCCCCCTCGGGGCCGGGATCCGCGCCACCACCGCCTCCAACACCTCGGGGACACCGGTGCCGTCCCGGGCGCTGATCGAGAGGATCTCGCTTTCCTCGCCGCCCAGCAGGTCGAGGATCTGGTGCCGGACCGATTCCACCTGGGCGCTGGGCATGTCGATCTTGTTGATGATCGGCACGATGGTCAGGTCGTTGTGCATGGCCAGCAGGACGTTGCTGACCGTCTGGGCTTCGACCCCCTGGGTGGCGTCCACCACCAGCAGCGCCCCCTCGCAGGCGGCCAGGGAGCGGGACACCTCATAGGTGAAGTCGACGTGACCCGGGGTGTCGATCAGGTTGAGCTCGTAGACCTGGCCGTCCCTGGCCTGGTACGCCATCCGCACGGCGTGGGCCTTGATCGTGATCCCCCGCTCGCGCTCGAGGTCCATGCTGTCGAGGACCTGGCTCTGCATCTGCTTGGCGGTGAGGGTATGGGTGTGCTCGAGCAGCCGGTCGGCCAGGGTCGACTTGCCGTGGTCGATGTGAGCGATGATCGAGAAGTTGCGGATACGGGACAGGTCCATGAATCTCCGTGGGTTCGTAAGCGATTCAAAAATAGAAATATCGGACGCACCGGCCACCCTGTCCAGCGGCGGCGAGCGGGCCGGTGGGGCGTGCTGACCGGTATCGCGATCACCGGGAA
>JBAZUN010000289.1:0-7750 GCA_041661365.1 Candidatus Latescibacterota bacterium
GGCCGATGATTCCGGTCACCGGTTCAAGTGCGCGACGACGCCACCTACCTGGTCACCGGTGGTCTGGGTGGGCTGGGCCTGCAGGTGGCGGCCTGGCTGTCCGACCAGGGAGCTCGCCACTTGGTGCTGTTGGGTCGGTCAGCCCCGAATACCGAAGCCCGAGCCGCCCTGGCCGAGCTGACCCGCGCCGGGGTCGAGGTGTGGGTCGTGCAAGGCGACGTGGCCGCGCTTCTCGACCTCAAAGCCGTGGTACCTTCAGGCGCTCCCCCGTTGCGCGGGGTGGTCCACGCTGCCGGGGCCTTGGCCGACGGGGTCTTCGTGCAGCAGGAATGGGATCGCTTCGCCGAGGCTCTGCGGCCCAAGGTGGACGGCGCGTGGCGGCTGCATGTGCTGACCGCGGACCAGCCCCTCGACTTCTTCGTGCTGTTCTCCTCGGCTGCCGCCGTGCTCGGTTCTGCCGGCCAGTCCGGGTACGGCGCGGCCAATGCCTTCCTCGACGCCCTGGCCGCCCATCGCCGACTGCACGGCCGGCCGGCGCTCAGCGTCAATTGGGGGCCGTGGGCTGGGCCTGGCATGGTGACCAGGCTGGAGGCCCAGACCGACCGGACCCCGTTTCCCGGGATGGGACGGCTGGAGCCTGAGCGAGCCCTGGCCCTGCTGGGAGAGCTGCTGGACCAGGGCGCCGGTCCCCAGGTGGTCGCGCTCCCGGTTCGTTGGCCGGCCTTCCTGCAGGCCCACCCCGAGGCCCGTGGCCTGCCCTTGCTGGAGGCGGTGCTGCCTGCCCCCGAAGCCCTTGGTCCGGCCACCGCGACCTCGGCAGGGCCGCGTCGCACTGACCTGATCGCCGGCACCGCCGAGGGCCAGCAAGCCGGTCTTGAGGCCTACCTCCTCGAGGTATTAGCCCGGGTCCTCAACTGCGCCGTGACCGATCTCGATGCGGCCACGCCGATCGAGCGCTTCGGCCTGGACTCCCTGATGCAGGTGGAGCTGGCCAATCATCTGCGGCAGGATCTGGGGCTGGGTCTGCCCACCAGCCTGGCGCTGGAGTCTACCACCGTACGGGATCTGGCGGCCATCCTGGCCGAGTCGCTGGCCCGTGGCGGAGAACCTGGCGAGGTGAGCCCGGTCCCATCGGATGGCGCGCTGGTTGCCGAGCTGGAGGCTGATATCCGGCTCGACCCCGAGGTGCGCGCCGTGAGTCTTCCCCCGGCCCCCGCACCGGCCACCGAGGTGCTGCTCACCGGCGCCACTGGGTTCGTGGGCGCGTACCTCCTGGAGGAGCTGCTGCGGCAGACCCGGGCCCGGGTCTGGTGCCTGGCCCGCGCCGACAGCGCGGCAACCGCGCATCGCCGGGTGATGGAGAACCTGGCCGCCTACGGTCTGCAGGCCGATCCCGACCGCGTCGTGGGGGTGGCCGGAGATCTCGAGGTTCCTGGGTTAGGACTCGAACCAGGCATCCATGCCGAACTGGCGAAGCAGGTGGCCGAGATCTGGCACGCCGGCGCCCGGGTGAGCTTCCTCCAGCCCTACCGCGAGCTGGCCGCGGCCAACGTGTTCTCGGTGACCGAGGTGCTGCGTCTGGCCACCCGCACCGTGCTCAAGCCGGTGCACTTCGTCTCGACCCTGGGGATGCTCACCTCGGCCTGGCGCGACCCCGCGGCCGTGGTCGCCGAGGAAGGGCCGGTGGCGCACGGCGCCGGTCTGCCGAACGGGTACGAGCAGAGCAAGTGGGTGGCCGAGGCGGTGCTGCACCTGGCCCGCGAGCGCGGGGTGCCGGTGACGATCTACCGGCCGGGATTGCTCACGGGCGACAGCCGCACCGGCGAGTACCGGAACACCCGGGACTTCGTCTCGCGCATGCTCAAGGGGTGCATCGAGCTTGGGATCATGCCGGCGCTGGACAACCTGCTCGAGCTGGCGCCGGTGGACTTCGCGGCCCGGGCCATGGTGGCCATCGCCGCCTCTCCCGAACACCGCGGTCGCACCTTCCACGTCAACCACCCCGAGCCGGCCACGGCCGGCGAGCTGGCCGCCTGGCTGGGCGAGGCGGGGTACCGGGTCGAGCTGGTCCCCTTTATCGAGTGGAAGGAGCGGCTGTTCAGTCGCGTGGCCGCGGGCGATACCACGGCCCTGGGTCCCTATCTGGATTTCCTCCGCCCCCTGAGCGAGGCCCAGGCAGCCTTGCCGGCTCTCGACTCACGGCAGGCCCGTCAGGCCCTGGCCGCCGCCGGGATCCACTGTCCCTCGGCAGCGGAGTTGATGCGCGCCTACCTGGGGTATTTCGTCCGCACGGGGTTCCTGCCGTCGCCGTGATCAACTCCCGGCCCAGCCCAGCCGGGTGCCGGTCCTGACCTGGGTCTCCAGGCCGGCCGCGGAGTCGGCCCGCAGGTCGTCGTCGAACTGCACCGCGCCGGGGCGGAAGAGGAGCACCAGGGTCGAGCCGCCGAACTGGAAGTACCCCTTCTCCTGGCCCCGCGTCACCCGTCCTGGTGCATAGGTCTGCACGATACTGCCCACGGCAAAGGCGCCGACCTCGACGCAGGCGATCGGGCCGAAGACCTCGGTCGCCAGTCGGGTCACGGCCCGCGCGTTTCCCGACAGCAGTCCCGGCACCCGGGCCAGGGCCACCGGATTGACCGAGTGATAACGGCCGCTGATCGACCGCGCTGGCCCGGTGATGCCGGCAGCGGGGAAGTGGAAGCGATGGTAATCGGGTGGGGAGAGCCTGACCACCAGGCAAGCGCCATCGCGGTACTCGATCCCCTCGGCTGGTGCGGCGAGGAGGGCCGACGGCTCGACCATGGCGCCTTTCACCGGCATCCGGACCTCGCCGGTCAAGCGCGGAAAGACCAGGACCTTGCCGTCGGCCGGGCTGCACAGTGCCCGGGGATCGCCGCTAAACGGCCGGGCCCCGGGCCGCAGCCGGCGCGAGAAGAAGGCGTTGAACGAGGGGTACTTGTCGAGGGGTAGCTCGACTTCGCCGGGGTCGATCCCGTACGCGGCGGCAAACGGGCCGATCCGGCGCCGACTCCAAGCCCGGTTCTGGGTCCAGCCGACCAGGTACGAGATCAGACGGTGGCCGAACACCGCGCTCCGGCATCGGGAGCCCAAGGCGGTCTCGTAGAGCCAGCGCAGGGCGCGCTCCGCCGGGATCTGCTCGAGGCGGATCTCGCCGGTGCGCCGGTCCCGGTACCGTACCTGGGTCGGGGTGGTCATGGTCGGAGAATCCCCGTGGCGCAAGGCCCGCCACTGCCCCGGGGCTCAGCGGATGTGCAGCTCGCAGACCCGGCGGAAGTGGTGGCCGTAGATCGCCAGGGTCACGGCCAGGGGGAGCATCCGCGGCCGGCTGCACAGGGTCCAGCCGAGGAGCTTCCAGTACTGGAAGCGCTCCTTGCCGATGATCCCCAGGCGGACGACGGAGCGCATGAAGGCCAGGTAGTACTCGCCGCGATTCAGCGGCAGCTTGATCTCCGGCGGACGGTATTCGCGTAGGAAGGTCCGGACGCGCTGGTAGTACGGCCCCGGCGCGTAGATGTGGCGCATGATCTTCCGGTACCCCTCGCTCAGCGTCTCCAGGCTCATGCTCGGGATGATGTTGGTCGAGCCGTCGACGTTGTCGCCCGAGATCTGACCGAGCAGCCGGCCCTCGCGCTCGAGCCGCTCGTGCAGCGGCGTGCCCGGAGGGGCCTGCAGCAGACCGACCATGGCGGTGACGATGCCGCTGCGCTGGATGAAGTCGATCTGGCGCTGGAAGATCGACGGGGTGTCGCTGTCGAAGCCGACGATGAACCCGCCCTGCACCTGGATCCCGGCCCGCTGGATGGTCTTGACCACCTCGACCAGGTCACGGCCCTTGTTCTGCTTCTTGTTGGCCTCGGTCAGGCTCTGCTCGTCCGGGGTCTCGATGCCGATGAAAACCGTGTCGAAGCCGGCGTGGGCCATCAGCTCCATCAGCTCGGGGTCGTCGGCCAGGTTCACCGAGACCTCGGTGTAGAACGGCACGCGCTTGGTCTGCTGCCAGTCGATCAGGGCCGGCAGCAGCTCCTCCTTCAGGTAGCGCTTGTTGCCGATGAAATTGTCGTCGACGAAGAAGACCTTGGAGCGCCACCCCGAGGCATAGAGGCTGTCCAGCTCGGCGACGATCTGCGGGGCGGTCTTGATCCGCGGCCGGTGGCCGAATAAGGCCGTGACGTTGCAGAACTCGCAGTTGTACGGGCACCCGCGCGAGAACTGGATCGCCATCGAGGCGTACCGCTTCATGTCGAGGAGGCTCCATTGGGGCACCGGGGTCTTCTCGATCGCGGGGTGTTCGTCGGTGGCGTAGAGGGGCTGGGCCTCGCCCTGCTGCAGGTCGGCGAGGAAGCGGGGCAGGGTGACCTCCGCCTCGTTGAGGACGAAGTGGTCGACCTGCTCGAAACTGGCGTGCTCGGCGGTGAACAGGGGACCGCCGGCGATGACCTTGAGACCGGCGGCCTTGCAGCGGGCGATCAGCTCGCGGGCCGAGTCGCGCTGTACCACCATGGCGCTGATGAGGGCGCAGTCGGCCCATTCCAGGTCGGCCTCGGTCAGCTCCTGCACGTTGATATCGACCAGCCGCTTGCGCCAGGCGCGTGGCAGCATGGCGGCTACGGTGAGCAGGCCGAGCGGGGGAAGCACCGCCTTCCGGTGGATGAACTTCAGGGCGTGCTTGAAGCTCCAGAAGGTATCGGGGAACTGCGGGTAGAGCAGCAGGGCGTTCATCCACGGACTCCAGACCCAGACGAGACGAACCAAAACGGGCCGCTAATATACCCCATGGGACCGCTCCCGGCCATGTCGCTGGCCGCCCGGGTCGTCCGGTTTCCGGGTCGGTCCCTCACCCCAGATCGGCGCGGTCGGTGAGCTCGACCCGCGGCTGCTCGTGGCCGTGCAGCTCGAGCAGGATCAGCTCGTTGTCGCCTTGCCGCAGCAAGGGCGCCGGGACATACAGGGTGCGCTGGGGACCGCGGTTCCAGTACCGGCCCAGGTTGAAGCCGTTGATCCAGGCCACCCCCTTGGTCCAGCCGGGCAGGTCCAGGAAGGTGTCTCGCGGCGGTCGGTCCACCGTGAACCGACCGCGGCAGAAGGCCGGGAAAGCTACTGGTGTGCCCAGCGCGAAGGCCAGGCCGGACAGGTTCTCCAGCGGTAGGGGATGGATGGTCCAGCCGTAGAGGTACTGCTGGCCGAGGATCACCCCCTCGGTGATCCCCTTCCGGTCGAGCAGCTCCGGACCGTAGTTGATCCGGCCCAGGTTCTCGACCAGCAGCTCCAGGGTGGCGCCGCCGGGTGGGACAGTCAGGGACAGCCCCTCCTCGGGCCGCTCCCGGTCTATCGTCCCGAGAAGCTGGCCGTCGAGCCAGACCAAGGCCCGGTCCCGCAGGTCGCGCACAATCAGTCGGCTTTCGACCCGCGGCCCCGAGATCCGGGTGCGGTAGAGGATGAAGCCGAAGGATTGCCCCAGGGCCTCCATCGGCTCCGGGGCCGGCCGGATCACCGGGGTTGAGAGCCGGTCGAGCGAGGCCATCAGGGAGCAGGACTCGCTCAACGCCACCGAGCCGAGGGCCATCTTGGGGGCCGGCCCGGGCACCGGGCGGTCGGGGAGCGGCGCGTACCGACCGATCACCTCGCGCAGGGCGTGGTACTTCGGCGTCGGGTCGCCGGCCTCGTCCAGCGGGGCATCGTCGTCGTAGCTGGTGACCGTGGGCTGGTACCTCCCCTGGTGGTGGTTGGCGCCGTTGAGGAAGCCGAAGTTGGTACCGCCGTGGTACATGTAGAGGTTGACCGAGCCCCCGGCCGCGAGGATCTCCTCCAGGGCCGCGGCCGCCTCCTCGGGCGGTCGCCGATGGTGCTTCTCGCCCCAGTGGTCGAACCAGCCCAGCCAGTACTCGCCGCACATCAGGGGGCCGTCCGGCTGGTACTCCCGCAGCTTGGCAAAGGCCTGGCGACCTCCGGAGCCGAAGTTGGCCACCATGTGCACCCCCGGCAGGGTACCGTACTGCAGCATCTCGTCCGTGGGGCCGTCCGAGGTGAACAGGGGGACCTCGATCCCCCGGCGACGCAACCCGTCGGCCAGGTGCCCCAGATATTCCTTATCGTTGCCGTAGCTGCCGTACTCGTTCTCCACCTGCACGGCCAGCAGGCTGCCCCCCCGGGTCACCTGGTGCGGTACCAGCACCGGCACCAGGGCGTCGAGGAAGCGATCGACCGCCTCCAGGTACGGGCCGTGGGCGCAGCGCAGCTTCATCCCCGGGTCGGCCAGGAGCCAGGCCGGCAGTCCGCCCAGATCCCACTCCGAACAGATGTACGGCCCGGGCCGGACCAGGGTATGCAACCCCTGGTCCGCGGCCAGCGACAGGTACGCGGACAGGTCCAGACCGCCGCGGAAGTCGAACCGGCCAGGCCTGGGCTCGTGCAGGTTCCAGGCGACGTAGGTCTCCAGGGTGTTCAGGCCCAGCAGACGCGCCTTCTCCATCCGGTCGGCCCAGTATTCGGGCACCACGCGGAAGTAGTGCATGGCGCCGGAGAGGATGCGGAAGGGGCGGTCGTCGAGCAGGAACTGGTCACGGCCGATGGTGAAGGAGGGCATGGGGTATCGCTCCGGAAGAGGGATCAAGAGGTCGGCAGGGCCACCCCGCGCAGGATGGCCAGGGGACCGGCGGCCCGCACCTGGGCGAGCTGCTCCTCGTGGCGCACCAGCAAGGCGCCGACGAACCCCAGGGCATTGACCGCGACCCCGTGGGATCTCTCCTGGCCGCGGGGGACCAGCAGCATCCAGCGGCGGGTCGCCAGGAGGTTGTGAGGGGCGTCGGGTTCCAGGGCCAGGGCTTGGCGCAGGCGGGCATACGCGACCACCAGGTCATCCACGGTAGGATCGACGAATCCTGTCAGGGCATGAGCGAACGGGAGCCGGTCGCAGCGGGCCACGCCACCGTCGGCCTGGGCCTCGCGCAGTATTGGCTCCATGGGGGTTTCGTGCTCCCCGGCCGTCAGGGGAAGGGGCACGTACTGGAGATGCCGGTGCTGCTGACTGGCGCCGGCGGCCCGGCCGGCGTTGTAGAAGGCCAGGCCGTCGAACTCGGCCAGACAGCAGGCCAGGGCCGCCAGATCGGCTGGGGTGAGGGCGCCGTCCTGCGGCTCGAAGAGGCGGGTGACCAGCAGGAGGTGCTCCTCGACCACGGGGAACTTGTTGAGCAGGGCCACGTGGGTGGGGGAGATCTCCGCGACGAACAGCTCCGGGTCGTAGGGCAGGAACGGATTGAACCCGGGCGCGGGCGGTTGCAGGGCCTGGTGCTGCCGGGCCGGCGCGGCCAGGAGACGGACCAGGAAGCGAACCCCGGCCTCCTCGACCACGGTTACCTCGGTGGGGAGGGGTTGGAGCGCGCCGCAGGCCAGGGCCCGCCGGGTGCAGGCCCGGGTGGCCGCGAGCAGGGAGCCGGAAGGGAGGTGCGGGTCCAAGGAACCTCCGGAAGGATGAAGACCGGATATAAGCCGTGCGGGAACCGGCCCGGAAGATACGGCGTGGTGCGGTTGCTTCCCAGCCCTGCTCAGATGACCGAGCCAGGTCCACCTTGTGGCCGCGGCGCGGCGCCGGTAGATTGGCCGCCAGACCGTGTTGCCGATCCGTCGTCTACCGGAGGGGAATCCGTGACCAGGGGGATGCGCGCGGTGATCCTGGGGAACGGCGAGCCGCCCTCGGCCGGGCTGTTCGCCGAGGTCATGGCCGGGAGCCCGC
>JBAZUN010000290.1:0-7713 GCA_041661365.1 Candidatus Latescibacterota bacterium
GGCGCGCGGAAGAGCCGCACGAACCCCGGCCCGGCCTTGTAGCTCGGCCCCCACTCGCCGGTCTGACCCAACGGCTCATCCCAGACGATCCCGCCGGCCGGCAGGTCGCGGTAGAGCTCCAGCAGCCGCTCGAGCTCCTGACCGTATTCGGGGCAGGCCGCGTCGCCGTGCTGCCAGACGCGGAAGCCGGCGTACACGATCAGCTCGCCGCTCAGGTCGGTCGTCCCCTCGAGCGTCCACCAGATCCGACTGTTGACCGGTCGGTGCGGCATGTACTCGACCTCGCGCTGGTGGCCGTCGCCGTACCCGTCGTACGCGAAGTCGGCGCCGTAGTCGAGGTGGAACAGCCGCCGGATGCCGCGCTCGTCGCGCAGGAAGGCGACCTGGACGCCGATGAAGGTCGGCCAGTACCCGAAGATGGCCAGCGGCTGGGAGAAGCGGATGGAGAACTGGCCGTGGAGGATGCGGCCCGTGCCCCGGGCCAGTTGCACCTGGGCCAGGTCCGGGTGCTCACGGACCACCACCGGGCCGATGGTCGGCTGCAGGGGCAGCAGCAGATCCAGCCCGAGCCGCCGGGCCTCCTCGCAGGCTTGTCGGACGCAGGCGATGAACCGCGGGTCCTCGAGGCTGTAGACCGTCTGACGGTCGAAGCCGACCACGGTGCGGAAGCCGGCCGCGGCGATCTCGCGCATGGCACGGACCGCCCGCTCGGGCCGGGCCACGTGGGAATCGTCGAAGTAGAAGCTGATGGCCGGGGCCTTCATGGTGCGGCGCCGGCATCCGGGGAGAGCTCGGCCCAAGCCTCCTCGATGGCCGCGGCCGCTGCGGGGGACGGCCGGTACCCGACCAGGTCGATCAGGGCAGCCACCGGACCAACGGCCCCAACCGCGGCGGCCATCTGCTCGAATTGCGCGTCGCCGGGCATGCGGCAGGCCAGCACCGCTGCAATCCCGCGGCACAACCCAGTCGACGGCAGGCCGTGGCGCTCGCACAGCCGCAGGGGACCCAGCAGCCGCTCGTCCCGGCCCAGCTTACGCAGAGGCTGGCGGATCACCCGGCGGATATCGTCAGGGAGGGCGTCGACCACCAGCCGCGAGCGCAGGTTCTCCTCGTACGCGCGGATGATCTGCCGGTCGAAGCCGTGCTCCTGGCTGATCGCCTCCCCGGCCTCGGACGTGGCCTGAACGATGGCGGCCATCACCTCGGGGTCACGGGCCGCCCGGTCGATCAGCCGATGTCCGCGCAGCCAGCCGAGGTACCCGCAGACCGCGTGTCCGGCGTTGTGGATGAAGAGCTTGCGCTGCAGGCGGGCCGCCTGGTTGTCGACCCACTCCAGGCCGGCCAGGGCCGGCGGGGGACCGATCGCGGCCTGCCGGTCAGCGGTCCACTCGCTGAAGGCCTCGGTCAGGATGAAGAGCGGGTCGCCGGCCACCGGCACCACCCGGGCGATCATCGAGTTCGGGAAGCCGATCCGCGCGTCGAGGGCAGACCGGTCGGCGCCGTCGAGCTGCCGGCGCACGTGTCCGGCCAGAACGGTGGAACTGTCGCTCATGTTCTCGGCCGCCACGACGTTCAGCGGTCGCGGTGTTCGCTCGGCCAGCCGCGGCTCCAGGGCCCGGCTCAGCGTCTCCCCCACGGCGGGCAGGTTCGGCTCGAGCACGCTGGTCACCACCAGGTCGGCCCTGGTCACGGCCGCGGCCAGGGCCTCGGTCTCGTCGACGTGCAGGACCTGGTACCCGGAGATCCGCACCTCGCGGGTCGGCTCGCCGAGGAGCCGCACGGTGTACGCGCCGGCCCGTCGCAGGACATCGACCAGGGCCTTGTCCCGGTCGACCAGGGTCAGGCTCCAGCCGTCCTCGTGCGCGAGCTGGGCCACCTGGCCCCGGCCGGTCATCCCGGCGCCGATGAGTACGAGATGCTTACCGGCCATAGTCGTCCTCGACCCGGACCACGTCGTCGAGCTGCGGGGTGGAAACCTCGATCAGCCGTACGTCCTCGAGGGCCTGCACCCGGTGCTTGCGGCCCGGCGGGTTCTCGATCACCGAGCCCGGCCCCAGGTCGCTGGTCGCCATCGAGCCGTCGGCCTGCTCGAGCTCGACCCGCAGCAGGCCCTGGTCGACGTACACGTGCTCGTGCTTCTGCCGGTGGTACTGCAGGCTGGAGCGCGACCCGGCCTTGAACTCGATGATCTTGAGGGCGTACTGCGCGGTGTGGGCGATCCAGATCTCCCGGCCCCACGGCTTCTCGACGATCTTCATCCACGGCCTCCCTGTTCGGCGGCCACCTGGGCCGCGATGGTCAGCATCTCCTCGACCGCCACGCCGATGCCTTTGGGGTGGCGGGTCAGTCCGGTGCCGGCCAAGGCCAGCACGTCGCACCCGAAGGCGCGGAGGTTCTCGGCCAGGTTGGCCGGCTTCAGCCCGCCGGACAATACCGGCGCCGCGGCCGGAACCTTGCCCATCGGCCCGGTCAACGCCGCGGTCAGCGAGTCGAGCTCCTCGCGGCTTCCGCCCACTAGATACCCGCCGATGACCCCGGTGCGGAAGTAGTCCCCACCCAACAGTCGCGAGAAGCGGCCGACGACCTCGGGGGAGACCCCCTGTCCCGGCTCGCGGCCGAAGGCCTCCTTGCCGCCGCAGTGGGCGTAGATCGGCAGTTCGAACTCGCGTCGCAGGAACTCCAGCGACTGGAAGCCGGCGGCGAAGAAGTTGATCATCAGGGCGCTGGCCCCGGCCCTGATCGCGGTCTCGGCAAAGCGGCCCAGGTTCCAGGGGCTGGTGGTGACGTGCGGGGCGTAGAGGACCCGCTGACCGGTCCGGTCCTCGGCCCGCTGCAGGACCGCGGCCACCTGCCTGACGCGCTCCTGCAGCGGGCAGTAGGCCGGGTTGAGCATCTTCTCGTCGTCCTTGATGAAGCGGACCCCGCCGCTGGCCAGGCGGAAACACAGGTCGGCGACCTCATCCGGGGTCAGGCCGGCGGTCGGCTTGACGATGGTGCCCACCACCGGCATCCCGTCCTCCAGCCCGAGGAGCCGGCGCGTCCCCTCGATGCCGAAGCGCGGGCCGGGGAAGGCGGCCAGGGCCCGCTCGGGCAAGGCGAAGTCGACCAGCCGGGACTTGCGGTAGGCCAGCAAGGCATGGGTGCCGCCGCCCACCATCGACAGCCAAGCCGAGGCGAAGGCCGACTCCTCGAGGTTGAAGTTCTCCAGGGGGAAGGCCACGGTGACCGTGCCGGCGCCGGGCCGCTCCTCGCGCACCTCCACCACCCGGCCGGTGCAGCGGTCGAACAGCGAGGGCGCCGGGCCTGGGCCGTCCCACCCGCCGGTGGTCTCCAGGACGATGACCTCGCGGGCGACCCGGGCCAGGTCGCCGTCGGTCTCCAGGTAGTAGGTGGCCAGCATCTCGTCGACTGGTGCCATGGTCAGGACTCCTCCTCCTCGGATGGACCACCTTGGGCGGCAGCGCTGGCTGCGGGGTTACGGTCGGCGGCGGCGGCCACGATGACCTCGACGCCGGCGCCGCGGAAGGCCTCCAGGGTGGCTTGATCGACCCGGTCGTCGGTGACCAGGGTGGCGATCGCCTCGACCGGCGCGACCCGGTACAGGGCGGACTTGCCGAGCTTGCCGTGGTCGGCGACGACGACGACCTCGCGGGCCGCGGCGACCATCGCCCGCTTGGTCTCGGCGGTCAACTCGATGTCGGCGCAGAGGCCGGTCTCGGGAGAAAAGGCGTTGGCCCCCAGGAAGGCCCGGTCAGCCAGCAGTCCAGCGAGCTGCCGCTGAGTGGCCGGGCCGACCAGGGTGCCGCTCGCGGCCAGCAGCTCGCCCCCCAGGACTACCAGTTTGGCCTCGCGCCGACCGGCCACCAGGCGGGCCACATCGAGGGAATTAGTGACCACGGTCACCCCGCTGGCTTCCATCTGCCGGGCCAGTTCGTAGGTCGTGAAGCCGCCGTCGAGCAGGATGCACTCCCCAGGCCGGACCAGCCCGGCCGCAACCTCACCGATCAGGGATTTTTCGGCCGGGTTGACCCTGCGGCTCTCGGCCAGGGTGATGCCAGGGGGCACTGAGCGAGAAGGCTCGGCCCCGCCCCAGGTGCGGCGGATCAGGCCGCGTTCCTCGATCCGAGCCAGGTCGCGCCGCACGGTCGGGGACGAGATCCCCAGGGCCTGGGCGATCACCTCGACCGAGACGCGGCCCTGGTTCTGGATTAGGGCGATGATCTTCTCCCAGCGCTCCGGGAGGAGGACCTTGCTCATGCGTGGCTGCCCGCGGTAGACGTTGACACTGCGTGCGGCGTCGGATCACGGATCAGGATACAGCCAGATTGCGCAATTGTCAATGATTTCGATCAATTATGGTTCGATATAAGAACCTATTTGCGCAATATCGGTGATTTGAACACGCCACGGACACAAGGGCTATGACTTAGCCAGCTCTTCACGAGGGCATATGGCATCCTGCGCCCCGCACCGGAGCAAGATCCTTGCGTTTCCCTTATCTCCGAGTCCCCTGAACTGACAGCGTCTTGAGGTCAGGTCGGTTAGATTCGTCCAGAAGCTGACGAGGTCGGCTCTCGAGTGCCACCGTTCCGGCCAATGACCATCCCGCTGTCCCCTGACCTGGAGGATCGCCATGCTCGACCTGCTCTACTCCGTCCTCACCGTGGCCTTCTTCGCCCTGACGGCGCTCTACGCCTGGGCCTGCGAGAGGCTGTAGTCCTATGGAAACCCTGATCGTCGGCCTGATCGCCGCGGCCCTGGTCGTCTATCTGCTCTGGACCCTGGTCCGCCCCGAGCACTTCTGAGGAGGAATCGTCATGGGCTGGAATGGGTGGACGCAACTCATCCTCTACGTGGGAGCGTTGCTCCTCGTCACCAAGCCGCTCGGTCTGTACCTGTGCCGGGTACTCGACGCAAGCGGCCGCACCTTTCTCGACCCGGTCCTGTCCCCGGTGGAGCGCCTGTTCCATCGCCTGCTTCGGGTCAATCCGCACCAGGAGCAGCCCTGGAAGCAGTACACCTTGTCGATGCTGGCCTTCAGCCTGGTATCCGGGCTGTTCACCTATGGGGTGCTGCGCCTCCAGCACCTGTTGCCGCTCAACCCCCAGCATCTCCCCCCCATGAGCGAGCACCTGGCCTTCAACACCGCGATGAGCTTCACCACCAACACCAACTGGCAGAGCTACGGCGGGGAAGCCACCCTCTCCTACCTCTCCCAGAGGGTCGGCCTCACCCTGCACAACTTCTTCTCCGCCGCGGTGGGGATCGCGGTAGCCGCGGCCTTGGTGCGCGGCATCGCGCGCCACCAGGCCAAGAGCGTGGGCAACTTCTGGACGGACCTGGTCCGCATCAGCCTCTACCTGCTGTTGCCGCTCTGCCTGGTCTACGCCCTGTTCCTGGTATCCCAGGGGATGATCCAAAACTTCGCCCCGTACGCGCCGGCGACGGGGATCGAGCAGGTCGGGGGTCAGGCCGCCGTCACCCAGACCATCGCCCAAGGCCCCGTGGCCTCGCAGGTGGCGATCAAGATGCTGGGGACCAACGGCGGCGGGTTCATGAACGCCAACGCCGCCCACCCGTACGAGAACCCCACGCCGCTGTCCAACTTCATCCAGATGCTCAGCATCTTCGCCATCCCCAGCGCCCTGACCTACTACCTGGGCCGCACGGTGAAGCACCAGCGGCACGGCTGGGCCGTGTGGGGGGCCATGCTCGCCTTGTTCCTGGTCGGCGTCCTGGTCTGCTGGCAGGCCGAGGTCACCGGCAATCCGCGCTTGACCGCCCTGGGCGTTGACCCGGCCGGTGGCAACATGGAGGGCAAGGAAGTCCGTTTCGGCGCCTTCAACTCGGCCCTGTTCGCCACCATCACCACCGACGCGTCCTGCGGCGCGGTCAACTCCATGCACGACTCCTTCACGCCCCTGGGCGGCCTGGTGCCCCTGTTCAACATGCAGACCGGCGAGGTCATCTTCGGCGGTGTAGGCGCCGGGCTCTACGGCATGCTGGTCTTCGTGGTGCTGGCGATCTTCATCGCCGGCCTGATGGTGGGACGAACCCCGGAGTACCTGGGTAAAAAGATCGAGGCTTACGACGTCAAGGCCGCGGCCCTGGTGGTCCTGGTGACCTCCTTCAGCGTCCTGGGGTTCACGGCCTGGGCCGCGGTCAGCCCGTGGGGGGTGTCGTCGCTGAACAACGGGGGGCCGCACGGCCTGAGCGAGATCCTCTACGCCTTCAGCTCGGGCACCGGGAACAACGGCTCGGCCTTTGCCGGGCTGAACGCCAACACCCCCTGGTACGACACCACTCTGGGGCTGGCCATGCTCTTCGGCCGGTTCTTCATGATCATCCCGGTGATGGCCCTGGCCGGAAGCCTGGCCGGCAAGAAGCGGATTCCGCTCAGCGCCGGGAGCTTCCCGGTCTCCGGCCCGATCTTCCTCGTGCTCCTGGCCGGGACCGTGGTGATCGTCGGCGCGCTGACCTTCCTGCCGGCTCTCGCCCTGGGGCCGATCGTCGAGCACTTCCTGATGCACGCCTCCACCCAGGTCTTCTGAGAGGAATCCCATGGCAGCCAAGGCTCGCTCGCTGTTCGACCGGGAGATCGTGGTCCCGGCCCTCGCGGAGAGCTTCAGCAAGCTCAATCCGCGGAAGATGATCAAGAACCCGGTGATGCTCGTCACCGAGATCGGGGCCGCGGTCACGGCCGTGGACGCCCTCATCGCCCTGGCACGCGGTGTCCCCGTGGGCTTTGCTGTCCACGTCTCGGTGTGGCTGTGGTTCACGGTGCTGTTCGCCAACTTCGCCGAGGCCATGGCCGAGGGACGGGGCAAGGCGCAGGCCGACGCCCTTCGCCGGTCACGGACCAAGATGTTCGGCAGGAAGCTGCGGCCGGACGGCACCTCCGAGCCGGTCGCGGCGGACGAGGTCGTCCCGGCAGAGCACCTTCGCCAAGGCGACCTGGTGGTCGTCTCGGCCGGCGAGGTTATCCCCGCCGACGGCGAGATCTTCGCGGGAGCGGCGATGGTCGACGAGGCCGCCATCACCGGCGAATCAGCTCCGGTACTGCGCGAAGCCGGGGGCGACCGGAGCGCCGTCACCGGGGGCACGACCGTGCTCTCGGACGAGATCAAGGTGCGGGTCACGGCCAGCCCCGGCGAGAGCTTCATGGACCGGATGATCGGGTTGATCGAAGGAGCCAAGCGGCAGAAGACCCCGAACGAGATCGCCCTCAGCATCCTGTTGTCCGCGCTGACCCTTATCTTCCTGGTAGTCGTCGTCGCCCTCAGGCCCTTGGCCGCCTATGCGGAGATCGCCCTCTCGGTGACGGTGTTGGTGGCTCTGCTGGTCTGCCTGATTCCCACCACCATCGGCGGCCTGCTCAGCGCCATCGGCATCGCCGGGATCGACCGGATGGTGCAGCAGAACGTGCTGGCGATGAGCGGTCGGGCCGTGGAGGCGGCCGGGGACGTCGACGTGCTGTTGCTCGACAAGACCGGAACCATCACCCTGGGGAACCGCCAGGCCACCGAGCTGATCCCGGTCGATGGGGTGGGGCAGAAGCGCCTGGCCGAGGCGGCTCAGCTCGCCTCGCTGGCCGACAAGACCCCGGAGGGCCGGAGCGTGGTGGTACTGGCCAAGGAGTTCGGTTTACGGGGCCGGGAGATCCACGAACTGCCGGATGCCCGCTTTGTCGAGTTCACGGCCCAGACGCGGATG
>JBAZUN010000291.1:0-7704 GCA_041661365.1 Candidatus Latescibacterota bacterium
CATCTTGTAGTGGAGGGCCTGCTCGGTGGTCAGGGTCGCCGGCCGGCCGGCCTCGCCGCTCAGGCCGGGGATGTCGACCCGCTCGTCGACCATGGCCTCGGCGATCTTCACGTCGCGGCCGGTCCGCTCGGCCGTGGCCCGCATCTCGGCCCGCATGTACGAGGTGACCTTGTCGCTGGCCTTCTCGCCGGTCATCTCCACCGGCGTGGTCGCGCCCATGGTGGCGGCCTGGGTCATGACGATCTTGTCGCAGGCCAGGGAGATCAAGGCCCCGGCCGAGATGGCCCGCTTGTTGATGAAGGCGATGGTCAGGGGCTCGGCGTCGAGGATGGCGTCGCGGATCACCGTGGCCGCGTCGACCCGGCCGCCGAAGGTGTCGATCTCGAAGACGATGGCCGCGGCCTTGGCCTCGGTCGCCTCCTCGATCACCCGTTCAACAAGGGCCGCCACCCCGGGGTCGATCATCCCCTCGAGCTGCATGTTGACCCGGTAGACCACCTGGCCCGCGGCGGCGACGGGGACCAGCGCGACCAGCACGGCGATCAGCAGCCAGCTTCTCATGGGAGCACCATCGCCCGGGGGGTGCGGCGGCCGGGGCCGGGGACTCGGGGATGACGCGCGGGCTGCCGCTCGGAAGGGCGCGGAACGGCGGCCGGAGCAGGCGGCCCGTGGCACGGGGATGAAGTAACCCAAACGGAACGGGGTTGTCAACCGAACCGGTCGCCGCCGTGCGCCTTTCCCCGGTCACCGGGTTTCCCTACATTTCTTCCATCCCCGAGCCGGAGCTTGCCCGTGATCTCCCCGCGTCCCTTCGCCGTCTGGAATCCCGTTGCCGGTCTGCCGCCGGCAGGGGACCGGTCCATGGCTGCGCGAGCGGCGCGGGCTGCCGTGGCCGCTGCTGCCGGCCGCGATCCGGCAGGGGGCTTGACCTCAAGCTAAGGTCTTTGACCAGATCGAGAGGCCGCCCGCTGCCGGAGTTGAGGCAGCGGGTTTTTTCGTGGTGAAAGGAGAGCCGATGAGTCGCGAGGGGATGACCTCCAGCCTGCTGCGGGGGAAGTTCTTCGCCTTCTTCGCGCAGAAGGGGTGCGCCCTGATCCCGGCCGCGCCCCTGGTGCCGGAGAACGATCCGAGCGCGCTGTTCGTCTCGGCCGGGATGCAGCCCCTGGTCCCCTACCTGCTCGGTGAGCGGCACCCCGCCGGCCGCCGGTTGGTCAATGCCCAGCGGTGCGTGCACCGACGACATCGAGCTGGTCGGCGACGCGGCCCACCTGACCTTCTTCGAGATGCTGGGAAACTGGTCCCTGGGCGATTACTTCAAGGCCGAGATGGTCCCCTGGAGCTGGGAGTTCCTCACCGGCCCCGAATGGCTGGGGCTCGAGCCGCAGCGGTTGTGCGTGACCGTCTTCGGCGGTGACGAGCGGGGTCCGCGCGACGACGAAACGATCGGGCTGTGGCAGGCCCAGTTCGCCCAGGTCGGGATCGCGGCCGCCCCGGGGGAGCGGATCTTTCCGATGGGCCGGGGCGAGAACTGGTGGGGGCCGGTCGGCGCTTCGGGACCGTGCGGGCCGGACACCGAGATGTTCTACGACACCGGCCGGCCTCGCTGCTCGGCCGAGTGTCGGCCCAACTGCGGCTGCGGCAAGTACGTGGAGATCTGGAACGACGTCTTCATGGAGTACGAACAGCTCGCGGACGGGAGCATCCGGCCCCTGACCCAGCGCAACGTCGACACCGGGATGGGGGTAGAACGGGCGGTCGCCGCGCTGAACTGCCTCCCCTCGGTCTTCGAGGGGGATATCTTCGCGCCGCTGATGGCCCGGATCGCGGCCCTTTCCAGGCGCGACGGCCGGGACACCCAGGTTTCCTGCCGCATCCTGGCCGACCACGTGCGCGCCGCGGCCCACCTGATCGCCGACGGCGTGGTCCCGAGCAACCTCGAGCAGGGGTACGTGGTGCGACGGCTGATCCGCCGGGCCGTGCGGCACGGCCGCCTGCTCGGGCTTCCGGCCGGGTTCTGGCAGCCGCTGATCGAGGCCGTCGCCGCCACCCACCCGACCCTGCACGGCAAGGCGCCGGTGATCGCCGAGCAGCTCGGCGAGGAGCAGGTGCGGTTCGAGCGCACCCTCGAGCGCGGCCTGCGGGAGTTCGACCGGCTGGTGGCCAAGCGCGCCACCCGCACCGACGGGATCTCCACCCTGGGCGGGGAGGACGCCTTCGAGCTGTTCGCCACCTACGGCTTCCCCCTGGAGATGACCGTCGAGCTGGCCCGCGAGCGCGGCCTGCAGGTCGATCGCGAGGGGTTCCACCGTGCCTTCAGCCAGCACCAGGAGCGCTCGCGCGAGGGGGCCGAGAGCCGCTTTGCCGGTGGCCTGGCCGATCGCTCTGAGCCGGCGGTCCGGTACCACACGGCCACCCACCTGCTCCACGAGGCCCTGCGGCGGGTGCTGGGACCGCACGTCGAGCAGCGGGGGAGCCACATCGACGCCCAGCGGCTGCGCTTCGACTTCTCCCACCCGATCCGGCTGGCCCCGGAGCAACTGCGCCGGGTCGAGGAGCTGGTCAACGAGGCGATCCGCGCCGACTACCCGATCGCCTGGCAGGAGATGGACCCGGAGGAGGCGCGCCGGAGCGGGGCCATCGGTCTGTTCCCCGAGCGGTACGGGGCCCAGGTGCGGGTCTACGCCGTCGGGGGAAGCGCGGACCCGGCCGACGGACCGCCGTTCAGCCGGGAGATCTGCGGTGGCCCCCACGTGACCCGCACCGGTGAACTGGGCACCTTCCGCATCCTGCGCGAGCAGTCGGCCGGCAGCGGCGTGCGCCGGATCCGGGCCGTACTCGAATAAGGTCGCGGCCGACGGTCGCTTGACATGGTGCGGTCCTGACTCGGTGTTACTCTGCGCCGTTAATCAGATGGACTGGAAGCGCTGACCGTTGGTCGAGAGAGCGGTGTTGAGCGAGCCTACGGCCGTCGAGCCGGTATCACCGGCCCACCTCAAGGAGCTAGTCGCGCGCTGCCTGCTGCGCGACCGCCGACGGCTGCAGGACCGGCTGCGGGCCTGGCAGCGATCCTCGGGCAACGCCGCGGAGCTGCAGCGCCTCTGCCGCGAGGCCGAGCGCTCGGCCCGGTTGGTCGAGGAGCGACGTCGGCGCCGACCGAAGGTGACCTACCCCGAGGAGCTGCCGATCTCGGCCCGTCGCGAGGAGATCCGGCGCGCCGTCGAGCAGCATCCGGTGGTCATCGTCGCCGGTGAGACCGGCTCGGGGAAGACGACCCAGCTCCCCAAGATCTGTCTGGAGGCGGGCCGGGGGCTGTTCGGCACCATCGCCTGCACCCAGCCCCGCCGGGTGGCGGCCCTATCGATCTCGCGCCGCATCGCCCACGAGCTGGGCGTGACCTGGGGCCGGGAGGTGGGGTGCAAGATCCGCTTCACCGACGAGACCTCGCCGCACACCCTGGTCAAGATGGTCACCGACGGGATGCTCCTCGCCGAGATCCAGGGCGACCGGCAGCTTCTCGAGTACGACACCATCATCGTCGACGAGGCTCACGAGCGCAGCCTGAACGTCGACTACCTGCTCGGGTACCTCAAGATCCTGCGGCGGCAGCGGCCCGAGCTGCGGGTGATCGTCACCTCGGCCACCATCGACACCGAGGCCTTCTCGCGCGCCTTCGACAACGCCCCGGTCATCGAGGTTTCCGGTCGGGTCTTTCCGGTGGAGGTCCGGTACCGGCCGCTGGACGAACTGCTGGCCGAGAGCGGGGATTACACCTACACCGACGCCGCGGTGCAAGCCGTCGAGGAGGTGATCGCCGAGTCGCCCCGGGGCGGGGACCTGCTCGTCTTCCTGCCCACCGAGGCCGACATCCGCGAGACCTGCGATCGCCTCGAGGGACGGCGCCTGCGCGGGGTCGAGATCCTCCCCCTCTTCGGCCGCCTGACCTCGGCCGAGCAGCAGCGGGTCTTTGCCCCCGGGGAACGGCGCCGGGTGGTGGTGGCGACCAACATCGCCGAGACCTCGCTGACCATCCCCCGCATCCACTACGTGGTCGACACCGGCCTGGCCCGGGTGACCCGCTTCAACCCCCGCACCCGCACCCAGGGCCTGCCGATCGAGCCGATCTCGCAGAGCAGCGCCGACCAGCGCCGCGGCCGGTGCGGCCGGGTGGCCGACGGGATCTGCATCCGGCTCTACGAGGAGGCCGATTACCAGTCCCGGCCGCGCTACACCCAGCCCGAGATCCAGCGGGCCGATCTGGCCGACGTGATCCTTCACATGACGGCCCAGCGGCTGGGCCAGGTGGAGACCTTCCCCTTCATCGATCCGCCCTCGGCCCAGGCCGTGCGCGGCGGGTACCAGCTCCTGCAGGAGCTGGGCGCCCTGGACGCGGACCACCGGCTGACCCGGCTCGGCCGGGAGCTGGCCCGTCTGCCGATCGCCCCGACCGACGCCCGGATGATCCTCCAGGCCCGCCAGGAGGGGGCCCTGCGCGAGCTGCTGGTGATCGCCGCGGCCCTGGGGATCCAGGACCCGCGGGAGCGACCGCTAGAACAGCAGGACGAGGCCGATCAGATGCACCGGCAGTTCGCCCATCCCGAATCGGACTTCCTGGCCCTGCTCAAAATCTGGAACGCCTATCACGACCAGCTCGAGGCGATCGGCACCCAGAGCGGGATGCGGAAGTTCTGCCGGGCCCACTTCCTCTCCTTCATCCGCATGCGGGAGTGGCGCGACATCCACGCCCAACTGCAGCAGCTCGTCGAGGAGTTCGGCGGCTTCACGCTCAACGACGAGCCGGCCGAGTACGCGGCGGTCCACCGGTCGGTGCTCAGCGGTCTGCTCAGCAACATCGCCCGCGTCCGGGAGGGGAACCTGTACCAGGCAGCGCGGGGCCGTGAGGTGATGCTCTTCCCGGGCTCCGGTCTCTTCCGGCGGCGCCCGCGGCGACGAAGCGGCCCTGCCAAGCCCGCGACAGCAGAGCGCGAGACGGCCGGACCGGAGTGGATCGTCGCGGCCGAGGTCGTGGAGACCTCGCGGCTCTACGCCCGCACCGTGGCCCGGATCGACGCCGAATGGCTGGCCGACCTAGGTGAGCACCTGTGCCGCTCCTCGTACAAGGAGCCGTACTGGAACCCGCGCTCGGGCCGGGTCCTGGTGCAGGAGACCCTGACCCTGTACGGCCTCGAGGTGCTGACCCGGAAGGTGGGGTACGGACGGATCAATCCCCGCGAGGCCACCGAGATCTTCATCCGCGAGGCCCTGGTTCCCGGGGCGATCCAGACCCCGCACGGCTTCCTGGAGCACAACCTTCGTCTCTTCAGCAAGCTCGAGACCTGGCAGACCCGGGTGTCGCGGCACGCGGGGGTCGACCTGTCCGAGGCGGCGGTCGACTTCTACCGGACCCGGCTGGAGGAGGTCTCCTCGATCCACGACCTGAACCGCGTCGTCGGCGAGCGGACCGCGACCGAGCCCCGGTTCCTCTATATGTCCGAGCGCGACCTGCTGGCCGGCGAGACCGGGTTCGACGGCCAGTCGTTCCCCGACGCCCTGGTGCTGGACGACCAGGCCCTGCCGATCTCCTACGCCTACCGGCCCGGCCAGGAGGACGACGGGGTCACGGTGCGGGTCCCGTACCGGCTGATCCACGCGGTGGCGCCCGAGGTCCTCGAATGGCTGGTGCCGGGGCTGCTCGAGGAGAAGGTGACCTGCCTGCTGCGCTCCCTGCCCAAGGCCCTGCGCAAGGAGCTGGTGCCGATCCCGGAGAAGGCGCGAGCGATCGCGGCCCGTCTGCGACCGACCCACCCGACCTTCCTGGAATCCCTGGAGGCGTTCATCCGCGCCGAGTACCGGCTGCAGATCCGGCGCCCGGATTGGGACCTGGACGAGGTACCCGAACACCTGCGGCTGCGGGTCGAGGTCGCCGGGGAGGACGCCCGGCCGGTGGACGCGGACCGCGACCTGGACGCCCTGGTCCGCCGCCTGGAGCGGCACGACACCCCGGCCGAGCTGGAGGCGTGGACCCGGGCCGCGGCCCAGTGGGAGCAGGAGGGGCTGACCGCGTGGACCTTCGGCGATCTGCCGGTCCGGATTCAGGTCGCCGAGGTGGCCGGGGTCCCGCTCCTCGGGTACCCGGGGCTGGTGGCAGGGCCCGAGGCGGCCAGCCTGCGGTTGTTCAAGAACGAGGAGGAAGCCCGGCTGGCCAGCCGCGACGGGGTGGCCCGGCTGGCTGCGTACGCCCTGCGCGAGCAACTGGCCTGGGTGGGCCGGCAGTTGCAGGAGTTGTCGCGGTTCAAGCTCCTCTGCCGTACCCTGGCCCCGATGGCCGAGCTGCGCCAGGCGGCCCAGGCCCATCTCGAGGACCACCTCTTCCGGCGCGAGGAGCTGTATCCGCTGGAACAAGTCCGCTTCGAGGCGCTGGTAACTCGGGCCGGCGAGGAGGTGCGCACCCTGGTGCCGCGCTTCCTGGAGCAGCTCGGCCGCCTGCTGGAGCTGCGTCACCAGCTTCTCGTTCACCCGCACCCGCACGACGAGCTGCAGGCCGAGCTGCAGCGGCTGGTCCCCGCCGATCTCCTGCGCCAGGTGCCGTTCGCCCGTCTCGGGCATCTCTGTCGGTATCTGCAGGCCGTGCTGCGGCGCGCTGAGCGGGCCCGGCTGCAGCCGGGGAAGGACGAGCAGATGGCGGCCCGGGTGCGGCCGTATCAGGCGCGGCTGGACCGGCTGCGCGCCGAACCCCTCTCCCCGCTGTCGCCGCGGCGGGCCCTGATCGAGGAGCTGCGCTGGCTGGTCGAGGAGTACCGGGTGTCGGTCTTCGCCCAGGAGCTGGGCACGGCCGAACCGGTGTCGGACAAGCGGCTGGAGCGCAAGCTGGCCGAGATCGAGGCGTGCCGGTGATCCGGGCCCTGCTCTTCGACCTGTGCGACACCGTGGTCCGCACCGCCGGGGTCAGGGCCTTGACCCGCCATTCGGATCCGGCCGCGCCGGTCTCGGACGCGGCGGCCGAGGCCTGGTTCCGGCAGGACCCGCTGCACGCGGCCTACGAGACCGGGCAGGCGACCACCGAGGAGTTCCTCGCCGGTCTGAGCCGCGGTCTGCGGCTGCACCTTGACCAGGAGGCGCTGGCCCGGGCCTATGCCGGGCTGGTGCTCCAGGAGATCCCCGGCATGCCCGAACTGCTGGCCGGGCTGCGCTGCCGGTATCCGCTGTTCGCCTTGTCGAACAACAACCCGCTCCTCTGGGCCGAAACCTGCCGGGTCTGTACCTGCCTGGACCTGTTCGAGCGGACCTTCCTCTCGCACCAGACCGGCCTGCTCAAGCCCGACCCGCGCGCCTTTGGCCTGGTCCTGATCGCCATCGGCCGGCCGCCGGCCGAGGTGGCGCTGGTCGACGACAACCCGGCCTGCGTGGCCCAGGCCCGGGCCCTGGGGATGGCGGCGGTGCACTTCGTCGACCCGGTCCAGGCCACTGGCGAGCTGGAGGCGCTCCTTGCCGGTGGTTGATCCGGCGTTGCGGGCCGCGTATCTTCTACGCGTCCGCAGACCGCGTTACTCATTTCCCGGGAACGGCCCAATGATCACCTTTGAGATCATCGCCATGGTCCTGGCCCTGGTGCTGATGTTCCTGGTAGTCGGCGCCAAGGTGATGACCGCGCAGCTCCTGGGGCGGATGAAGGCCCAGATCGCCCAGGTGGCCCAGTTGCGGCAGGAG
>JBAZUN010000292.1:0-4386 GCA_041661365.1 Candidatus Latescibacterota bacterium
GGGGGTTCGGCCTGGTGGCCCGCTGCGGCGATTCGGAGGAGCTGGCCCTGCAGTTGGAGGGAATCCTCGACCGCGGCCGGCGCGAGACCTGTCACCAGAGGCTTCTGGCCCGGCGCGGTTTCTACTCGGCCCGGCCGCATTTCCTCTCCCTGGCCCAGCGGCTCGGTCAGCTCGGAGGCAGGGCGTGACCTCCCGGTCGTGGTGGCACCCCCTGGTGCTGGTCGGCCTGGTGGTTCTGGTCCATGCCGGCTCCCTCGACAGCGGGTTCCACTTCGACGACGAGCACTCGGTGGTCGGCAACCCTTACCTGCGCTCGCTGGCCAACCTTCCGGCCTTCTTCACCGACCCGGCGATGTTCTCGCGCAATCCGGGGAGCGCGATGTACCGGCCGGTACTGCTGGTCACCTATGCCTTGAACTACCGGTTCGGCGGGTACGACCGGATCGGGTTCCACCTGGTCAACCTCGCTGTCCACGCGGGAGCCAGCCTCCTGGTGCGGGCCGTGCTCCTGAGAGTCGGAGCCTCACCGGCCGGGGCCCTGGTCAGCGCCCTGGTCTTCGGCCTGCACCCGCTGGTCCTGGAGCCGGTGAACTACGTCAGCAGTCGTTCCGAGTCCCTGGCAGCGCTGCTGCTGCTGGCTAGCCTGCTCCTCTACCTGCGGTCCGGATGGGTCAGCCTCGCCGGCTCGCTGCTGGCCTTCAGCGCCGGACTGCTGACCAAGTCGACCGTGGCGGTGCTGCCGGCCGTCCTCCTCCTCTGGGAGGGTACCGTGGGGGAGCGGCGTCCGGTTACCGCCGTTCGCCGTCAAGGACCCTACTGGCTGGTGCTGGCCGTGTACCTGGTCGCTACCGGGACCCTGCTCCGCGAGGCCCTGGTCGAGGCCCCGGTCCGGGCCTGGACGGCGCAGCTCTGCACCCAGGCCAAGGCCCTGGTCTACTACGCCAAGCTCCTCTGTCTACCCTGGCCGCTCACCGTGGAGCACCAGTTTTTCGTTTCTTCGTCGTCGCGCGAGCCGGTGGTCTGGCTCGCCGTGGCCCTGCTCGGTTCTCTCTTGGTAGTGCTAGCGACCCGGTCGCATCCCTGGCGAGGGCCGTTCTGGTTCTGGCTGGGGTGGATCGGCCTGTGCCTCTTGCCCACCCTGGTCGTCCCCCTGAACGTCCTGGTGGCCGAGCGTCGGCTTTACCTCCCCCTGGTCGGCGTTGTGGGACTGCTTGCCGTCGTGCTCGGGCAGGGACCGCTACCTCGGCGCCGGTGGGTGCTGGCCGGTACGGCCGTGCTCCTCCTGGCCGGTCGCACCGCGCAGGGGAGTCAGGCGTGGGAGAGCGAGGAGAGGCTGTGGCGGGAGGCGGCAAAACAGGCGCCGCTGATGACCCGACCGCATCTCCGCCTGGGGATCCTCTACCGGCAGCAGGGACGCCTGGACCAGGCCGAGGCCGAGTTTGCCCAGGTCCTGGCCCTGGACTCGACCAGCGCGCCTGCCTGGAACGACCTGGGGAACCTGCAGGTCCAGCGCGGCGAGGTCGGCCTGGCCGAGCACTCCTACCAGCGCGCCCTGGCGCTGCTGCCGTCCTATGCCGAGGCCCTGGCCAATCTGGCCTCCCTGCGCGCGGGGCAGGGCCGGACCGAGGAGGCTCTTGATCTCTACGCGCGCTCCCTGGCGATCAGTCCGCTGCGCGGCGAGGTGCACCACAACCTGGGGACCCTGCACCTGCGGGCCGGGCGGTACAGCGAGGCCCTGACCGCGCTGGAGCGGGCCGCGGCGCTCAATCCCGAGGCCGCCGGGGTGCAGTTCAACCTGGGAGGAGCCCTGGAGGGACTAGACCGCCTGCCCGAGGCCGAGGCGGCGTACCAACGGGCCCTGAGCCTGGACCCCGGGTATGTCCGGGCCTGGTACAACCTGGGTTTCCTCTACGAGCGGATGAGCCGTACGGCCGACGCCATGACCGCCTTCGATGCCTTCCTGCGCCAATGGCAAGGAGAGCCCCGCTTCAGCGACGAGGCCCGTCGCCGGCGTCAGGCCCTGGCCGGTGGGACGCGACACTGATGGCCCGCGACGAGGACCTGCCCCGCTGGGTGCTGCCGGCCTGCCTGACCGCGGCCCTGGCGGCTCGGCTATGGGGGATCGGTCACGGGTTCCCGGACTTCGTCACCGGCGACGAGCGGGTCCTGGTCAAGGAGACGGTCCGGTTCCTGAACGCGGCCACCCTGGAGCCGGGGCACTACAACTACCCGGCCCTGTACGGCTATCTGATGGCCGGAGGGGTATGGCTGGCCTGGGGGGTGGGCTGGCTGACCGACCTGGGCGGGATCGGTCCCTCGGTGACCTTTGCCCACCTGTTCGCGCCCGGTCAACTGGCCCTGGTGGGAAGGATCTTGAGCACCGCGGCCGGGACCGGCCTGGTGGCGGTGACCTTCGCCCTGGGCCGCCGGGCCTATGGGACAGGGGCCGCGATCGGTGGGGCCTGCTTTGCCGCCTGGTCCACCGTGCTGGTGACCCAGTCGCGGTTCGCCCTGCCCGATGTGACCATGGCCCTGTTTGCCGTGGCTGCCTGTCTGGTCTCGGTGCAGTTGTCACGGCAGGGGGGAACGCGGACCTACCTCGCCGCCGGCGTCCTGGCCGGCCTGGCGATCTCGACCAAGTACAACGCCGGGGTGGTGGTCGCGGGCCTGGTTGCGGCCCACCTGCTGCGGATCCACCGCGATGGAGGAGCGCTCCTCGACCGGCGCGCCATCGCCGCCGGCGTTGGCCTGCTGACCGCTTTCCTCGCGGGATCACCGTACTGGCTGATCGCGCCAGGGCGGTACTGGCAGGGTATACTGGACGTGACCTCGAACCTCCGCTTCTCCCTGGCGCCGTCGTCCTGGCCCCGCCTGGCCCTGCTGGCCAGTCTGGCGCGGATCGAGCTGGTCTGGGCCGTCCTGGCCCTGCTCGGAGCGATCCACGCCCTTCGGCGCCGCACCGCCGCGGACCTGGTCCTGCTGGCCGTGCTTCTGCCCGGCTTCCTCTACCTCGGCTCCTGGCCCAAGGGAGGGGTGCACTATGCCCTGTACCTGCTCCCCCTGGCCGGGGTGATGGCCGGTCGCTGGCTGGCCGAGGTCGCCGCCGGTCGCTGGAGAAGGTGGGTGCTCCCCGGCCTGGTGCTGGCCTCGCTGCCGCAGGCCGTGGCTACCGTCGAGGAGGGAGCGGCGCTCCGGCGACCTGACCCGCGATCCGAGGCGGCGCGTTGGATGGAGGCCACTATCCCCGACGGCACGGTGCTGGGGGTGTACCGCATCGACTACTGCCCGCCCCTCAAGGGGGACGTGCACCGGGCCTTCCTGCGCGAGCGGCTGGCGGCCAGCGCGGCGCGGCCCGAGCTGACCAGGCGGTTGCAGGAGCTGGACCGAGGGTTGCGGATCTATACTCAACTGAGCCTGGAGTATTTTGGCGAGCAGCCGGTGGTGCCGCCGGAATACGCCGCGGGGATCGACCTGAGCGACCCCAAGACCGCCGAGACCTTTCGCCGTACCTGGATGGAGTACCCCGAATTGAAGACCTATGGGGTGCGGTACCTGATCCTTCCCAGCGCCGGGTACGCCAGGTTCCTCGACAATGAGCCGCCGCCGGCCGGGACCCCGGCCCACTACTACTACACCCGTAACCGGCAGTACCTGACCGGGCTGCTCGACGGCGCTGACCCGCGGTACCGCCAGGTCCGGGTCTTCAGCGATCCCGGGCATCCCCAGGCCGGACGGATCGTCCTCCTCGAGGTGCGCTGATGACCGGGGAGTCCAGGTGGTGGCGGTTCCTCTGGCCCGCGGTACTCGTGGCGGTACCCTGCCTGGTCTACCTGCAGACCCTGGGGTATCCGTTCCAGTACGACGACTTCCATTCTATTGTTGACAACTACCACCTTCGAGATCCGCGGAATCTGTTGGCCTTCTTTGTCGATCCCACCCTGTTCTCGGCGCGGCCGGAGCACGCCATGTACCGGCCGCTGCTGCTGGTCACCCTGGCCCTGAACTGGGCGGTCAGCGGCTCGGCGACCTGGAGCTACCACCTGGTCAACCTGGCGCTGCACGCCGGCTGCGGTCTGCTGCTCTGGCGGATCGGCCACTTGCTCCTCGGCGACCGGGATGCGGCCGGGGTGGGGGCCCTGGTCTTCGCCTTGCATCCAATCAACAGTGAGGCGGTCTGCTACCTCAGCAGCCGCTCGGAGACCCTGGCCGCCTTCTTCGTCCTCCTTGGGTTTTCCCTCTTCCTGCGCCGCCGTCAGCAGGGCGGGGGGATGGTCCTCCTCGTCGCGGCCTTCAGCGCCGGCCTGCTCGCCAAGTCCACGGCCGCGGTCCTGCCGGCCCTGATCCTGGCTCACGACCTGCTCTGGACCCCGGGTCAGGTAGGTCGAG
>JBAZUN010000292.1:4396-7694 GCA_041661365.1 Candidatus Latescibacterota bacterium
GGCGGCTCTACGCCGCGCTGGCCGTCGTCGCCGTGGCCTACCTGGCCGTCGGCTGGCGTCTGGTGCACCGGGCCGCGGTGGCCGCGCCGGTGCGCGGGTACGATGAGCAGCTCTGGACCCAGGTCAAGGCCGGGATCCACTACCTGGTCCTCCAGGTCGTGCCGGTGCACCTGAGCGTGGACCACCAGTTCCTGATCTCCGACTCCCTGGCCGATCCCTTTGCCGTCGCTGCCGTGCTCCTGTGGGCCTCCCTCCTCGTGCTGACCTGGCAGACCCGGGCGCGCGACCGCCTGCCGCTCTTCCTCCTCCTGTGGTGGGGGGTGGCCTTGGCCCCGGCCTCGCTGGTCCCGCTGAACGTGCTGGTCAACGAGCACCGGCTCTACCTGTCCACCGGGGCCGCAGCCCTGGCCCTGGGGAGCTGCTGGACCAGGATCGATTTGGGGGGAAGCGCCCGCCGGTGGTCGCCGGTGCTGGCCGCGGTGGGGCTGATCATCCTGGTCGGACTGACCCTCCAGCGAAGCCGGGTCTGGGCCAGCGACTACGCCCTCTGGTCGGACGCCGCGACAAAGGCGCCGATGATGGCCCGGCCGTATATTTTCCTGGCCGAGGCCCATGCCCGCGACGGCCACGACCCCGAGGCGATCCGGGCCTATGAAGAGGCGGTGCGCCGCGATCCCGGGTTCGCCGTCGGGTACGCCCGCATCGGCGAGCTGCTGCTTCGCTCCGGGGAGGGGACCCGGGCCCGGGCCGTGCTGGAGACCGGCCTGGCCCGAGCCGGTGACACGGTCGAGCTGTGGACCCAGCTCGCCGAGCTCTTCCGCGCCGAGGAGCGCTGGCCCGAGTGTACCCTGGCCCTTGAGCGGGCCGTCGGTCTGAGCCCGGAAGACGCCGGACTGCGGAACAACCTGGGGAACGCCTACCAGATGATCGGGCGCGGCCACGAGGCCTTGGCACAGCACGCCCAGGCCGACCGGCTGGCGCCGGGCGATCCCCGCACCTGGCTGAACACCGGGAACGCCCACCTGATGCTGGGGGAATACCCCCGGGCCGAGGAGGCGTTCCGCCGCGCCGTCTCCCTGGATCCTGGGTTCGCCCCGGCCTGGATCAGCCTGGGCGCGGTGCTCGAGCGCGCCGGGAAACGCCAGGAGGCCCTGGCCGCGTACCAGCAAGGCGCGGCCGTTGATCCTGCCTGGGGGGCCCACGCGGCCGAGCACCTCCGGGCCCTCGATTCCACCCCTGAAGCCGGTCCCCCCGGTCCTCGGATAGGCGCGGAGCGATGACGGCAGCGGCAACCGATCGCCCCTGGCGGGACGGAGGTCTGATCCTCCTCTGTTGCTGCGTCGTCTATTTCAACGCCTTTCCCGGGGCCTTCCACTACGACGATTTTCACTCGCTGGTCGAGAACCCCGCGGTGCGCTCCCTCCGCTTCCTGCCCGGGTACTTCACCGACCCTTCGCTCTTCTCGGCCGACGCGGGCAAGGCCATGTACCGGCCGCTCCTGCTGGTCACCTATGCCCTCAACCACGCCCTGGGCGGGTACCGTCCGGCCGGGTACCTCGCGGTAAACCTCGGCCTGCACCTGGCCTGCTCCCTGCTGGTCTGGGCCCTGGGCGTGCGGCTGCTGGGAAGCCGGAGCGCGGGACTGTTCAGCGGTCTGCTCTTCGCCCTGCACCCGCTGGCCACCGAGCCGGTCAACTATATCAGCAGCCGCTCGGAGTCCCTGGCCGCCTGCGGGTACCTCGGGGCCTTCCTCCTGCATCTCCAGGGACGGGACCGATCCTCCCGGGGGTACCTCGCCGCCGGCGCCTACGGTCTGGGGCTGCTGGCCAAGTCGGTGGCGATTACCGCGCCTGCGGTCTTCTGGCTGCACGACCGCTGGGTTCGGCGCGAGCCTCTACGTCGGACGGTCTACCTGACCTACGGGCTCATCGGTTCGGCCTACCTGCTCCTCATCACCGCCAACAGCTTCCTCACCCGCTCCCTGGCGCACCCGGTGCGGAGCTGGGATCACCAGCTCTGGACCCAGGCCAAGGCCGCGGCCTACTACCTCCGGCTGCTGGTCCTGCCCACGGGCCTGAGCGTGGAGCCGCAGTTCTTCGCCGGCGAGTCTCCCTGGCACGGTCCGGTCCTGGCCGGCCTGGCCTTGGTCGCCTCCCTGGCGCTGGTGGGGTGGCTGACGCGGCGCTCCGGTCTGCCGGCCTTCTGTCTGACCTGGGCCGGCCTGGTGATCCTGCCGGCCACGGTGATGCCGCTGAACATGCTGGTCAACCAGCGAAGGCTCTACCTGGCCGTGGCGGCCCTGGCCTGGCTCGGCGGGTGGCTCTTATTGCGTCGCCGCGGCTGGCTGCTCTGGGTCTGTTTGCCTCTGCTGGCCGTCCTGACGATCGAGCGCAATCCGGTCTGGCGTTCGGAGTTGAATCTCTGGCAGGACGCGGCCGCCAAGGGACCGGCGATGTACCGGGTGCAGACCAACCTGGGGAAGGCCCTGCAGCAGTCGGGCGATCCAGACGGCGCCATGCGGGCCTATGCCCGGGCCATCGCCCTCGATCAGGGGTATGGGGACGCGTACAACAACATCGCCACCCTCCTGCATCTGCGGGGCGAGGTGGCCGCGGCCGTGCCGTGGTACCGTCAGGCTCTGGAGCGGTACCCCGACTACGAGGAGATCCACCAGAACCTGGCCGACGCCTACGCCCAGTTGGGGCAGCTCGACTCGGCGGCGGTCGAATATCGACGGGCCTTGGCCATCGACGACCGGAGCGGCAGCATCTGGAGCAACTACGGCCAGACCCTGTACCGGGCCGGACACCTGGCCGAGGCCGAGGCCGCCTGGCAGCGCGCGGTGCAGTTGCTTCCCGACCGGGCCGAGCCGTACAACAACCTCGGCAACCTCTACGGCCGACAAGGGGAATACCAGCGCGCGGTGACCATGTATGAGGCGGCCCTGACCAGGGGAACGGAACAGCGGGCCGAGGTGCTGGTGAACCTGGCCGACACCTTCCGCGAGATGGGGGAGGTGCAGCGGGCGCGAGCCGCGGTGGCCCAGGCCCTGGAAGCAGACCCGTCCCTGGCGATGGCCCACCACCAGCTCGGTCGTATCGAACGGCAGGCCGGCCACCTGACCGCCGCAGAGGCAGCTTTGGCTCGGGCTGTTTCCTTGGACAGCACCGCGCTTCGATACCGGCTGGAATGGGCCGAGGTGCTGGCCGCCCTCGGGCGACACCGCGAGGCCACGGCCGAATTCCGCCGGGTCCGGGAGATCGATCCGGGGAACAGCCGGGCCTGGTTCGGGTCAGGC
>JBAZUN010000293.1:0-7665 GCA_041661365.1 Candidatus Latescibacterota bacterium
TCCAGACTGTCCTCGGTGATCGGAATCACGTAACAGTTCGACAGCGTCGGCTTCCGCCTGGCCTCCTCCCGCCCCGCCCCGTGCATCACCCGACCCCCAGGGATAAACCGAAAGTCGGTCAGTAGATCCAGGAATCGCCCATACCACACCGCCGACTCCGCCTCCACCGACGACACCGCCCGCGCAATCCGCTCCCACAACTGCCGCGGTCCGGTCTCCCCAGGCGCCAGATACTTGCTCCGCAAGACGTCAATCGCCAGCTCGTTCTCCCCGTAATACCCCGACGCCGTCATCCCGAGATCCTCAGAAGCCGGGGAGGATTCAGCCATCGGTTGATCGCTGGACTTCTGGTGTCGGCTCATCGCGGACTCTCGCTGGTGAGATGGGGAGGGGATCCGAACGCAGGCCGGCCGATCCCGCGGGACCGGCCGGCGGCGGCAAGATAGAAGCGGGCTCATCCGCTGTCAACGCGGCCCTCGTCTGCCGCCGGGAAAGGCTCGCGCCAGTCGCTCGACTCGCCGCGGGATGGGTCGATCCGCGGGACCGAGAGACGTTGAACAAGCCGGCGCGGTGGCCTACATTCCCCTCTGCTTCCTTGCCGTCCAGCCGTCCATCGTCTACCCGAACCCGAGGTGCCCGTGTGAACGCTAAGGCCGTGGTCTTCACCGCTCCCAACACCGTCACCGTCGCCGCGGTCGAATGCCCGGACCCGGGTCCGGCCGAGGTGGTGGTGCGGGTCACCCATTCGTGGATCAGCAACGGCACCGAGGGGTCGTTCCTGCGCGGGGAGCGGATCGCCGGGGACACCCCGCGCCGGCCGACCGATCCGGTCCCCTTCCCGATCGTCGCCGGATACCAGAAGGTCGGCGTGGTCGAGTGGGTCGGTTCCGAGATCGATGACCTGACCGCGGGCGAGACGGTCTTCGCGGCCCTGGGCCGGGTCAAGGGGATGTTCGAGGCCCACGGCGGTCAGGTATCGCCGTCGGTCAGTGGCCGCAACCAGATCTGGAAGCTCCCCCCGGGGGTCGACCCGCTGGCCTGCGCCGGTCTGGTCCTCACCCAGGTCGGGTACAACTGCGGCGCGCGCGCCCCGGTCCGGATCGGCGACGGGGCCATCGTCATCGGCGACGGCATGGTGGGCCAGTGGGCCGCGCAGACCCTGGCCTGGCGGGGCGCCCGGGTGCTGCTGGTCGGGCACCGCGACGACCGGCTGGCCCGGTTCGCTCCAGGGCCGTTCGGCGCCGCGGTCAACGCCAGCCGTCGCGACTGGATCCAGGTGGCCCGCGAGTTGTTCCCCCGCGGCGCGGCCGTGGCCGTGGACACCGTGGGGTCGGTGCCGGCCCTGGAGCAACTGCGACCGCTGATGCGGCAGTACGGCCACCTGGTGTCCGCCGGCTTCTACGGCACCCAGGACCAGGTAGCCCTGCAGCCGCTACGGGCCGGCGAGCTGTCCGTCGACCTGGTCTCGGGCTGGTCCCAGGAGCGGATGGACCAGACCCTGGCACTCGTCGCCAGCGGTCACCTGACCACCCTGCCCCTGATCACCCATCGCTTCCCGGTGGCCCAGGCCCCGCAGGCCTGGGCTTTGATCGAGCAACGGGACAGCCCGGCACTCGGGGTTATTCTGGACTGGTAATCGCTTGGCCGTCGATCCCGCGGGCCGGATCTGACCCACCCCACGTTTGCCCGGCCCGGGAACCTCGACCTCCTCTGCGCGTACAAAACTCGGGGCAAGGCTGACCGGCAGTTCCTGCCGGCCGGGCCACTGCCTTTCCCTCTCGCCATTGCACTTATCCCTGTTTTTTGCGAGGCCAGCTCTACGGCGCGGCTTTTGCTGTGCCGGGGGTACCCCTTGTGTATAGGGAGAAAGATCGACACTGCCGAGCATACCCGCGGCATCGCGAGGAATCGACCCCAGGTGCAGGCCATCCGCCAGCGTCCCCTCTGTGCCCAGGCGAGCGCGTCCAGGCAGGGCTCGGCTTGGCCGGCCCATGGTCTGCCGGCCCGGCAAGGGGATGCCGCTGTTCGGTCTGCCCAGGTCCAGGCAGCAGCGGCGAGGAAATCGACTCCCGCGCGCGTCGTGGAGCTCCTGGCCCTCGGCCTGCTCCTGGCCGCCGCCCCCCTGACCCCAAGCCACGCGCAGTTGCGCACCGCGCCGCGGCCGGCCGGGATCGATCGCGAGGAGGTCGTCGCTGCCCCGCCCGGAGGCTCGGCGGTGATCTATACCGTCGGCCTGCGCGGGCAGTCCAACCCGACCAAGCTCAGCCGGATCGACATCCGACTCTCTCCGCTGGCCGCGCCGCTGACGGCCGGGCTGACGCAAGCCGACTTCGTCCAACTGCGTCTGATCGAGAGCACCGACCAGAACCTGGGCGACGCCGACGACGTGCTGCTCAATACCGTCCCCGCCGGGGCGATCAACCTTGCCGGGGGAATCACCGCGGTAAGCGACGGCGGGAACGCGACCATGCTGTCCTCGCAGTATGCCCAGGGATTCCGCTTCAGGATGTACTACATCGTCGCCGACCTGGCGGCCACGGCCACCACCGGACATGCCTTCCGGCTGGGAGCGGACAACAACCACATCACCACCTCGACGCCGGCCACCATCGGCAACAACATCACGGCCCGCAACCGGAACCGGGTGGTGGTCAACGACCTGGTGCCGGTGATCAGCGTCGTGCCGGCGACCTTGGCCTTCGGCAATGTGCTGGTCAACGCCTCGTCCTCCCTGCCGCTGACCGTGTCCAACCTCGGCGCCGCTGACTTGGTGGTTACCAGCGTCACCTCGAGCAACGGCCGGTTCGTCCGGGACATCGGCTCCTTTACCCTGCCCCCAGGCGGCAGTCAGACCATCAACGTCACCTTCCGGCCGACGACTCCGGGGGCGCAGACCGGTAACCTGACCCTGACCCACAACGCCCCCGCGGCCGGCACGACTACTATCGTGCCGATGACCGGTACCGGCCTGGCGCCAACCATCGGGGTGGCACCGTCCAGCCTGCTGTTCGGCAATGTGCTGCTGAGTACGCCGCGGGTGTTGACCCTCACCGTCTCGAACACCGGCACGTCTACCCTCAACGTGACCAACATCACCTCGAGCAACGGTCAGTTCGTGCCCAACGCGACCGCGTTCACCGTGGCCCCGGGCAACAGCCAAGCGGTCAACGTCACCTTTACCCCCACCGCGTTGGGGAATCGCTCCGGAACCCTGTCGATCGTCCACAACGACCTGCTTGCCGGCAGTCCGACCACGGTCTCCATGAGCGGCACCGGCATCAATCCGGTGGTCACGGTGGCGCCGACGTCCCTGGCCTTTGGCACGGTGCAAGCCGGCTCGTCGAGCATCCTGTCGCTGACGGTGAGCAACACCGGCACCTCGGACCTGGTGGTCTCGAGCGTCACCTCCAGCAACCCCAGGTTCTCACCGGACCTTACCTCGTTCACCGTGGTCCCAGGGGCGAACCGCGTGGTCAGCGTCACCTTTGCGCCGATCGCGGGCGGGGCCCAGGCCGGCACCCTCACCCTGACCCACAACGCGGTTGGGGGCACGACCGCCGTCAGTCTGACCGGCACCGGTGCCAGTCCGGCGATCTCCCTGTCCCCCGCCTCCCTGGCCTTCGGGAACGTGGTCGTGGGGGGCAGTAGCTCGCTCTCCCTGACCGTGTCCAATCCCGGAACGGCCACGCTCACTGTCACCAACATCACGGCGAGTGACGGCCAATACGTCCCCGCGCTCACCTCCTTCTCGGTGGCCCCCGGGGGCAGCCAGGCGGTCAACGTCACCTTCACCCCGGTGGCCACCGGTTCCCAGCCCGCCACGCTCAGCATCACTCACAACGCCGCGGGAAGCCCCACCTCGGCAGCCCTGAGTGGCACCGGCACGAGCGCCAGTATCGGCGTATCGCCGCTGGCCTTGGTCTTCGGGTCAGTGGTGTTAGGCTCGTCGTCCTCCCTGTCCCTGGTGATCACCAATACCGGCGGTGCTCCCCTCAGCGTCACCAACATCACCTCGAGCGACGGGCAGTTTGCGCCGGACGCGACCAGCTTCACGATCAGCGCAGGGGGCAGCCAGACGGTCAACGTGACCTTCACGCCCGCGACCGGTGGCTCTTTTGCCGGCACCCTCAGCATCGCCCACGGCGCCACGGGCAGCCCGGCCACCGTGCCCTTGAGCGGCACCGGCACCACCCCCCAGATTGCGGTGAGCCCGAGTACGCTGACCTTTGGCAGCGTGGTCGTCGGCTCGCCCGCCGCGCTGTTGCTCACTGTCACCAATCCGGGGGACGCTGACCTGAACGTCACGGCAACTTCCTCGGACGACGGCCAGTTCACCGCCAGTCCGACCGGCTATATCGTGGCCCCGGGCGCCAGTCGCGCGGTCACGGTCACCTTTACCCCCACGGCGACCGGCGCGCAGGCCGCGACCTTGTCCTTGACGCACAACGCGGCCGGCAGCCCGACCACGGTAGCCCTGGCCGGCACGGGCACGGCCCCGAGCTTCTCCGCCACTCCCGGCTCGCTGGATTTCGGCTCCGCGGCCATCGGCGCCTCGGCCTCCCTGACGGCGACCGTGGCCAACGCCGGCACCGCCACGCTCAACGTCACCAGCGTGACCAGCGGCAACGGCCAGTTTGTCCCTGACATCGCCGCCTTCACCGTGGCGCCGGGCGGTTCGCAGGAAGTCCACCTTACCTTCACGCCGAACGCGGCAGGCGTGCAGACGAGCGTGCTCACCTTTGTCCATAACGCCGCGGGCAGCCCGTCGACCGTGGCCATGAGCGGCAGCGGCACGAGCCCGGGGTTCGGCCTGTCGCCCACGAGCCTGGACTTCGGGGGGGTGCCGCTGGGATCCTCCGGAGCCCTGGCCCTGACGATAACCAATCCGGGGAACGGCCCGCTGAACGTCAGCAACATCACCTCCAGCAGCGGTCCCTTCGCCCCTGACCTGACCGCCTTCACGATCGCCGCCGGCGGCAGTCAGACGGTCAACCTCACCTTCACCCCCGAGGCGATCGGTCTGCAGAGCGGCACCCTGACGATCACTCACAACGCTAGCGGTAGTCCGAGATTGATCTCGATGACCGGCACCGGGACCAACCCCGGGATCTACGTTTCCCCGGATTCCCTCGGCTTCGGCAACGTGGTCTACGGACAGCCGAGGGTTCTTCTCCTGACGGTGTGGAGCGTCGGCGGTTCCACCCTCACCGTCAGCGACATCGCCGCCAGTGACGCCGAGTTCACCGCGTTGCCCGCGGCCTTCACCTTGGCCCCTGGGGCTACCCAGACGGTGACCGTTACCTTTGCCGCCTCAACCATGGGTTCCCGGTCCGGGGTCCTGTTCATCAGCCACGACGCGGCCGGAGGGTTCACCGGGGTCCCAGTGACCGCCTCGGCCACCGTGGGCACCAACCAGACGTCACTGGACTTCGGCGTGATCGGTGCCGAAGCAGACAACACCATACCGGTGACCATCAACAATCCGAGCCTGGCGCCGGTCACCATCGTCAGCGTCGTCTCGGACAATCCGGTGTTCGTCCCGGATCTGACCACCTTCGTCATCCCGGCCGGTGGCAGTCAGGTCATCCAAGTCACCTTTGCCCCACCCAAGCCGGGGCTCTACACCGGCAACCTTCGGGTCACCCACAACCCCACCGTGGTGATTCCCCTGTCGGGATCAGCGCCTGGCTCGACCGAGGCCAGGGCCCCGGACTCAAGCAAACGGCGGCACCTGGAAGTGCCCTTCGGCGGCGAACTGCTCATGGTCTTGAGCCTCGGCCTGTACGGCCTGTTCCGGCGAAGCCGCGGACGTTCCGACAGGCGGGCTCCGTGAACCTGCCCAGGCTCCGGCGGAGCTGCCGGATCACCGGGCCGGTCGCCCGACGGTTCGAGACCGCGCGGCAGCGGCTGGGTTTCGGTCTCCTCTTCCTCGCGTACCTCGGTCTGCTCTGGGGCACCCTGGGCTGGTGGCAGACCTGGCTCGGCACCGGGTATCTGTACCCGCTGTCCTGGGCCGCGACCAGACTCCTCGGCCTCCTGGGCGTATCGGTGATCCTCGACCCGAGCCTGCTGAGCAGCGGAACCTGCGCCCTGGTCATGGAGCGCGCGGTCTTCCAAGTGACCTACGACTGCGCCGGACTCTTCGCCCTCCTCGTGTACGTGGCCGCGGTGCTGGCCCATCCCGCGACCCCGACTTGGCGCGCGGCCGGAATCCTGGCAGGGGCAGGGGCCCTGTTCGCCTACGGCGTGCTGCGCCTGGTGGCCCTGGCCCTGGTCGGTCACCTGGCCCCGGCCTGGCTCTCGTTCCTGCACCTGTACATGCTGGTGCTGATGAACGTGGGGTTCGTGGTCTTCCTCTGGGCCACCTGGGTGGCCCGGGCTCGGCCTGCTTCCCGAGAGGCGGCCCGATGAACCCGCTGGCAATGCTGCGGCGGCCGGGTCGGTTCCTGGTCACCTTCAGCGTGGCCACGGCCGTGCTGCTGGCCGGGTGGCAATGGGTGTCGGGATACTACCTGACCGCCCTGGTCTGGACAGCGAACCAGATACTCGCCCTCTCTGGAGCGGCCGTGACCCTGCGGCCGCCGGCCACCGGCGGCGAGATGGTCTACCCGGTCGTGGCCGGAGCCCTGGCCCTCTTCGCCGTCACCCCCGATCGCTCCCCTGGCTGGAAACTGCGCTGGCTCGGCGGCCTGCTGGCCGGACTGTTCCTCCTGCACGCCGGGACGCTCTACCTCGACGCGCGCGCGGCCGCGGTAGCCCACGGAGGGGCAGCGGTCCAGGGGGACGCGGCGGCCTGGACCTGGGCGGCCCCGATCGCCGGGCTGGCCGACCTGGCCAGGACCCAGTTGTCCCTGGCCCTGGTGACCCTGACCTGGTTTCTCACCGGGCGGCGGGCGGCGGCCGGTGACCATGGCTCGGGTCGCCGACCTGAGACGGACTGAGCACCGCTCATCCCTCGATACCACCCCGTTTCGCGAGGCTGGCCCAGGGCCTTCGGTCGCCGCTGGCTAGCGCCTCGCTTGACCTTGTCCATGCACCGGTGTGAGGTCTCTGGATTCCCCCATCCAGCATGGGGACCGCACGGACGCGCTTGTGGTGCTGCCCCGGTTGGGGGATCTTATTCGATCCGACCGAGGGGACCTTTCGGCGCATCTCAAGGGAGGCGCGACATGCTGGATCGAGAGAGCCTGGCCGCGACCCTGGACGCGGTCAACGATGCCGACTTTCACGGCCGCCGGATACCGCGGCGCGAGCGCGAAGCCGTGGCCGGATGGTTGGCGTCCCGATGTGGAGAGGACGGCTCGTACGAGAACATGCCGGCCCCGACGGCGCGGGACTTCGCCTCTGCCCCACGGCTGTTCACCGGTGAGCCGCTGACCGGCCGGGGCGGCCTGGCCTGCAAGCTGGGGAACGAGGGGTGTCGAGCCCTGATCCGGCTGGAGGCGAAGACCGCCGCGGTAACCGAGGCCCTGCGGCTGGCGGAGGAACGGATGGCTGCCCGCCTCGATCCCCCCGCTTCACGCCGAGCCGGGTTCTACTGCTGCGGGTCGTGCACCGTCGCCCTCTGGCGGCACCTGCTGGCAGGTGGGCTGGATCATCAGGAAGAACGACTGGCCAGCGGGTTGAGGCTCCTCCACCAGGCGCGACTGGGCAACGGCGGCTGGC
>JBAZUN010000294.1:0-7640 GCA_041661365.1 Candidatus Latescibacterota bacterium
AACCACGCAGCGGGAGCGTCAGCTCATCCGCCTCTTTCTCAGGGAGCTGGATCGACTGGACCAGGCGAAGCCGGACTGACCAACAGGCGAAAGGACTGGACCGACAGGTAGGAACGCCGATATACCCAACAGTTGTTCGTATCAAGTGATAACAAGAGGAGGTATATCGTGATCGTTGCCAGTCTGGTCGTCCTGACCTTCGTCTGCCTGGGGCTGCCTCCGGCACTGCGCTACACCACCGCCAGTCGGATGCGGCGGATGCACGCCGAGCTGGTGGGCCAGGACGATGAATTCCGGCGCCTGCGCGACCAGCTCAACGCCCTGCGGGACGAGTGCAGCCGGATGGACCGGCAACAGCGGCACCTGGAGCTCCGGCGGACCCGGTTGCACGGCGAGGTGGAGGAGGCCCGCCGCGAGCTGACCCGGCTCCGCACCCCGGCGACCGAGCGGATCGCGGCCTGATCCACCGATTGCAGGCAACCCGCGGAGGGGGACGGCACTGACCGACTGGCACTACCGGTACCGCATCGGTGACTACTCCTTCTCCCTGACCGGCGACGATCCGGACCTCGAATCCCTGGCCACCGGGATCTACCGGGGAGCGCGGATTCCCGGCCCCCCGGCCGGCCAGCTCTTCCGGATGCAGCGCGATCCGGCCGGGTACGCGCTCGTCCACCGTAACGGTGCGCCCTGCCGGGCCGCGGATCTGCCGGGCTTCTTCCAGGCCGTGGAGTGGGCCCTGACCGAGGCCTGCCTCGCCGGCCTGGGCTCCTTTCTGCAGGTCCACGCGGGGGTGGTCGCCCTCCACGGCCAGACCTGGCTCCTGGCCGGTCCCCCCGAGTGCGGGAAGACCTCCCTGGTCCTCGGCCTGGTCGCCGCTGGCGCCACCGTGCTGACCGATGAGGTGGCCCTCCTCGATCCCCTCATCCTGCACCTTTCCCCCTTCCCCCGCGACCTGATCGTGCGACGGGGAACGGAGCGTCGGTTCGCCGGGATCCTGCCGGGTCCGGTGCCCGCCTTCAAGCGGTTCCCCGAGCACTGCTACCTCTCTCCGGCCGACCTGGGTCCTCCGGCGGTCGGCCCGCTCCCCGTGAGCCACCTCGTCTTCCCCTGCCTGGCGCCGGCCAGGTCACCCGGCCGCCGTCCCCTCGGTCAGGCCGAGGCGGCCCGCCGGCTCCTGGACCAGGCCCTGAACCTGGACCGGTGGGGAGGCCGGGGCGTCGAGGCCGTGGCGGCCTTGGTCGAGCGCTGTCCGGCCGTGGAGGTGGTCTTCGCCGACGGCCGGATCGCGGCCCGGTCCCTCCTTGCCGCCATCGCCGCTAAGGTGTGAACGGAGAGCGCCGGAAGACGAGTCCAGCCATCGTCCTGATCTCCTTGCTTTCCCGGGAAGGGGCCAGCATATTTGACCGCGTCCGGCGGGTGATTCCGCGCGGTTCTGGGCTCGACAGGGAGCGGCAAGCAGGCGACGAGGATGGCGGTCACGGTAGAGGACGTGCGGGGAGTGGCCCGGCTGGCGCGGCTGGCGTTCTCCGCCGCCGAGGAGGAGCGGCTCGTCGGCGAACTGAACCGCATCCTCCGGTACATGGAGCGGCTCAACGAGCTGGACACCAGCGAGGTCGAGCCGACCTCCTACGTGGTCCCCATGGCGGCCGATCTGCGGGCCGACGATCCGGTCCCTTTCCCCTCGCCGCAACGGTTGGTTGAGGGGGCCCCCCGACACGAGGACGGGTACTTCAGGGTCCCCAGGATCCTCGACTGAACGCGGCGATGGCCCCTTGGCCGTCGCCGTTTCTCATGCCCCATCGGCGGTCCTGAGACCGGGCCGCGATCCACCCACCTCAAGGCAGGCAGGAGCGCGAACGTGGCAGACGGGTACGCGGGACCGCGGTACGTGGTCGTCACCGGCGGGGTGATGAGCGGGGTGGGGAAGGGGCTGACCACGGCCTCGCTGGGCAAGATCATCCAGGAGTACGGGTACTCGACCACGGCGATCAAGATCGACCCGTACATCAACTACGACGCCGGGACCCTGCGGCCGACCGAGCACGGCGAGGTCTGGGTCACCGACGACGGCGGCGAGATCGACCAGGACCTGGGGAACTACGAGCGGTTCCTCGGCCTGGACCTGCCTCGCACCAACAACCTGACCACCGGCCAGATCTACTCCACGGTGATCGAGCGGGAGCGGCGCGGCGAGTACCTCGGCCAGACCGTGCAGCCGATCCCCCACATCACCGACGAGATCATGCGCCGCATCCAGGAGGCGGCCCGCGGCTTCGACGTGGCCCTGATCGAGGTCGGGGGCACGGTCGGCGACTACGAGAACGAGATCTTCCTCTTCGCCGTTAAGGCCCTGTCCCGCGAGCTCGGCGAGGAGCAGTTCGTCCACGTGCTGATCACCTACCTGCCGGTGCCGCCCCACGTCGGCGAGATGAAGACCAAGCCGACCCAGCAGGCGATCCGCATGCTCAGCGAGCACGGGATCTTCCCGGACTTCATCGTCTGCCGCGCCGAGCAGGCGATCGACGAGGTGCGCAAGCGGAAGATCCAGGTCGGGGCCAACGTCCCGATCGACCACATCATCTCCGAGCCCGACATGCAGACCGTGTACGACATCCCCCTGGCCCTCGAGCAGGAGCAGATGGGGGTGAAGGTCCTGGGCAAGCTGGGGCTGCAGGCCCGCCGCCAGCCGGACTGGACCCATTGGGAGCAGCTGGTCCGCCGCAGCCGGCAGCCCAGCCAGCAGCTTGAGGTGGCCATGGTCGGGAAGTACGTGGAGATCGGTCACTTCCAGCTCACCGATTCCTACATCTCGGTCAACCAGTCGCTGATGCACGCCGGGGTGGCCGGCGATTGCGGGGTGAGGATCACCTGGATCGACGGCCACAAGTTCGAGCAGGGGGATCTACCGATCGAGGAGCTGGAGAACTACGACGGGATCGTGGTTCCCGGGGCCTTCGGCAGCGGCGGGGCCGAGGGGGTGATCGCCGCGATCCGGTACGCCCGCGAGCACGGCGTCCCCTTCCTCGGCCTGTGCTACGGTCTGCAGCTCGCGGTGATCGAGTACGCCCGCAACGTCATCGGTCTCGGCGAGGCCACCTCGGAGGAGTTCTCGGCGGAATCCGACTGGAAGGTGGTCTGCGTCCAGGAGAGCCAGAAGAGCGTCTTGGAAGAGCGCCGCTTCGGCGGCAGCATGCGGCTGGGCGCGTACGCCGCCGTCCTCAAGAAGGACACCCGGGTTCTCGCGCTCTACGAGAAGTCGGGCCGGCTCGAGGAGGACGCGGCGCGCATCCGGCAACTGCTGGAGATCCCCGAGCAGGCCTTCCGGGTCGGGCAGGTGATGCTGGAGCGGGACCGGGTGGTGCTCGAGCGGCACCGGCATCGGTACGAGATCTCCAGTCGCTTCGTCGAGGTGCTCGAGGACGAGGGGCTGGTCTTCTCGGGGTACCACCGCCGGGTCGACGGCACCCGATTGATGGAGTTCATCGAGCTCCCCGACCACCCCTACTTCATCGCCACCCAGGCCCACCCGGAGTTCAAGTCGCGGATGGACAATCCGGCACCCCTCTTCCTCGGCTTCGTCGAGGCGGCCCTGGCCCGCCGCAACGGGCGGAGCAAGAAGAGCTGATCGAGCTGGTCCGCGGCGTTGGGAAGTTCCCGGCCGCGCTTCCCGGGTGGGAGGCGTGGCCTTTTCTTTGGGGTACCATGGCAACGGCTGCCGTCCGGTTTCCTTGTGCCGCGGAACTGCTCCTGCTGACGGCTGCCCTGGGCCTGCTGCACTGCGGTCCGGGAGAGGAGGAGGCCCAGGTCCCCGCGGCCCCGGCCGACCGCGAGTCGTGGGGGGTGCGGCTGGAGGTGGTCCGGCCCGAGATCCGGGCCCTGGTGACCGCGGGGTACGTCCGCGAGCTGCTGGCCGAGCGGGTGGCCCGCGCGGACAGCGGGGTGACCGTGGCCTTCACCGAGCCCGACGGCCGATCCCTGGTCCGGGCCAGCGCCCGGCGGCTGACCCTGGAATCCGAGGGGGACTGGATCGCCCTGGCCGACGGGGTCTCCCTCGCGGTGGGGGATTCGCTCGAGGTGGTCGCGGATACCGCGATCTGTCAGGCGGTGGACCGCCGCGTCTGGGTCCCTGGACCGGTGCGGTTGATCGCGCCCCAGGGCGAGACCCAGGGCGTGGAGCTGCGGACCGGGATGGGCGGTGAGCGCTGGTCCCTGCAGCAGGTCGAGACCACCTGGCGCGAGCATGCCGACGGCCGCGGATATCAAGCTACGGTTACGGCCCGGGCCGAGCAGGGCCAGCGCCAGGGCGGGATTCAGGTGCAGTACGACGGCCCGCGGGTGACCCAGGGCGAGCTGCAGGTCTCGGCGGCCAGCGGCCTGTACGACCAGGGATCGGGGCTGTTCCGCCTGACCGGCGGGGTGACGGGGGTTGACTCGGGCCGGGTCCTGGCCGCCGACGAGGTGGAATGCTGGCTGCGAGAAGACCGGATCGCGGCGCGCGGGTCGGTCCGGATCAGCGACGCGGCGGCCGAGCCTCCGGTCGAGCTGTCCGCCGAGGAGGTCGTTCGGGACCGGCGTCGCGATCGCCTGGTCGCCCTGGGCCGGCCGGCGGTCTTCCGTCAGGGGGATCGGCAGATCGAGGCTCCCCGCCTGCAGCAGGATGCCGGGGAGGGACGGCTCCACGCCGGCGGCGGGGTGACCTTCCGCCAGGGGGAGCGCCGCGTACAGGCCGCCGAGCTGGACTACTGGCAGGATCGGGATTCCCTGGTCGCGGTCGGCCGGGTCTCCCTGGTCGGACCCGAGGTGGAGGGGGCGGTCAGCGCCGGACGGCTGGTCTACGATCTGCGCACCGAGCGCGCGGTCCTGTCCGACCGACCCCGGCTGGAGCAGGGCGACTCGGCAACGGCCGGGCTGGTCGTCGAGGCCCGCGCCTTGACCGTCGACCTCCGCACCCGCCGCCTGAACGGGGACGGGGAGTTCAAGGCCCGGACCGGGGATCTCCGGATGTCCTCGAATCGCGGCGAATACGACGACCAGGGGGAGGTGCTCCTCCTGGCCGGCCGCGTGGTCGTGGTCCAGCAGCGGGCCGACAGTGGCGCCGTCAGCCGGATCGAGGCCGACTCGGTGCGGGTGCGGTTGGCCGGGGATCGGCCCGATTCCATCGACTTCCCGGTCGCGGTGCAGGGCACGGTGGAGCCCTCGGCCGGCCGGGTGAGCTGGCTCCAGGGGGGAGGCGGTCAGGCCTTCTTCCGGGACGGCCGCCTGGAGCGGATCGCCCTGGCCGGCGGCGCCCAGGTGGTCCACCGACGGCTCGACCGCGAGGAGGTGGTCCGCTTCCGCGGCCGGACCATGATCCTTCATTTTGCCGGCGACGACCTGGCCCGGGCCGAGGTGCGCGGGGGGGCCGAGCTGGAGTCGCTCACCCCTGGGGAACAGGCCGACGCCGAGGCCGCGGCCAACCGAGTAGCGGGGGAGTCCATGGAGGTCTTCTTCGACCAGGGGATCCTGGAGAAGGTGGAGATGGGACCGGTCATCGAGGGGAGCTACTACCCCCCACCCGAGCCCGCGAAGTGAGGGTGTAATGGCCTTGTGCACCGAGCAGCTCAGGAAGACCTACGGCCGTCGGCCGGTGGTCGATGGGGTCGACCTGGTCGTGGAGCCGGGCCAGATCGTCGGCCTGTTGGGCCCCAACGGCGCCGGCAAGACCACGACCTTCTACAGCATCGTCGGCTTCATCCGACCCGACTCGGGCCGGATCTTCCTCGACGGGGTCGAGATCACCCGGATGGCGATGTACCGGCGGGCCCGTCAGGGGATCGGGTTCCTGCCGCAGGAGACCTCGATCTTCCGGGGCCTGACCGTGGAGGAGAACCTCCAGGCGGTCCTGGAGACCCAGGGCCTGGCCGCCCCCGCCATCCGCACGCGGCTCGAGGAGCTGCTGCACGAGCTGGACCTGACCCCCCGGGCCCGTCAGCGGGCCGACACCCTTTCGGGCGGGGAGACGCGGCGGGTGGAGATCGCCCGCGCCCTGGCCGTGGAGCCGCGGTACATGCTCCTCGACGAGCCCTTTGCCGGGATCGATCCCCGCACCGTGGAGGACCTGCAGGGGATCGTGGCCCGCCTGCGGGACCGTGGGTTGGGGGTGCTCATCACCGATCACAACGTGCGGGAGACCCTGGAGATCACCGATCGCTCCTACATCATGGTCGACGGCCGCATCCTCACCTCCGGAGACGCGGCGGCCCTGACCGGCGACCCGCAGGTCAGGCGGGCCTATCTCGGGGAGAAGTTCCGCCTCGATTCCTCTCCCCTTGATTCTACGGATGGCACGCAATCTGCTTGACTTCGGCCTTCCCTACCCCTATACTAAGTCGCAGCAGCCCTCATCCTATTACCTAAATCCATTGCGAGCCTGTTAGTTACCTAATCCGGCAATCCCGTTATGCTGCGTATCTCCCAAAACCTCAGCCTGCAGCAGAAGATGGCGCCGCAGCTCATCCAGTCGCTGCAACTGCTGCAGATGTCGACGCTGGAGCTGGAGCTGGAGATCAAGCAGCAGCTCGAGTTGAACCCCCTGCTGGAAGAGACGCTGGAGCTGGAGGAGGAGCGCGAGGAAGAGCAGCCGGTCGATGAGGGTCTCAAGGAGGAGCAGGAGCTGCCCAAGGAGGCTGAGGAGGTCAACTGGGACGCCCTCCTCGACGAGCAGTTCGACCAGGGGGCGTACAACAGCGAGCGGAGCGAGTACGACCCGAACTGGGAGGTCGACCGGGAGCCCCAGGAGAACCGCATCACCACCATCCCCCCGCTGGTCCAGTTGCTCCAGGATCAGTTGGCCCTGTCCGGCCTGGAGGGGCAGGACCGGGAGATCGCCGAGTTCATCATCGGCAACCTGGACGAGAAGGGGTACCTGGGCTGTTCCATCGAGGAGGTGGCCACCGCCCTCGAGGTGCCGCTGGAGGACGCGGAGCGGGTGCTGACCATCGTGCAGGGGTTCGACCCGCCCGGGGTGGCGGCTCGCGATCTGCAGGAGTGTCTGGCCATCCAGCTCCAGCAGCGCGACGGGCCTGGAACCGAGCTGGCGCTGCAGGTGGTGCGCCAGCACATGGAGGACCTGACCAAGCGCCGCTACACCCGCATCACCCGTGCCCTGGGGGTCTCGCAGGAGGAGCTCAAGGAGGCCCTGGAGCTGATCCAGGGGCTGCAGCCGCATCCGGGGTCATCCAGCACCAGCGACTACAACGGGCTGCTGACCCTGAACATGGACGTCACCTACATCACCCCTGACCTGATCGTCGAGAAGGTCGGCGAGGAGTGGGTCGTCTCCCTGACCGACGGCACCCTGCCGGCGCTGCGGATCAGCGCCGCGTACACCAAGCTCCTCAAGGACTCGCGGCGGAACGGCCGGGACGAGGTGCAGACCTACGTCTCGCGGAAGCTCAACGACGCCCGCTGGCTGATCAACGCCATACATCAGCGGCGGGCCACCATGCTCAAGGTGGCCAACTTCCTCGTCCGAGCCCAGATGGGGTTCTTCGAGCACGGCCCGGCCCACCTCAAGCCGATGGTCCTGCAGGACGTGGCCGACGCCGTGGGGATGCACGTCTCGACGATCAGCCGGGTGAGCAACGGGAAGTACATGC
>JBAZUN010000295.1:0-7612 GCA_041661365.1 Candidatus Latescibacterota bacterium
CGCAACTGGGTGCCGCGCACGATCGAGTCCTCGCAGAACAGCAGGCGCTTTCCCTGGATCAGCTCGCATATCGGGATCAGCTTCATCCGCGCCACCAGGTCGCGGACCGACTGGTCCTGGGGCATGAAGGAGCGTGGCCAGGTGGGGGTGTACTTGACGAAGGGCCGGCAGTACGGGATCCCCGCCTGGTTGGCGTACCCGATGGCGTGGGCCACGCCCGAGTCCGGCACCCCGGCCGCCAGGTCGACCTCCACCTGGTCCCGGCGGGCCAGGGCTGCGCCGCTCCGGTTCCGCATCACCTCGACGTTGACCCCCTCGTAGCTCGAGGCCGGGTACCCGTAGTAGACCCAGAGGAAGGCGCAGATCTGCAGCACCTTCTCCGGCGGCAGCCGCGTCTCCATCCCCTCGCGGGTGAGCTTGACCACCTCGCCCGGGCCGAGCTCGTGGCTGAGACCGTACCCCAGGTTCGGGAAGGCGCAGGTCTCCAGGGTCACGCACCAGGCGCCGTCCCGCTCGCCCACGATCAGCGGGGTGCGGCCGTACAGGTCGCGGGCCGCGTAGATCCCGTCGTCGGTGAGGACCAGCAGGGAGCAGGAGCCGTCGATCGCCTCCTGGGCGCGCCGGATCCCCACCTCGAAGGAGGCCTCGCGGTTGATCAGGGTGGCCACCAGCTCGGTGGCGTTGATCCGGCCGCCGTCCATCTCCAGGAAGTGGGCCGTACGGCGACCGAAGGCCTCGGCCACGAGCCGGTCGAGGTTGTTGATGCGGCCGACCGTGACGATGGCGTAGTTCCCCAGGTGCGAGCCGATCAGCAGGGGCTGGGCCTCGGTGTCGCTGATCGCCCCGATCCCCATCGACCCCGCCATCTGCCGGACGTCGTCCTCGAACTTGGTGCGGAACTGCGCGTTTTCAATGTTGTGGATGTACCGGCTGAACCCGTCCCGTCCCAGCACGGCCAGACCGCCGCGTCGGGTACCCAGGTGCGAGTGGTAATCGGTCCCGTAGAACAGATCGTGCACGCAGTCCTGGCTGGACACGACGCCGAAGACGCCACCCATGCCCTGGTCTCCTTCTGGGGAAACAGCCGGCCGTCGCCTGCCGACGCGCCGGGTGGTCTGGAAAAAGGCGGCATTCCCGCCGCAATGTCAACCTTGGCTGACGAGCGTCTCGACCAACCGTCAGCCGGCGCGCTGACCGCGGAGACTGAGCTCCTCGCCGGCTCTCGCGGCTACCTCGAGAACCTCGCCCCGAACGATCTCGCGGCGGCTCCCCGCCCGCTGCACCAGCACCGAGCCATTCCCCTGGCCAGCCCAAGGATTCTGCAGGCGGAAGGTGCCACCGGCCAGGCTCTTCACCCGCACCGGTCCCACCCGGCCGTCGAGGCGGCGGGCACTGACCAGGAAGGCCCCGTCGCTGCGCATCCCGGTGAACCCGACGCGGCGCCAGCGGGCCGGGGCTCCGGCGAAGAGCACCACCACCCCGCGCCGAACGTGGAGGAGTATCTCCTGCACCGCCGCCGCCGCCGCCATCCCCGCCTCGATCTGCATGATCTCGCCCCGGGTGGTCGCGCTGCAGGTGGCCCCCTTCCCCATCAGGGAGAACCCGGGGAAGTGGACGTCGTGCAGGGTGCCACGTCCCTCGTTGGTGAACAGCCGCTCCCAGATCTCCAGCCACAGCTCGGCAGCGTCGGCGTTCCCTACCCGGCTGTGGATCATGCTGGCCCAGGGGACGCACCAGCCGCTCCACAGCCCTGGCCCGGTGCGGATCCAGTGGCTCAGGCTGCGCTCGACGATCCCCTGCCATTGGGGGTCCTCCACGTCGATCACGTCGAAGGGGACGATCCCGGCCAGGTGGGAATGGTGGCGGTGGCTCTCCTCGAGCACGGTCCCCGCCCACAGGGCGATCTGCCCCTGGTCGGGTCCGCCTTCGACGCAGGCCCGCGGCAGGCGGGCCTCGATCTCGCGCCAGATCGGCCGCGGGGTCTCGCCTAGGATCCCGGCCGCCTCGAGCAGGTCCTCGTTGAGCCGGTGGATGCAGGCGAGCTGGAAGCTGGCGTTGCGGCCCCAGGCGTCGAGGTTCGAGCCTCTATACTCCGGCGACACCCCGACCGGCAGGACCAGGGCCTCTCCCTCCCGTTCGAGCATCTCCTCGTAGACCCGCATCGCCCCCTTCATGAACGGGTAGGCCCGCTCGACGAGGAAGCGGCGGTCGCCCGTGTACCGGTAATAGCGATACATCATCTGGGCCACCCAGGCCGTGCACCCATGGTCCACGGTCCCGGTCCAGAACCCGCCCATGCAGGTGCACCGGTCGTCGACCGCGTGGGGGAGCATCAGCCCGTCCTCGATCCCCAGGAAGGCCCGGGCGTTGTTCCGCAGGATCGGCAGCCATCCCTCGATCATGTCGAAGAGGGGCATCAGATGGGCCAGCCGGTTCCCGTGGTAGGCCGGCCAGTAGCACATCTGCACGTTGATGTTGAAGTGATAATCGCTCGACCAGGGCGGCAACTGGTACTCCTCGAGCCAAGCCCCCTGCAGGGTGGCGGCCGGACCATCGGGGTGGGTCAGACCGGCAAACTTGTACATCCCGTAGTCGTAGATCAGGCGCAGGCGCTCGCTGGGGAGATCGACCTTGGGCACCTCGCGCCAGTACCCCTGCCACCACTTCCTCGCGCGGGATTGGACCTTGGTGTACCCCTCGGTCAGGGCGCGGCGCGCCAGCCGGACGGCCCGGGACCGGGCCGCGGCCGGAGATCCCCCGGTCTCGACCGCCACGGCCAGACCAGCGGTACCAACGGCACTGACCACGGCCAGGGCCGGATCGGCCGGCAGGGGCTGCACCCATCCGGCCAGTTCGTCCTCGTCCAAGACCGTCGGCGGCTCGTACCCGACCTCGGTCAGTTGCGCGCCCACGTACTCCCAGGCCGGGACCGGTCGGATCTCGGGATGGCGATGGCCCGAGGGGAGAGAGACGGACAGGACCGGCCGGGCCATGTCGACGACCAGGCGCACCTCCTGCTCCCGGTCCCCTCGACGCAACCGCACCGCGGCGACCCCCGAGTCCAGGTCGAGGGTGCCGGTCATCAACCGGGAGCCAGGGCCGAAGTCGAGGTCGATCCGTCCCACCGGCAGGACGGTCGGCCGACGCGGTGTCCCCGGAGCGCGGCCGGTATCCTCGAAGAGGCGGCGGAGTCCGGCCTCGTCGCGCTCGGCCAGGCATCGCCGGATGGCGGTCCAGGACTGGGCCGCGGTCCAGGGAAGGCCGCCCCGGTGGTCCCAAAGGTCAGCCCGGCCCAGGGTCAGCCGCAGCACGCTCCCCTCGCCCCAGACGATGATCCCGAACCGGCCGTTGGCCTGGAGCATCCCGGTGTGGGTGCGCGGCAGGGGGAACCTCCACTCGAGCAGGCGTGACATGACGGCCTCCGAAGGCAAGGGGAAGGAGCGCGGTGACGGCGCGACCGGTGCAGGATCAGGATCATGGGTAGAGATAGGCGCTGAGACGCTCTGCCTCAACCCCCGCCTGGACGGCAGCCAGCCGACCGTTGGTTGGCGGCCGGCCGGTCACGCCCTATCTTGGCCCGGGTCCATCCTTTTCAGGGGAGACCGTCGATGTCCAGGATCAGACTCGGCCTCATCGGTTGCGGCGGCATGGCCGGAGCCCATCAGAGCCGCTTTGGTCGGCTCAGCGACCGACTGCAGCTCACGGCCGCCGTGGACGTGGTCCCGGAACGGGCCCAGGCCGTGGCCTCGCTCTTTTCCGGGGCAAGGGCCGCGACCGACTACCGCGAACTGCTCGACGAGGTCGACGCGGTCCTGGTGGCCCTTCCCCACCACCTCCACCACGAGGCGACCCTGACCTGCCTGCGGGCCGGCAAGCACGTGCTGCTGGAGAAGCCGATGGCCAACTCCGAGGCCGAGTGCCTTGACCTGATCGCGGCGCAGGAGCAGGCCGATCGGGTGCTGATGGTCGCCTACTGCATGCGCTTCCATCCTCTGGTAACGCGCCTTAAGGAGCTGCTCGACGAACAGGCCTACGGCGAGGTCTTCCAGGTCTCGATCTGGACCGAGCAGCTCACCCGCTACCCCGCCGACCACTGGGCCTCCAGCGCCGCCACCCTGGGCGGGGGACAGCTCTTCAGCCACGGGTGTCACTACGTCGATCTGCTCCTGTGGTATCTTGGCCGACCGGTGCAAGGGACTCACTTCGGCACCAACCTCGGCACCCCATGGATGGAGCGCGAGGGCACGAGCAACGTCACGCTCGAGTTCGAGGGGGGACGGCTGGGGTATCACTTCGGCACCTGGGGGGCGCGCGGGACCCGGCTCAAGTACTCCTTCCACGCCCACTGCACCGAGGGGATGCTCGAGGCCGACGTCTCCGGGGGCCGGCTCCTCCTCCATTCGGGCCGGACCAGGGAGAAGGCCGGCGAGAGCCTGGCCACCGCACCCGGTGGCGGTGAGGTGTTGCTCGAAGCCGAGTCGGGAAAGCACACCGAGAACGAGATGGCGCACTTCCTAGACTGCATCGAGGGCCACCGCTCACCGCTCACCGACGGTCCGGGGAGCCTGCAGGGCCTGCGGGTGATCTGGCGGCTCTACGAGGCCGAGCAGCAGGGCCGGCTGGCCGATCTGCGGGGCCTGGGACTCGATCAGTACAGAGAGTAACCCGGCTGGTGGGAACCGGGAGCGATCCGTATCATATAGCGCTTCGCGATCCTATGGCGCCTCGCGCGTGGCGATCAGGCGGTTCCTCGCGCTACTCATAGAACTCGGGACTCGACCGCGATGCCGGCCTCCCAGCTCAGAATCCTCGCGCCTCTCCACCATCCCGCCGCGGACGGCGGGCTGGTGCGCCTGGCCGCCACCCTGGCCCTCCGACCCGGGAGTGAGCTCCGCTTCGTGCACGCGGTGCCCGAGGGAAGCGTCCCCGAGCCGGACGCGGCCACCGGTCTGGAGCGGGCCGCGACCGTGGCCCGCGAGCTGGGCGTGACGGCGCAGACCCACCTCGAGTCCGGGACCGACGTGCCAACGGTGGTTGACCAGGCGATCCAGCGCTGGCGCTGCAACCTCTTGTGCATGGGATGGCAGGCCGACGTCCAACGCGACGCGGTCCTCTCGGCTCCGATCCGGGCCCTGGCCAAGTCGCAGGCCGTGGACACGGTGATCTTCAAGGACCGCGGCGGCCTGCCGGCCCGCCGGATCCTGGTCCCCACCGGCGGGGGCGTCCACTCCGTCATGAGCCTCCAGATCGCCCAGGAGCTGGCCCATACCTGGGGCTCCTCCCTGGAGGTGATCCGCGTGGCCCGCGACCCGCGCTGCCGGCCCGACGATCCTCGCCTGCACCGGTACTGCGCCCAGATCGAGGAGGACGCCCGGACCCAGCTCCAACTCCTGCGGATCGAGGCCCCGCTCACCGTGGTGGCGTCGACCGAGGTGGTCGAGCCGATCCTCGAGCGGGCCCGCGACAGCGACCTGGTGATCCTCGGCGCCTCCAACGACTGGCGACAGGACGAGTACCTGGCCGGCTCCATCCCCGATGAGATCGCCAACCGGGTCGGCTGTTCGGTCCTCATGGTGCGCTCGGCCAGCGCCGTGGAGCGGCTCCCGCTCAGCCGGATCTTCTGGGAGCACACCATCCGCCTGGACCTCCACCCCCCGGACAAGTGGGCCGCGATCGAGCAGCTCATCGAGGCCCTGGTCGAGGCACGGCAGATCCCGGCCAGCGAGCAACAGTCGGTCCTCGCGGCCGCCGTGGCCCGGGAGCGCAAGCTGTCCACCGCGCTGGGCCACCAGACCGCGATCCCCCACGCGCCGATCCCCCGCCTGCCCGGGATCATCGGCTGTCTGGGGGTCTGCCCCGACGGCCTCGACTTCGAGGAGCCCCAGGGCGAGCCGGTGCGCTTCGTCTTCCTGCTCCTGACCCCCCAGCAGAACTACCGCCTCTACATCCCCGTACTCTCCCAGATCGCCGGCCTCATCCGCGCCGACGAGGCGCGCGCGGCCATCCTGGCCTGCCAGACCCCTGCCGAGGTGAGTGCCCTGATCAAGGCCGCCGAGCGGTGAGCTCCGCCGGGCAACCGGGTCCGGTCAGGGCGGTCATCGACCTCGGCACCAACACCGTGCTGATGGTCGTCGGCCGTCTGGGAACCGACGGTTCGGTGGAGCTGCTCGACGACGCCCACGGGATCGCCCGGCTGGGTCAGGGGGTGGACGCCCACCGCCGTATCGGCCCGGAGACGGCGGCCCGGGTCTGCGACCTCCTGCGCCGGTACCACGAACGGGCCGCCTCCCTGGGCGCCATCGAGGTGACCGCGTACGGCACCTCGGCCCTGCGCGACGCGACCAACCGCGAGGAGTTCATCTCGCGGGTCGAGCGGGAGGTCGGGATTCCTCTGATCCCGATCAGCGGCGCGGAGGAAGCCCACCTCACCTTCATCGGCGCCGGCTTCGGACTCGACCTGCCGCCGCGGTACGGGGTGCTCGACATCGGCGGCGGCTCCACCGAGCTGGCGGTCGGCGCGACCGGCCGGCTCGAGACCAGCGGCTCGGTCGACCTGGGCGCAGTCCGTCTCACCGAGCGGTGCTTCCCCTCCCTGCCGCCGACGGAGGCGCAGGTCGCCTCGGCCCACGACGAGGTCGATTCCCTGCTGGCCGGCCTGCCGGTCTGCCCGTCCGGGTTACCCCTGGTCGGCGTGGCCGGCACCGTGACCACCCTGGGTGCCCTCGATCGGGGGATGACCCGGTTCGACGCCGAGGAACTGAACGGGTATCGCCTGAAGGCCGACCGGGTAGAGGCATGGTCCGACCACCTCCTCGGGCTGTCGCTGGCCGCGGCCAGGGATCTGCCCGCGGTCGACGACGACCGGGCCGACATCATCGCCGCCGGCTCCCTGATCCTGCGGCGCGCGCTCCGGCGATTCGGGTGCGACGCCATCCTCGTTTCGACCCGGGGACTGCGCTACGGACTGATCCTCGCGGCCCTCGGCGCGCGGCCGGGGCTGGTACCCCCTGCACCCCGCTGAACCTCGAAAGGAACGGCCTCGATGAAACTCGGTCTGGTCGGGTACCCCCAGGTCGGCAAGCGGACCCTCTTCCGGCTGCTGACCGGCCAGGAGCCGGTGCGCGGCCCGGCCAACGAGCCGGTGCCCGGACAGGCGCGGGTGCGGGACGCCCGCTTCGACCGCCTGGTCTCCCTCTTCCACCCGGCCAAGGAGTCCCCGGCCCTGCTTGAGCTCTTCCTGCTCCCCGATCTCCATCCCGAGGCGAGCCGCAACGCCGACGCCCTCCGCGCCCTGGCCGAGGTCGACGCCGTCTGTCACCTGGTCCGGTCCTTTGCCGACGACACGGTCTTCCACGTGGCCGGGAGCATCGATCCGGCGCGGGACGTGCGCTCCCTGGCCGAGGAGCTGCAACTGGTCGATCTGCTCTTCGTCGACCGCCGGCAGGAGCGGCTGGCCAAGGAACAGCGGGGGAAACGGGACGACCGCGCCGTCGCCGAGGCCGAGCTGATGACCCGGATGCGCGAGCACCTCGAGGCCGGCGTCCCCCTGCGGCGGTTCCCGTTCACGGCAGATGAGGCCAGGTTGATCTCGGGGTATCCCCTGCTGACCCGC
>JBAZUN010000296.1:0-7607 GCA_041661365.1 Candidatus Latescibacterota bacterium
CGTTTGGCAACATGACGATGTCGGACACGGGGATTATCTACCTGGCCGGTGAGGCGTCCCTTACGGCAATCCAGACCGACAGCCCTGGCTTGGCCAATAGTAGCTGGCCGGTGGTATACCGGGACGCCCAGAACTCTCAACGCGTCTCCGGACCGGCCACCGCGGTCCTGGAGACAGAACAGGGCGGGCTGCCGGTCGCCTGCCGCCTAAGGCCGAGCTACCCCAATCCGTTCAACGCGGGCGCGGTGATCCCGTTCGAGCTGCCGGCGGCAGGCCCGGCAGAGGTGCGGGTCTACGACCTGCTGGGGCAAGAGGTCGCCCTGCTGGCCAAGGGATGGTTTACGGCCGGGCATCACCAGGTGCGCTGGGAGCCGCAGGGGCAGGGGAGCGCGGTCTACCTCTGCCGCTTGACCACCCCCACCTCGTCCTCGGTGCAGCGGTTGGTGCTGGTCAGGTAGGCGGTCGGGGCACGCGCGCCACGACCTTCAGCGCACGCTGTCGTGGGCGCTCCAGATCCGGGCGCTGCAACCCCAGCCGACAGTTGTCCATCAGCAGCGTCTCTGTCGTATATTGGGCAGCGTCGGGGCCTACCCGGATACGACCGCCAGGTGCTTGCCGGCCGCGTTACTCATACCCGCGCAAGCTGAAGGATGCCAACACCGCCGCCACGGTAATCACAGCCTGATGGACAATAGCTCGCCTGCCCCGCTCTTCCCGTACGCCCAGTGGCGCCAGTACACGGTGTTCGACGGCCTGGCCGGGATGCAGGTGGAGGACCTGCACCAGGACCGGCAGGGATTCCTCTGGGTGGCCACGGCCGACGGCGGGGTCAGTCGCTTCGATGGAGTCCACTTCGACAACCTGACGACCGCCGACGGACTGCCGCACCCGACGGTGATGAGCATCGCCGAGACCAGCGACGGCCGGCTGTGGTTCGGAACGCTGGGCGGCGGCTTGGCCGCCTACGACGGCCAGACCTTTGAGGTTCTTACCCGGCAGCACGGCCTGCCGTCTGACGGGGTCCTGCGCCTGGCCGTTCAGGCCGACGATTCCCTGCTGGTGCTGACCGAGAATGGGACGGCGACGGTGCGCCAGGGGCGCGTCGCCGAAACGGTCACCACTATCAACGGCCAGCCCCTGGGAATGGTCCGCGATGCGGCCACGGATGGTACTGGCCGGGTCTGGCTGGCCTCCCCCGGCCAGGGCGTGGTCAGTTTGGATGGCCGCTGTCTGCTGGGTCCGGCCGGCCATCGTCGCGATGAGTTCGTCTGGGCCTGGACCCTGGCAGTGGACGGGGCTGGTTGCCTGTGGATCGCGCCGATGTACATCGGCACCGGCGTCCACGTGTACCGCTATGACCCGCGCACCGAGGAGTTGGAGCGGATCGCGGTCGAGGATGGCGCCGCGTCGTGCGAGAGCAAGCACGGGGTGGCGCATGTTCGCATCGACCGGCAAGGCTGGGTGTGGCTGACCAGCCGCGGGGCGATGGCCTTCGACGGCGCGGTCTGGCGGCGGCTGCAGATGCCGCTCCACAGCAGCTCGCTATCCGACACCAAGCTGACCTACGAGGACCGCGAGGGGAATCTGTGGGTGGGGTTCTGGGGGGCCGGGTTGGCCTTCTGTGACCCGGGGAGCATCTCGCGGCTGACGCGGGCCGATGGCTTGCCCGACGACGAGGTGACCGGTCTGGCCGAAGACCCGACCGGCGGCCTGTGGGTGGGGACCTTGGCCGGTATGGCGCGGCTGGAGAAGGAACAGGTGACGTCGATGACCGCGGCCGGATGGCCCGTTTTTGTAGCCCACGGCCTGTTCGTCGACCGTCAAGGCCGGCTGTGGAGCGGCAGCCACCAGGGCAAGGTCTACTGCTGGGACGGGCAGACGCTGCAGACCATTACCGTGGGCGGCGGCGAGGGCTTGACGCGGCTGCCCTTCGAGGACTCCCAGGGGCGCCTGTGGATCGGTCAGGGCGAGGGTGGCCTGGGCCGGCTCGAACAGGGTGAGGTGGTGCCGCTCGGCGGGGAGGTGATACCCGACGTGCATGCCCTGTGCGAGGACCGGGATGGCCGGCTGTGGATCGGTGCCCACGGCGAGGAGGCCGCCCTGTGCTGCTATGACGGTCAGGAGGTGCGGCGGGTCCCGCTGGACAGTGAGGAGAGCCGGTACATTCCGGCCCTGGTGCAGACCCCTGACGGCACCCTCTGGCTGGGCACCGGCACGGGGCTGCTGGCGTACCGCGACGGTCAGTGGCAGCGCTTCACCATGGCCGACGGGCTGGCGAGCAATGCGGTGCTGGCGCTGCGATGCGACCGGGACGGCGGGCTGTGGATCGGCACGGCCGGCGGGGGTGCCCTGCGCTACGACGGCACCTCCTTCCAGGTCTTCCGGTTGGGCGACGACGCGGCGGCCAACATCGTCGAGGCCGTGTTGGTGGACCGCGGCGGGCAGGTCTGGTTCGGGACGCGGGCCGGGCTGGCTCAGTACCACCCCGGCGTCACCCCACCCGGGATCATCATTCGCCAGGTGCTGGCCGGTCAGGTCCACCTCAGTCCGCACCAGGTCACCTGCACCGTCAGCGTGCCCGAGGTGCGCATCGCCTACCAAGGGATCGGCTTCCGCTCCGGACCACGACAGATGCGCTACAGCCGCCGTCTGCTGGGTTCGGCGGCGGCCGAATGGTCACCCTTTGAGCCTGCCACCGAGGCCCGCTACGCGGGCCTGCCGCCAGGTGAGTATCGCTTCGAGGTGCGCGCCATGGACCGGGACGGCCTCTGCTCCCCGCCGGCGGCGCTGTCCCTGCTGGTCACCCCCGATCCCCAGGCCGATCAGATCGAGGCCCTGCAGACCGCGCTGCGCGTCCCCGGCCAGCCGCTGATCGGCAGCAGTCCGGCCATGGACCTGCTGCTGGCCCATCTCCACCAGGTGGCCGGCACCCAGTTGACCGTGCTGGTCCTGGGTGAGACCGGCACCGGCAAGGGGCTGGCGGCCCGACTGCTGCACGACCTGAGCCCGCGTCGGACCCGGACCTTCATCCACCTCAACTGCGGCGCTCTGCCCGAGGGGATCATCGCCAGCGAGCTCTTCGGCCACGAGAAGGGCGCCTTCACCGGGGCCGTGGCCCGCAAGCTGGGCCGGTTCGAGCTGGCCTCCGGAGGCACCCTGTTCCTCGATGAGATCGGCGACCTGCCGCTGGACTCGCAGCGGGTTCTGCTTCAGGTCCTGGAATCGGGCACCCTGCAGCGGCTGGGTGGGCAGGAAACCATCCGCGTCGATGTACGGGTGGTGGCGGCCACCAACCGAGATCTGCAGCAGGCCATCCGCCAGGGCTCCTTCCGGGAGGATCTATACTACCGTCTTGCCGCGTTTGTCCTGCAGATGCCGCCGTTGCGGGAGCGGGTCGAGGACCTGCCCCTGCTGGTGGCCTACTTCGCCGAACGCTTCGCCCGCCATCTTGATAAGCCGGTGCCCACGCTGCATCCCGAAACCCTGGCCCGGCTCCCGCGATACCCCTGGCCGGGGAATATCCGCGAGCTGGAGCACCTGGTGCAGCGCGCGGTCCTGCTCTGCGTCGACGGCGTTCTTCGCCCCGAGTTGCTTCCCCTGGGCGGCAGTCAACACTCCCGTGCGGACGGGGTCACCGGCTGGTCCACCCTGGCCGATTACGAGGAGCAGCAGCGCGAGGATGAGCGCCAGTACCTGCGCCGAGTCCTGGACGCCTGCAACTGGGTGATCTACGGTGAGCAGGGAGCCGCGTCGCGGTTGGGCGTGCACCCGGAGCGCTTGCGCGCCCGGTTGCGACGGCTGCACCTGCAGCGTCCCCCGTCCTGATCACACGGGCGGCGTGCAGTCTACACGGGAATGAATAACCGGCTGTAGTAGAGCACGTTACTGCTGGCTCTACGAGGTCGCCCCGTCCGGATTGCACGACATCTCATCCGCCGCTCCCCACGGTCGCCGGTTCCCGAGATTGCGCCAACGAGTTGGCACCGTTGCGCTTGCAGCCGTAGCAGCGGACTACTCGGGAGCTGGCACGCTTTGTGCCCTGATCCAGCAGTGCAGTGTCGCGTCCGGGAAATAGGTTGTGTCACCGAGCGGGCCGAGGCGCCCAGTCTACCGAGGCAGGTGGACGATGATCCGTCTGACCGAGCAGTCGCGACACGGAAGGCGGGTGTGCAGCTCGCTCGATGGGTACCTGTGCCAGGATGATCTCGCGCTCCTCAGCCGCACCCTGACGGAATACCGGGATACCGGCGTCGGGGTGGTCGAGTTAAGGGTAGATGGCCTGCAACTGCTGGACCCCGTGACCGCTCGGGAGCTGCTCCGCCTGCGGGTAGCCGGTCTGGAGGTCTGTTTTCAGACGACCAGCGCCTTCCTTCAAGCCTTCCTGGCCAGCCACGGGGTCGCGGTGGAATTGCCGGCACCGTTATCTACGAGCCCAGGCCCACGACGTCGCAGACTTGGTGACAGGCATGATGCCGAACCTGACCATCGCTAGAGGTGACCACTCGGTGACTTCGGCGTGGTCGCCGCGCCGGGGCGGTGCGGAAGACAGACCTTGACCGATCTGGGGGGCGACTATCTGCTGGTGCGGCGCGCCGCGGGCGGGGACGCCGTGGCGTTCGGCCGACTGGTGGATCGCTACAGTGGGACCCTCCAGCAGTTTATCACGCATCGGACCCACCAGCCCGATGACGTCGAGGATCTGGTGCAGGAGGTCTTCTGCCGAGCCTGGGAGGGGCTGCCCTACTTGCGGCGACCGGATCGCTTCGCTTCCTGGTTACTGTCGCTGGCCGCCAACCGGGTAGTCTCCCAGTGGCGACGGCGGACGGCGGCTCGGAGCAGAACCGCGCAATTGACCTCGGGTGCTGGCCGTTCCGTGCAGCAACCGGACGAGGAGTTCGCCCAGCGCCAGACTCAGGCTCGGGTTCAGCAGGCAGTGGAGGCGTTACCCCCGGAGTACCGGCGCACCATTGTGCTGCGCTACTTCGAGGGCTACCCGGTCCATCAAGTCGCCCGCTTGCTGGGGATCAGCCTGGCCGTGGCCAAACGGCGCGTCAAGCTGGGACGGCGCTGGCTGCGTCGACTGGTGCTGGCTGCAACCCTCCCCACGGGACCGGGGCGAACGAATCGCCGGCACGGCGCGGCGGATAGGTCCACGTCGCGAGGTTTATAGGGCTAGCCTAGCCGCGGCTCTTCGGGTAACAACTCGAACCCACGGTCAACGGAACGAGCCAACTCGAGTGAGAAGGGGGGCACCATGCGGTGGCTGAGCAGTGCGCCCGTTCGCTGGCGTGCGTGGGGGCTCTTGGGGCTCCTCTCGACCCTACTCGTGTCAGAGACTGCGGAAGCGCAGGCCACCCACGAACGGATCCTGTGGACCCAGGAGTTCTCCAGCGGCATTGACGCTCCGGTCGTTGCCTCGGACGGGACCCTGTTTGCACTGGACGCTGAGGGCCATGGTTTGCTCTGGGCCATTGCATCAGACGGCACGATCCTGGCCCGCACGGCCATCAAGCGGCACAACTTCACGGCCCTGCTGATCGGCGACCAGGGAGTCGTCTATGTCGCTGGCGACACCGCCTTGGGTGTCGATGCGCAAGGCCATTACCCTATAATCACTTACCTATACGCCTTCAACTCGGCGGGCACCGAGCTGTGGCGACAACGGCTGCTGCCAGAGGGCCGTACCTCCCGGTACGGCTACGGTTCCCGCATCGCGCTGGGTAGCCGGGGTGAGCTCCTGGTCGGCGCCTACGGAGACAGTGTGCTCTATTCCGTCAGTCCGGCGGGGGTGCCACAGTGGCAGCTACGCCTGCCGTCCGGTATCTGCGAGTTGGCCGTGGGCTCGGACGGCACCGTGTACGTGTGTGCTGCAGGAGGCGTCTACGGCGTCGCTCCTGATGGCCGACTCACGTGGCAGTGGTTGAGCGAGCGTCCCCTGCAGCGGCAGATGGCGCTCGATGGTAGCGGCAACGTGGTCGTTTTCGCGAGCAACGTGGAGGGCTCGCTCAGCCCCGGTGGGCTGTTCTCGGTCGACGCGCAGGGGTGTCTGCGAGGACAGGTCGACTTGGCAGAGAGCCCCTACCTGCACTCCTCGCCGGTGATCGATGCGGATGGTAACATCCTGTTTCTTGAGCCACCAGCATACTATGGCCAGACGATGCCGATGAGCATCCTGCACTCGGTTACCCATGCGGGGAACTCCTACTGGCGGTTGCCGCTCGTGTCGGAGGGTTTCTCCGCCTTGGCTGTCGGTGCCGACGAGACGGTCTACGTAGTGGGGGAGGAGAACGACCACGCCGTCCTCTACGCGCTCGACTCTGTGGGCGGCCGAGAGCGGTGGAGTATCGAGGGACTCGGCGGCGACCAACTCACGCTGAGCGAGGCGGGCGTGCTGTATCTGCCCATGGGTAAATACCTGTATGCCATCCAGACCGACAGTCCGGGCCTGGCGGACAGTCCGTGGCCCGTACCTCGCGCTGACCCGCGGCACACGGGCCGCGTCTCCGGACCAGCCACCGCGGTCCTGGAGACAGAACAGGGCGGGCTTCCGGTCGCCTGCCGTTTGGGACCGAGCTATCCCAATCCGTTCAACGCGGGCATGGTGATCCCGTTCGAGCTGCCGACGGCAGGTCCGGCAGAGGTGCGAGTTTACGACCTGCTGGGGCAGGAGGTCGCCCTGCTGGCCAAGGGGTGGTTCGCGGCCGGACGTCATCAGGTGCGCTGGGAGCCGCAGGGGCAGGGGAGCGCGGTCTACCTCTGCCGGCTGGCGACCCCTACCGTATCCTCGGTGCAGCGACTGGTGCTGGTGAAGTAGCTGGAGATGAGACCATGGTTACTGAACGCGGCCCGCCTAATGAACAGAAGGTCTGAGCAGGGCGAGGGACCGAGGTTGATCAGAGGCAGATTGAGTAACGAATCTCTATTCACCAGCGGTGAGGGGCCATGAAGCTGTTGCGGCATCTCGTCGACAAGCTCCGGTCGCTCGTGGGGAACGAGTCTGGCTTGGTGCGACCACAGAAGAGCCTCCCGCTGGCCTGGGGGGCTGGAGTACTGGCTGGGGCTGCTGTGGTGCTAGGCAGCCAGGCTTTGCACTCGCCTAAACCTACGCCCGGAGCGCCTGGCACTTGGCTGGTCGGTTCAAGTTGCATGGCGGGCGCATACGGCGATATCCATTGTGATAATCTCTGATCTGCTCGTACTGGTCGCCTCTGTCTTGTTGGCCCTGGTCCATCCAGCCCAGGCAGAAGGTTTCCTCTGCGCTGGTCAGGTGCCCTCGGCTCCCGAGCCCGTCGTCGGACGTGTGGCCACCACACCTTGGCTCGGCACGATGGCCGCCAAGCCTCTTCCCAACACCACCAGCGGCACCCGCTACGCGCTGGTCCTCTTCGCCCGCTTCGGCGGCGAGGCTGCCACTGCGGTGCCCGAGTGGGCTGCCCGCATCTTCGACCCGAGCCAGCCGTGCAGTCTATCTCACTTCTACGACACCATGTCGTTCGGCGCGCTGCAGGTGCGCGGTGAGGCCGGACCTCGCGTCTACGCCTCGACCCAGCAGGTCGCGTCGTACCTGGCCGATGACTCGACGCGCGTAGGCCAGTTCGGCCGGTTCA
>JBAZUN010000297.1:0-7604 GCA_041661365.1 Candidatus Latescibacterota bacterium
TGAACACCACGCCTGTTACTACTGGATCGACGCGCAGCGCCACCTCGCGGCGTGCATCGGTGCCAAGGTGAACCAGCGGCCGCCGACCTACTGCGTCCTGGATGAAAGCGTTGACCTGCAGTCCTTCCCCGGCGCCAAGTACCTGGTACTCTGGTCACACTGGGAGCTGGCCGAGATGAAAATGCGGCAGTTCCTGACCGAGGCGGCCCGTCGCGCCGGCTGCATGGATAAGCTTGTGCTTGACGAGCAGCCCCTGCGGGTGATCGCCAGCCCCCGGGAGCTGATGGCGGGGTGTCTGGACGACGTTCAGGGGCTCTATCTGGACCAGTGGGTGCAGTCCGAGGTCAGTCTGTGCCTGCCGGGTGACGGCTGCAGGAGCCTGCGCCTGAGCCTGGATGTACCCGCTGGTCTGGCGGAAGAGGATACCACGCAGGTGGCGGTGCACTCCACCACCACGGCCTTCACCGTTACCCTCCAGCCCGGCGTGCATGACCTCTTGGTGCCATTGGACCCTGCCGGACTGAACCCGATTACTCTGGCGTTCACCGGGGGCTTCACCGAGCCCGGGGGGACGCGTACCCTCTACGCCCGCTGGCGCGCGCTGACCATAGGTTGAGACGTGGGTTCCGGGAGCATGGCCCCTAGCCAAGGGAAAGAGACGAGGCCGGCGCCGGCTGCATCGGCCACGGGTGTATCTCTGTTGGGTGATGCAGTATGGCCATCCTGATTACCTGTCGTCCCAACACCGGGTCGACGATGCTTTGGAACTGGCTACGGCAGCTCCCGGGCGCTACCGGCTACTACGAGCCGACATTGCCCGTACTGCGCCAGATCGTTCGGTACGATCCGGCCCCTGATCCGGCACATCGTCACTACCATGTGCCCAGTTACGGGACCGAATACCGGCGTCTCCCGGAGTTCGACCGCTACTACCGCCCGTATTTCGGGTTGTGCGACCTGTACCTGGATGGGCCGTGCGAGGAGGGCGCCGAGCTGGCCGAATGGCTCGGGTACCTGCTCTCGTCGCCCGCTTCCCACGGTCCTGTGGTCCTCAAGGACCTGAACCTCAGCCTGCGCCTGGCGTGGGTGAGAGTGCTGTTCCCGGGCGTCAAGGTGGTCTACCTGCGCCGGTCGGCCCGGGCCCAGTGGCGGACCAAGCTCAGGAACCTCCGCCGTCATTACGGCGCGATTGCCGGGCTGGATAACTTCGGAGACACGAGTCTGTCCGCCTACCGCGACGACCTTGAGTGGCGGTTCCCTTTCCTCGGGCCGCGACCTGCTGCAGCGCCCTATGCCCTCCACTACCTCATCAACGAACTGGTGGACAAGCTCACGCGGGCGCAAGCAGACGCTATCGTGGAGTACGATGACCTGGTGGCGCGGCCCGCTCCGACGCTCGGTGCGCTGTTCGAGGCCGTGGGGTTCCCGGCCGCCGCGGCTGGCGAGGTGCTGCGCCTTGCTCCGGTGGTTCCCGAGGCGCAGCGCGGCAGCGGGGACACGCCCGCGCCGCCCGGCAACGAGGATGCAGAGCTTACGGGATCCGTCGAGGAGACCGAAGGGCAATGCCGGCGACTGCTCGCCGAGTTCGGTCTGGCGGCCGAGAGCGTGCTTCCCGGCGAGGTGCGGGCGATCCGGGCGAAGAACCCGCGGTATGTCACCGATGCCGTGGACAGGTCGAAGGGACTGCACCGGGCGCTGCGCCGCGTAAGCTGTGAGTCCTTCGACCGGTGGGGGATGGTGCTCGAGAAGGAAGCGATGATCCAGGAGCTCGCTCGGGTCTGCGAAGAACGGCTGGAGCTGATCGAGCGACTGGATGCTGACCTGAAGCGGCTGCAGACTGTGGCAGCGCCAACCGCTGAGGAAGGTGGTAACCGAGGCGAGGACCGATAGATGACGACGATCTGCGTCCTCTTCTCCTTCGCTAGGTCGGGCGGCACCCTGCTCAACCAACTGCTGGGGGCCCATCCGGATTGCTGGGTGCTTTCGGAGACCAATCCTGCCGGCTCTGTCGTGCCATTGGCCAGACAGGCGGCTGAGTGGCTTGGAGCCATTGAGCCCGGTGAGCGTGCTGCCTTCGATGAGCTGTCCTACCACGAGCAGATCGCGCGGCTGGACGCGCTGGCGCGGGACCGAGGGAAAACTCTGGTGATCCGCGATTGGGTGACGGTGAACTTCCTGGCCGGCGCGAGCGGTGCGGCCATTGTACCGAGTAAGGTGCTGGAGCAGGAGGTGTACCTGTCGCGAGGCGGGTATCACCTCACGCCGTTGGTTCTCACCCGCAGTGGTGCGGCGGTCTACGCCTCGATTCGACGCAGCTTCAGCCATCTGGCTGATCTGTCCGAGGACCGATTCGCCACGGCGTACCTGGAGTACGCCCGTGCCGTTGCCGCATTCCCAAGGGTGGCGCTGGAGGACCTGCGGCGGCAGTCCCGCGCCACGCTTACCCGCGCGCTCAGCATCCTCGATATATCGCTCGACCACATTGACCACCAGCTTTCCTCCTTTGCGGAGTTCCAGCGCTGCACGGGCAACAATACGCTCGCGATAGCCTCCGCCACCAGTCTGGCCCGCCGCGTTCTACCCCCCGGGGAAGAAGCAGCAGGGACCGGCTTCCTGAACGAGGGTGCGGCGATGGCAGAAGCGGACGCGCTCCTGGGGTACGGTAGGTGATGGCTGAAGACGCGACGCTCCTTTGGCGGTTGCTCGACGCAAGGGATGCGGCCCTCCGCCAACTGCACGGGCAGCTTGCTCAGGTGACAACGGAGGCGGAGGACCGGCGTCAGTTGTGTGAAAAGCTCTCGGCCACGGCTGAGGAACGTCGCCTGCTGGTCGAGCGCCTGGCGGAGGAATCCACGGAGCTGCTGCACGTCGCTGAGGAACGCAAACAGTTGCTGGACGTCCTTGGCGCGCAGCTTGAGCTGCAGCGAAAAGACGAGAAAGCCCGCGCGAGTGGGCTCCGGGAGAGGGACGCGGTACAAGCTCACTTGCGGGCAGCCCTGGAGCAGGCGGAGAGCGTGCTGTCGGCGTCTCAGACCGCCCTGGGGCAGACCCAGGCGGCGCTGGGACACAAGGAAGAGGCGCTAGCGGCGACGCAGAATGCGCTGAGTCGGATGCAGTCGGCGCTGGGACACAAGGAGGAAGCGCTGGCAGCCACGCAGGTAGCCCTCGCCGACACCCGCTTGGCGCTCGCGGCCAGAGAACGGGTCGCAGCGGCACAGGCGACTGTCGCTGAAGAGCTGGTGCTGGCGCGGGCAGAATGCCAGGCGACCGCGACCCGTACGGCGACTCTCGAAGCGGCCTTGCAGGAGAAGGAGCGGGTTATCGGCGAACTTGCAGGGGCTGTCCGGGCTTTTCGGCTTGCTCATTTTATGCTGAGCCCGGCGGAATGGATGCACCGTATCAAGGCCCGAATCAGGCATGCGGCGGCGCCCCGGTTGGGGCAGCTGAGCCAGCATCCGCCAGTACCTCCTCGATTCCCGACACCGGGTCGATGCTCGACGCCGTCTGATCTGTTGCCGAGGATATCCCTGGTAACGCCCTCTTACCAGCAGGGCCGGTTCATCGAGCGGACCATGCTGAGCGTGCTGGACCAGGGGTACCCTCATCTGGAGTACATCGTGCAGGACGGGGGCTCCACCGACGGCACGGCGGCCATTCTGGAGAGACACGGCGCACGACTGGCGCGCTGGGTGTCCAGTCCGGACAATGGTCAGGCTCACGCCATCAACCTGGGGTTCGCACAAAGCACGGGCGAGATCATGGCCTGGCTGAACTCGGATGACCTGCTGCTTCCCGGCGCGCTGGCCCGCGTGGCCGATCACTTTGCGCGGCATCCCGAGACCGAGGTGGTATACGGTGATCGGCTGCTCATCGACGAGGAGGATCTCGAGATCGGGCGCTGGATTCTGCCGGCTCACGACGGTGCAGTGCTGTCATGGGCGGACTTCGTGCCCCAGGAGACGCTGTTCTGGCGGCGCTCGGTCTGGGAGCGGGCCGGCGGCAAGGTCGATGAGTCCTTCCGCTTCGCCATGGATTGGGATCTCCTCCTCCGTTTCCGCGAGGTGGAGGGGCGTTTCGTCCATCTCCGCCGGCTGCTCGGCGCCTTCAGGATCCACGCGCACCAGAAGACGTCGGCTGCCATCAGCGCGATAGGGTACGCCGAGATGGAGCGCCTACGGGAACGGGTGCACGGGCGCTTGCCGAGTGGTCCAGAGATATCTCGCGGGCTACGGTGGTACCTGGCGAAGCATGTGGTGGTGGACATTGCGTACGGTGTGCGTACACGGATCCGGGGAGCGCGGTGACTGCTGCCGAGGGCGGCACTGCGCCCTCGACGCGAGGGCTTGTCAGAAGGCCCATGTCGTTCGAGATTGGGGGCCATCTTCTACCGGCCCGGTGGCGTTGACCTGCAGCGCCTGTACGACAGGCAGAGGAGTTGCGTGATGCGAGTTCCGCTTCTTGACCTGGTGAGCGAGTACCACGGCATCAAGGCAGAGATCGACCAGGCCATACAGTCGGTCCTGGAGGGCGCTCAGTTCATCCTCGGACCCAACGTGACGGCCCTGGAGAAGGAGATCGCGGACTACCTCGGGGTGACCCACGCGGTGGGTGTCGCCTCGGGCACCGACGCCCTCATCCTGGGATTGCGCGCCGCGGGGATCGGTCCGGGCGACGAGGTCATCGTGCCCACCTACACCTTCTTCGCGACCGCCGAGGCGGTGCTGCAGGTCGGCGCCAAGCCGGTGTTCGTGGACTGCCTGGCGGACACCTACTCTCTCGACGCCTCGCAGCTCCGCGCGCGCCTGACTTCACGGACCCGGGCCATCCTCCCCGTTCACCTGTATGGTCATCCGGCTGACATGACCCCTGTCCTGGCCTTTGCTCAGGAGCATGGGCTCAAGGTGGTCGAAGATGCGGCGCAGGCGTTCGGGGCCATGTGCAACGGTCAACGGGTGGGGGCGATGGGAGACGTGGGGTGTCTGAGCTTCTTCCCCTCGAAGAACCTGGGCGGGTACGGTGACGGGGGGATGGTCGTCACCAACGACGGCGAGGTGGCCGAGCGCGTCCGGATGCTGCGGACGCACGGATGGCGGCGCAAGTACGAGCCCGAGATGGTCGGGTACAACTCCCGGCTCGACGAGCTCCAGGCAGCCATACTCCGGGTCAAGCTCCGGCACGTGGAGGAATGGAACGAGCTGCGCCGCGGGGTGGCGCGGGCCTACGGGGAGTGTCTGCGCGGGATGGATCTCGTCCTGCCCGTCGAGACGGCCGGAGCCCGCCATGTATATCATCTCTACGTGGTCAGAGCCAGGGACCGCGCCCAGGTACAGGCCGCCCTGAAGGAGGCTCAGGTAGGCTCGGCAGTGTATTACCCAATCCCGGTACACCTGACCCAACCCTGTCTGGAGATGGGGTACAAGAAGGGGGATTTCCCGGTGGCCGAAGCCGCAAGTGGCACGGCCCTGGCCATCCCGATCTACCCGGGCATGGGATCCGCGGAGATGGATCATGTCGTGTCGGCGCTGAAGGCCGGCCTTCAATAACCAACGGTGGATCTGCTGCGTTCACGGGGAGGGGAGACCATGCCTGATATCGCCGTCGTCGGGGCAGGGTACTGGGGCCGCAACCTGGTACGGGTATTCCATCAGCTCGGCGCCCTGCGCACCGTGTGCGACCACAGTGAAGCGGTTCTGGGACAGATGCAGACCCAGTATCCGGGGGTGCGGACGGTCGTGTCGCTGCCCGATGCCCTGGGCTCAGCGGAGATCACGGGGGTGGTCATCGCGAGCCCGGCCGAAACCCACTACCTCACAGCACGCGAGGCGCTGCTGGCCGGTAAGCACGTCTTCGTCGAGAAGCCGATGACCCTGCGGGAGGACGAGGCCCTGGAGCTCATCCGGCTGGCAGAGGCCGCAAACCGGACCCTGATGGTCGGCCACCTGCTGCAGTACCATCCCATTTTCGTCCGACTCAAGGAGATGACCTTGGCCGGCGACCTGGGGCGGGTGAACTACATCTACTCCCATCGCCTCAATCTGGGCAAGATACGGCGAGAGGAGAACATCCTCTGGTCCTTCGCCCCGCACGACATCTCCATGATCCTGGCCTTGGCCGGGGAGATGCCCGACGGGGTGCTCGCCCTGGGCGGGAACTACCTCCACCGGCAGATCGCCGACGTGACGACCACCCATCTGACCTTCCCTTCCGGCATGCTGGCCCACGTCTTCGTCTCCTGGCTGCACCCGTTCAAGGAGCAGAAGCTGGTGGTGGTGGGAGATCAGAAGATGGCGGTGTTCGACGACACGCTACCTTGGGCCGAGAAGCTGCTGCTCTACCCTCACCAGATCAATTGGCAAAACAATGTTCCGGTGCCCTCCAAGGCCGAGTCTGAAGCGGTCGACGTGCCTCAGTCCGAGCCGCTGCTGGAGGAATGCCGGCATTTCCTGGCCTGCGTCGGTGAGGGGCGGCAGCCGCTGACGGACGGGGCCGAAGGATTGCGGGTCCTGACCGTCCTCAATGCGGCTCAGGGCTCGCTGGACACCCACGGGCAACGGGTGTCCATCGGTCGGCCGCCGGCGAATGACGTGGAGCCGAAGCCGGCCTACTTCGCGCATTCCACCGCGGTCCTAGACGAGGGTGTACAGATCGGCGAGGGTACCAAGGTGTGGCATTTCAGCCACATCATGGGGGGGACACGGGTGGGCAGGGGGTGCAACATCGGCCAGAATGTCGTGATCGGTCCTGACGTTACCGTGGGGAACGGCTGCAAGATCCAGAACAACGTCTCTGTCTATAAGGGCGTCACGCTCGAGGACGACGTATTCTGCGGCCCGTCCATGGTCTTCACCAACGTGTTCAATCCCCGGGCCCACATCCGGCGCATGGACGAGGTTCGGCCCACGCTGGTAAGTCAGGGTGCGAGCCTGGGGGCCAACTGCACCGTCGTGTGCGGTACGACCATCGGCCGCCACGCCTTCGTGGGCGCAGGGGCAGTGGTGACGCGGGACGTCCCCGACTACGGGCTCGTGTACGGAAACCCCGCCCGGCTGCATGGCTGGGTGTGCGCCTGTGGCGTACGGCTTGGTTTCGAGGTGAACCAGCCGGGTCCTGAGTCCCTGTCGTGTCCCGGGTGCGGTGCCCCCTACAGCCGGGACGCTCAAGGAGTGAAGCCGGCTTGATGGCGCCTGATCAGACCGATGGTGCAGGTGCCCGATGAAGGTCCTGACGGTGGTGGGCGCCCGTCCCCAGTTCGTCAAGGCCGCTCCCGTGTCCGCGGCCCTGCGGCAGGCGGGCTGTGACGAGTTCATGGTGCATACCGGGCAGCACTATGACCACCTGCTGTCGCAGGTGTTCTTCGACGAGCTAGGGATGGCGACCCCGCAGGTCAACCTTGGGGTCGGCTCGGGCTCCCATGGGCGCCAGACCGGGCAGATGCTGATGGCCCTGGAGGAGGTGATGCAGGCCCAGGAGCCCGAGTGGGTCCTCACCTACGGCGACACCAACTCGACCCTTGCGGCGGCTCTGGCCGCCAGCAAGCTGCGGTTGCCATTGGCGCACGTGGAGGCTGGTCTCAGGTCCTTCAACCGCGAGATGCCGGAGGAGCA
>JBAZUN010000298.1:0-7596 GCA_041661365.1 Candidatus Latescibacterota bacterium
CCAGCGCCTCGCGGGATCAGCGACGGAAGCGGATCCGGGAAGGCGCAACAGGCATGAACACCCGGTCTGGTTGCTGCAGCCAGGATCAGCAAGGTGGGTTCCCTCGAACCCTTCGGGGGGGCCTCTGTGGTGTGCTTAACGCCATCTCCCCCGTCCAGAGCCCCATCCTATACCGATGCCGTTCCGGCAGGCAAGCGGCCCAAGCGAGGCCGTCGCTGGCCCGGTTGCAGCGTAGGCTGACTTCCCTGACCTCCTTCCCGCCGGAACCGGTAGGAGGCCAGCATGCGCGCGCGCGGGCTGCTGCCGCCGATGGCCGATGGCCGGCGGCTCTGAGCCTCGCGCTCTGCTGCCTGCTCCTGGTCACCGGGTGCGGTTACCGGTACCACAGCGGACCTCTAGCGCCCGCGCCCGAAGCCGGTGGTGCGGCCGACATGAAGGTCAGCGACGATGGCACGGTGACCTTTGTCCAGGGACGGCTCGAGATCAGCATTCGGCCCATGACCGACGAGGAGCTGAACCGGCAGTTCACCAGCGCCTCCAGCGGCCAGGAGTCCTCCCTCAACCCCTACACCTACGGTGATTGGGTCGACCCGGAGTTGGGCGAGGTGCCGCCTCGCTTCACGGTTTTCCGGCTGCGGGTGAAGAATTACATGTACCCCAAGATCCAGGTCGACCCGATGAAGGCCGTGATAATCGCCCAGAACGGTCGGCAATACGCTCCGCTTGGCCTGGCACAACTGGACGAGTACTACCAGAAGTTCATCACCGGTTACACGGGGAACCGGTATTCGGCCCACCATGAGCGGATGGCCATTGCGCGCAACTCGGGATTCCATGGTGAACCGGTGTTCAGCGGACAGGAGAAGGATGGGTTCGTCGTCTTTCCGCTGCTCCATCCCGACGTGGGCCGCATCGAGCTGCAACTGCGGCAGGTGGCCCTCCGCTTCGGCGTGTGGGGCGAGCCGCTGGAACAGATCGACGTGGCGTATACCTTCGTGCGTGAGATCGGCCGTGTCGGTCCCGATGGCAAGGTGAAGACGAGGCTGTGACAGCCGGAATCACCCGGCCGGTGATCCACGCCGCCGGAAGGCCATGCTCTGCATGATGGCGGCGGCCGGGCGGAGGTGAACGTGGGGGCGTGCATGGGAGCCCCATGAGCAGAAAGGAGGCGGTACCCTGGTATCTCGTTGGGCACAGGTGAGACCACGCTCGCACCACACGGAGTGGCGGTGCCACTCCGTCATTCCCACACGCAAGGAGGTAACGTAATGAAGCGTGCACTGACTCTGGCCCTGGGCCTGAGTCTGCTGGTCGCAGCCGAGGCCACCGCGCAGCGGTGGGCCTTTGGCGAGAACGAGGTTCCGATTCTGTACGCCGTTGGCATCACGGGGGACGTGGTGCCGACGATCGATGGGGACCTGAGTGAGTGGGCGAGCTACCCGGCCTGGAACGTGTGGACCTTCGCCGACAACTTCATCGACAACTCCTTCGGGACCGTGAAGGATCTCAACACCCTGGATTTCACCGGTAAACTCGCCTGGCACCAGGGAACCAGGATGCTGTATTTCGCCTTCGACGTGTTCGACAACGTCCACGTTCAGGAGAGCGCCAAGGGCCAGTGTCTCTACTGGATCCAGGACGACCTGGAATGGTACATCGACGCCGACAACAGCGGCGGCAGCTACAACGGGGCTGAGCCGGCGGGTACTCGGCGGTGCGGTCCGGCCCAGCAGGAGGCCCTTCTGGTCGGCGGGGTCGGAGACGATATCTGCACCTGCAGTGACTCGAAGTGGTCCATGGACGGTCCTTATCTGTATTACAAGGGGATGGTTACCGTGACCGCCACGGGCACGCGGACGACCTATGAAGTGGCGCGGATGCTGTTCGACTTCCTGGACGAGACCCCTGAGGCGAGCACGGTGCACAACCTGACAGAGGGCGACGTCATCGGCATGTCCTGGGACATCGAAGATCAGGACGCCTCGGGAGAAGGCAAGTCCCAGACCACGGCGTGGTACACGACCTCCCTGACCGCCCTGTATCGCGAGGCCAACAACCTCAACGACGTGGTCATGTCTCCGGCGGAGTGGGCGGTGGCCGGCGGCACCACCGCGGTCGAGTCGGAAAGCTGGGGCGCCGTCAAGGCCACCTTCGCCGAGTAGTCGGGCAACGGTGTTCGGATTACGGCCGGGAGCCTCCCCGCCGCTTCCGTGCAGGTGACCCGGTCAGGAGGCGCGGTATCGCGATTCCGGGGGCTGGGAGCAGTGTCATCGCTTGCAGCCCCCGCAGCGCGACCGGACCGAGCGGGAACCGTCGGGGCACCGCCTCTGCAGGGACGGCCCCGCGAGATGAGGTGAAGGGGTGAAAGCAGCGTTCTTGACCGGGTGCAGCCTGGTGGTGGCCGGACTGGTCGCCGCTGGCTGCCACGTCGACCCCGAAAGGTCGCCTACGGGATCTGATTCGACGGCCAGCCAGGTCATCAAGTTCGAGAACGTCACCGACGACATACCCGTGTTGATTCGGATCCCCGATGCGAATCAGGAGTTCGAGCTGGGTATCGGTGAGGCAAGGACCGTTCAGGCCCATTCTGCCTCGGGCGCCGCCGTCTTTTTCGTCGAGATCATCCAGAACCGCCCGGGGCAGGACATCAGTGTGGCTCCCCGCTGGACCGGGTACGTGCAGGTGGGTAAGGTGGTCACCATCCGGCAGCGCATCACCATTCAACCCGAAGTCCACGACTGATCCGGACGTCGGACCACCACGACCGGCCGTGAGGATTGTGGAATGCGGCGTTGCGCGGTGATCTTCCTGCTCGCGACCCACCTGCCCGCGGCCGCCACGCAGCACTGGACGGTCGGCGGAACCGAGCACCCGTGGAGCGTCTGGGGGGTCTCCGAGGCCGTGGACGCGGCGGCCGAGTTCGGCTGGATCCAACCCATCCGCACCACCCCCGACCAGAACCTGGCCCTGGGCAACGAGCAACGGGTGACGCGGGCCTACAGCCTGCAGCCCAGCATCCAGAGCCTGGGGGGGGTGGAGTCGATGGTGGACGGGGATTCGACCACGGCCTTCGAGATGACCTTGGAGGCCACGGTCGGGTCCTCGGTCATCCTCGATCTGGGCGCCGTCTTCCCGGTTCACCTGGTCCGGTTTTATCCCAGGCAGGACGAGCTCCACCACGAGCGCTTCCTGCGGGCCTACCAGGTCTACGTCACCGACCGCACCCTCTCGCCGGAGGGCCAGATCCTGTGGGACCTGGTGGCCCCGAACTGGGAGAACGACGACAGCATCGTCAACATCTCCATCCCCAACCAATACGTACGGGACGTGCGCATTCAGGCGGTCACCAACCTGCAATGGGAGGTGGCCGAATGGGAGGTATACGGTCAGGGCTTCGCCCCTGTGGCCACCTACACCACCGAGCCGATCGACCTCGGGGGCCCCGCCAACTTCGGAGCCCTTACCTGGGCGGCTGAGCACGACCCAGCGGGCACCGTGACCCTGGCCACGCGCACCGGCACCGATTCCTCGCCCTTCACCTACTACCGGCTGGTGCGGCCGGAGGAGGGCGTGGTGGACACGGTGGAGGTGACGCGGTCGGCCTATGAGGCCCTCGGTGAAGCCGATCGCTGGCTGTCCTTCGACGCGGTGAACTGGTCCTATTGGTCGGCGCCTTATGCTCCCTCCGGTCGTGAGGAGATCGTTTCCCCGGCGCCGCGCCGCTACCTCCAGGTGCAGCTCCAGTTCCGCAGTACCGCGTTCACGGACCGCGCCAAGGTTGACTCGGTGACCATCGAGTATTCGTCCCCGCCCGTGGCCCAGCGCGTGATCGCCGAGGTGTCCCCTGGTCTGGTCGAGGCCGGCAAGCTGACGACCTTCACCTATGCGGTCACGCCGACGATCCGCCCCGGCGACACGGGGTTCGACGCGCTGACGGTGCAGACGCCGCTGGCGGCGCGCGTGCGCGAGCTGCGCGTCGCTGGGGTGCCCCAGGAGTTCCAGGCCGAGGTGACCGACCAGGCCTTCACCGTCAGGTTCCCGCTGGTCAGAACCGACGGCGCGCGCCTGGAACTCACCTTCGACGCGCAGGTGCTGATCTACGGCACGCTGTTCAGTGGCACGGTGTTCGACAGCCGGGGTCAGGATCTGCCGCAGGAGGTCGTGGAAGGTGACGCCAGCGCTGAACTGTCCACCAACCGGCTCTCGGTCGGTCTGCTGGAGTTGGGGGAGGAGGTGTTGGCGGGGGTCGCCGTCGATCCCGCGGTCTTCAGCCCCAACGGCGACGGCGTCAACGATCGGGTGGCGATCGGCTATGATCTCAAGAAGCTCCTCTTGCCGGGCCGGGTCACGCTCGCAGTGTACACGGTGAACGGCGCCCGGGTGTGGAGCCGGAGCACGCTTCAGGCAAGCGGGTCGTACGCGGAGGAGTGGGACGGCCGTGACGCGCACGGCCGGCTGGTGGCGCCGGGCAGCTACGTGTGTCTCCTGACCGTCGACACCGCCTCCGGTAGCGAGGCCAAGGCTCGGGTGGTCCGTGTCGCTTATTAGCCGATGCCTTCCGCGGCCGACGATCAGGCGGCGGCCCGTCGCGGGCGCGGGTCAGCGACCGGCGCCCAGGCCCCGACGGGTGGTCGCGGCGTCCCTGCTGGGAGCGGTCCTGGGGGGGACGGTCCTGGTGGCCGGTCCCGGCGAGGGCGTGGGTTTGGAGCGGTGGACCGCGGGTGAGGGGGGGGTGGCCTGGGAGGCCGTGGCCGAGGTCCAGACCAGCGCCAACGTCGAGGTCACCCCCCGGGGTTGGCTCCAGCCCGAGCACGTGGATTCCACGCAAAACCTCAGCATCGGGGTGTACGACCGGGGGGGGTGGTACACCGGCGCCGGCGGGAACCTGATCTGGAGCGGGACTATCAACGGCGCCTTCGACGGTGACCCGAAGACCGCGGCGATCCTCAACGCCAGCCGGGGCCGTATCACCGTGGATCTCGGTGCGGCGTATCCCGTCGACCGGGTGCGTTTCTATCCGCGGGACACCTTTCCGCTGCGCTTCATCCGCGGCTTTCAGCTCTACGTCAACGACGGCCGAATGCCGCCCGACGTGAGCGGCATGGACATGTGGACCCTGGCCAACGTCACCGTTCAGGGGACGGCCACCTGTCTGATCGACTGGAAACTGCTCTACGAGCGGCGCGAGAACCTGGCGACCGAGGTGGACCTGACCTTCCCCCGGCAACGCGTGCGCTACGTGCAGGTCACCGATCTCGAGACGGCGACCTGGGAGTTCGCCGAGCTGGAGGTGTACGGGAACGGCTACGTGGGTCAGGCAACCTTCGTGACCAAGGTGCTCGATCTGGGCGAGCCCGCCGACTTCGGTGATCTCGCCTGGGAGGTGGAGATGGATCCGGGCACCGATCTGGTGTTGCGGAGTCGGAGCGGCTCCACCTCGGACCCCTTCCTCTACTACCGCCTGACCGGGATCGGTCCGTCCGGCCAGACGCGGGTCGTGGACGCGAACGGGAACGGCACGGCGTGGGACGAGTACGACAAGCTGCGCGACGACCGGGGTGCCATGACGCTGGACACCGAACACTGGAGCTCCTGGTCCTCGCCGTACACCGTCGCCGCCGGGACCGCGCCGATGGCCTCACCCGGCCCGCGCCGGTACGTCCAGTTCCAGGTGGAGTTCGGCGCCGGGAACACCTTCGAGGACGGCGTCCGCCTGCACTCCTTGTCCCTGGACTATTCGCGTCCGCCCCTGGCCGAGCAGGTGGTGGGGGAGATCGCCCCCACCACGGTGAGCCCGGGGGAGGTGACGACCTTCACCTATGCCCTGGCGGCCAGATTCGGGGCCGGACATAGGGGGTTCAACGCGATCGCGATCTCGACCCCGGTGGTGATCGACCCGGCGAGCGTGCGGGACGTAAAGGTGGGCGGGGTGCCGGCCGCCTTCACGGTGTCGGCGCAAACCGAGGAGCTCGTCCTCCACCTGTCCCGCCGGGTGGGCCGGCCTGAAGAGGTGGTAACCTTCAGCTTCGACTGTCCCGTGTTCGTGCCGGGAACGCGTTTCACCGGCGGGGTATTCGACGACAAGGCCCAGGGGGTGCGCCAGCAGATCGTTTCCGGCGACGCCTCGACCGAGGTCGGCACCAGCGAGCTCGCGGTCGGCTGGTCCCTGACGGGCCTGCTCCTCGCCGACGCGGTGATTCCCAAGGTGGTCACCCCGAACGGCGACGGCGCCAACGACGCGGCCACGGTGTCGGTCAGCGTGCTGCAGGTGCTGGGCGCCGCTTCGGTCGCCGTCCGGATCTACGATCTGGCCGGGCAGCTCGTCTGGGAGACCATTGCGCCGCACGGGAGCGGCCCGATCTCCGTGGTTTGGGGCGCCGTGGACCGAGGGGGCGGAACCGTGCCGCCGGGGGTCTACGTCTGCCGAGTCTCGGTGGAGGCGGCCGCAGGGCAGGACACCCGAACCGGGGTGATCCGAGTGGCTTACTAGTGCTCTGTAGCAGAGCACCAGGGGGCGCAGGCAGCATGAGGTGTCTGCATCGCTGTTCCCGTGCCGCGGGCAGGTGGCTGGTGGTCGCCGTCCTCTTGGGCGCAGACACCGGGCCGGTCGCCGGAGGGTCGCTGGTGGTCGACGCCAAGGCTGACTGGGCAGGCTGGACCTATGCCGCGGGAACCCTGGAGCTGACCGAGGATGGACAGGTGCGCCCGCGGTTCTACCGGAAGAACATCAACGCGTGCCTGGACGCCGCCGCGTTTTCCTGGGTGGACAAGCAGCAGCGGACCCACGTGGGCGGGGTGCGCAACGCGGGCTCCGACGTCGCCGCTGCCGCGCGTATCATCGACGGTGACCTGAGCACCTCCTGGGGGCCGCAACGGGCCGATGGTCCCGGGACTTGGTGGGTGGAGATCGACCTGGGCCGGATGGTCACGGCCACCAGCCTCATCCTCAGGTTCGCCGAGGAGGCGGACCCCTTTGAGGAGTTCAAGGTCTACACCTCCGACGGTACCCCCGCGTTCGTCTCCGCGGCCGTCGGCGATGCCCCGGACTACCAGACGGTGGCCAGCGTCACCAAGCCGAACCAGGAGAGGATCCTGGAATACCCCCTGCGGGACGCCTACAACAGTGACGTGCAGCACCGCAGCGTCAGGTACGTCTATCTGGAGATGACCGCCTGGCGCGACCCCGAGGCCAACCCCCGGCTGGCGGAGCTCGAGGTGATGGCCCTCGGGGACAACATCGTGTCCGGTACCCTGGCACGGGGCGGGGACATCACCGCCTACAGCGCCGGCGGGATCGCCGCCGAGCTGATCGATGGCGACGGCACCTCCTTCTGGGAGTCCAGCCGCTGGCAGACGTTCCCCGAGGCGCACTGGTACTTCCACGTCAACCTTGGCGCCCGCTTCTGGGTGGATCGGATCGTCCTGGTCTGCTATCCGCCGGGGATCCTGGGGAACGACGTGACCCCACCTATCCACCACCGCCTCGAGGTCTCCGACGGGGTGCCGCAGCCCGGCATGGCCGAAGCCTGGGAGGCCAAGGGACCGTACGTCTGGTCCACGGTGGACCAGGTCTCGCAGAACCCTCCGCCGGGAACG
>JBAZUN010000299.1:0-7588 GCA_041661365.1 Candidatus Latescibacterota bacterium
GCAGCCCAAATGGGCTTTTTCAACGGGCTGTTAGGATCATGTCGTGGTTGTCCAGGTCGCGCACGCGGAAGTCCCCGACCCGCACGAAGCCGTTCTTCTCGTAGAAGCGGATTCCCCGGGGGTTCTCGGCCCGCACCCCGCCCTGGAGGATCATCCGTCGGAACCCCAGGCCGCGGACGGCCGCGAGCACGGCGTCGAGCACGACGCTCCCCACCCCGCGCGACTGCCACTCGTCGGCCACCGAAGGGGCGAGCGAGCAGGTGGTCGCCTCCTCCAGGGCTATCCCCCGCGCCGCGTACCGCTGCCGGTCCCCCTCGTAGGTGCCCCGCTTGACGATGAAGTAGGCGACGACCTCCTCGCCCTGGCCGGTCGGCCGCGTGAGCAGGAACCGCATGGCCTCAGCATGGTCGATGGCGCCGCACAAGGCCGCGGCGGTCGGACGGTCAAAGGGATGCGGGGCATACAGGCGACGGGTCTGGGCACCGAGCCGTTCGAAATAGGTCCCCAGGATCGCCTCGTCCTCGGACCGGATGAGCCGCAGCAGGGCCGGCTGGCCGTCGGGCAGGCGGATCGCGCGCGGCGCCGGTGGGTCGATGACGGGCGCGACGGGCAGGGGTGAGATCATGGTCTTCGGACCTTTCTCGGGGTAACGGACAGGGCCTGGACAACGCCCGATCGAGGGGCTGGAACCGGGCTCGATGCCGACTCTCGCAGAGTGGCGCGTTGAGTGGCGCTTTCCCGGTTTTTTCTTATAATATACCCCGTTCCGCGCCGCAACTCGCCGTTGGCGCGGCTAGCGTGTTTCACCCCGTTGGCAGGCGTTCTACACGGATCCGCAGTAGGTTGCCTACTGGGCGTCGGGAACGCCCTGATCCAGCTTTACCACGAGGAAGGATGGCGTCATGGCAGAGCGCGAGACGGGCACTGTCAAGTGGTTCGACAACGCCAAGGGCTGGGGGTTCATCACCCGCGGCAGCGGCGATGACGTGTTCGTCCACTACACCTCGGTGCGGGGTGAAGGGTACCGCACCCTGGAAGACGGCCAGCAGGTGGAGTTCGAGGTCGCCCAGGGCGCCAAGGGGCTGCAGGCCCAGGACGTGATCGTCGTCCACTGAGCCCGTCGCCGGCACCAATCCCGGCACCAATCGTAAAACGGGCGGCACCTCGCACAGGGTGCCGCCCGTTTTCCTTTCTGGACAAACCCGGAGGAATCGCATGAACGAGAAGTTCGCGCCGATGTGTCTGACCGCCGAGGAGCTCGTGGAGTACACCCCGGAGTGGCACGGAGAGCGGCTCCCCGACGGCCGACCACGGGTCCCCGACGGGATCATCGCCCGGATGCGGCAGGTCACCATCACCCAGGCCTGGGGAGCGTTGTCCGGGGAGGGATTCAATCATCAATACGAAGACGGCTGGCAGTGCACCCACCCGGGCGGCGTGCTCTGCGGTCGGGCCCTGACCGCCCTGTACATGCCCCGCCGCCCCGACCTACGGACCCTGATGGAGGCCAAGGGCGAGCGCACCGGCCAGGTCGGCGACCAGATCTCCTGGCCGATCGACGCGCTCTGCCCGGGCGACGTGTACGTAGCCGACATATACGGCAAAACCGCCCAGGGACCGATCATCGGCGACAACCTGGCCACCGCGATCCTCGCCCGCTCCGGGAACGGGGTGGTCCACGACGCGGCGGTGCGCGACCTGGAGGGGATCGAGGAGTTGGGCGAACGGTTCACCAGCTTCGTGCGCGGCTGGCACCCCTCCTACGCCTCCCCCACGATCATGCTGACCGGGATGAACTGCCCGATCCGCATCGGCCTGGCCACGGTGATGCCCGGGGACGTGGTCCTCGGCAAGCGGGAGGGGGTGATCTTCATCCCCCCCCACCTCGCCGAGAAGGTGGTCACCACCTCGGAGATCATCCGGCTGCGGGACATCTTCGGCAAGCAGCGGCTCAGCGAGGGACGGTACACCTCGGGCCAGATCGACGCCCGCTGGACCGACGAGATCGAGCGGGACTTCTCGCGCTGGCTGGAGGACCACCTCGATCAGCTTCCGGTCCCCCGCGAGGCGGTCCAGGAGTTCCTCCAGCAGCGCACCTGGTGAGGCTCGCGTCGTTCTCGGCCAGCCTCGGCTAGCGCTTCACCGGCTCGGCCCAGCTTCCCTCGATGTAGGGGAAGATCTCCTCGAGCCCGTCGGCCAGCTCGACCCCCAGCCCCGGCCGGGAGGGGAGCTCGAGGTACCCGTCGCGGATGACCGGCGGGGTGCGCAGGATCTCCCACTGCAGCGGCCCCTGGACCATGCACAGCTCCAGGACCCGCGGCTCGGGCAGGGCCGCCACCAGGTGGGCGTTGGCCATGGTCATCAGCCCGTTGTGCCAGTTGTGCGGGCAATGGGGCACGCCGAACTCATGGGCCCGGCGGGCGATCCGCATCCCCTCGGTCAGGCTGCACCAGCCGCCGTCGGCCTGCACGATCCCGTAGGCCCGCTGCTGCAGGTACGGCTCGAACTGCTCGACCAGGGTGTACTGCTCCCCGCCGGTGACCGGCAGGGACAGGGCCGCGTTGAGGCGGGCGTACCCGGCCACGTCCTTCTGCGGGATCGGCTCCTCGAACCAGGTCCACCCCAACTCGTCCAAGGCCCGGCCGATCTGCAGGGCCTGGGCCTCGGTGAACCGCTGGTTCCCGTCGACCATCAGCTCCATGCGGCCGGCCACGGCCTTGGTGACCGCGCGCAGCAGCTCGATGAACCGCTCCGGGGTGACCCCGGCCCAGGTCCACTCGGTGCCGATCCGCATCTTGAAGGCAGTGAACCCCTGGCGCACGTATCCCAGGGCCTCGTCGACCACCGATTCGGGCCGCTGCTCCCAGTCGTAGTTCACCCCTCCCGAGGCGTAGAGCCGGACCCGGTCGAGCGGCCGGCTGCCCGGCGCGGCCAGCAACTCGGACACCCGGCGGCCGGCGACCTGGCCGCGGATGTCCCAGACCGCCGCGTCGAGCCCGGCCACCGCGGTGTCCACCGGCGCGTTGAACCCGACCGGCCGCGGCACCAGCCCGGGCTCGGACGGATCGCGGCCCAGCAGGTCCGGCGCCATCCGGGCGACCTCCTCGCGGATCCGGGGCGGGGTGCCGTAGGCGCAGGCCTCGCCGATCCCGCGGACCCCCTGGTCGGTGTCCACTACTATAACGGCGCAGTCGGCCTTGGGCACCCACACCCCGGCGGTGTGCCAGACCCGCTCGGGCTCGTGACGCCGGGACAGACACAGGGTACGGATCTCGGTGATCTTCATAGTCGCCTTCCTCCTCGTCTCGGGTATTTCCCTCATTCCTCCCACTGCAAGGTCCAGCGCAACTCGTCCAGACCGGCGGCGTGCAGGTACTGATCCCGCGACAGCTCCTCCCGGTACCGCTGCAGCAGGTCCAGGTCACCGGCCACCCGGGTATCGCCGGCCCGCCAGCTCATGTAGCAGAACGCCTTGATGTTCGGGTGGCGCCGCAGGAACCGGAAGAACGGCACGAACCAGCGCTCCCAGGCCCGGCTATCGGGCTCGACGGCCAGCCCCCGCGGCGCGGCCTCGCCGATCATCACCGGATACCCGCGCTCGCGGGCCGCGGCCAGGAAGTCGACCGTCTCCCCGGCGACCGTCGACCGCGGGTCGAACAGGTCGAGCCCCCACCAGTCGACCCACTGGTCCCCCGGGTAGTACTCCATGCAGCCGGCCAGGGAGGCATCGGCCGAGGCGCCCCACACCAGGGCCACGTTGCGCAGGCCGTGCCGGGTGCGGATCGATTCAGCCACGCGGATCCAGGCCTGTCGGTACGGCTCGGGGCGGTATCCGGTCAACGGGCTGTTGAAGCCGTACCCCAGGCGCACGAAGACCGGCCGACCGAGCGCGGCCAGACCCCAGCACAGCAGCTCGATCTGCTGGTCCAGCTCGCCCCGGGCCACGTCGACCTCGTAGGGACGACCCTCCCAGGTCATGCTGACCCCGAGCTGGGGGATCACCGTCTGGGGGTACCGGTCGATCGCCGCGCGCACGTACAACGGCCAGTCCTCCCGCAGGCCGATCAGGTCGAGGTGAGTGGCGTAGAGGACCGGCGGGGTGCGGCCCAGCTCGTCCCAGTACTCGGCGAAGTCCGGCGGGTTGGCCCCGGCGCCGTGCAGGATCCGGTCGCCGTGGGGCTCCAGCCGCTTGAAGAAGTCCTGACGGCTGGCAAAGGGGCCCAGCTCATCCGGGCTGGGCTGCAGCCCGGCGCCGGCGCATCCCAGCAGGAGGGAGCAGAGGGCCACGAAGGCAAGCCGATGCAGGCGCATGATCGCTCAACTGACCGTGGGCGACGGCCGGGACGAGCCGACCTGCAGCCTTCCCGCGGCCCGAAGGACCTGGAAGGCATCGACGGTGACAAAGGGATTCGAGCGCCGCCGGTGGATACCGCCCCAATCGACCAGGGAAGGCGTTCCCCCCCTCCTGCCGACCGACCCGGTAGTGCTTCGCCTCGGCGGGAAAGCCGCCGTCGGGAAGCTGCTTGGCCTCGAGCAGGTCCAGGGCCTCGGAGCACCGGGGGTCGGTGACCTGCCCGGCCTCGGCCAGGACCTTGAGGCCGAACAGGAGGTCGTAGTGGCCATAGGAAGGGTAGCGCAGGGAAAGGAAGTCGCGACGGATGACCTCGCCGTTCTGCGGACGACGGTAGAGGCCCCGGGAGAGGAGGACCTCGGCGGCGCGGGCCGCGGCCTCGGTGGATTCGGCGGAGCCAGCCAGATGGGCGTGGAGGGCCAGGGCTCGCAGCGGAATCAGGATCTCGGTGAAGGAAGAGGGACTGGCCGCAGGACCGAGGCCGCGGTTCCAGCCGCCGTCCGGCCGCTGTCCCTCGCGCAACCGGCGGGCCAACTCCTCGGTGCGCTCGTCGGCCAACCCGAGGGAGAGGAGGGCCCAGAGGGCGTTCCCCCCCTGCACGGCGGGCCAGCGCCGGCGACCGGCGATCTCTCGCGGATGCTCGGGGGCGCCCAGCCACTCCAGCACCTGCTCGCGGAGCGGCGCCAGTCCCTGGTCGCCCTCGGGATAGGCCAGCTCGGCCAGGGTGACCAGGACCCAGTGGGCACCGCGCCATCGATCGTCCGGAGGGAGCGGGATACGGCCGTCGGCCTGGCGCTCGGCCAGCAGGGTCTTGACCAGCACCGTGTCGGGGATCTCGTCCCGCACGATGCGCACCTCACGGCTGCCGGGATCGCGACCGACGATGTGGATCAGCACGTGGGCCCGGTGGTACGGCTCGGCGTCGTGCCGCAGTTGGTCGAGGAGCGCGCCGTGCAGCTCTCTCACCTTGCCGACCCGGTCATTGGGTTGCCAGGCGCTGCAGCAGGGGGAGCATGGCCGTGGCCTGGCGGTGGAACCCCAGGTCGGTCGGGTGCGAGGTATCGACCGTGCCCTCGCCGTCGTCCCCCAGCAGGCAGGCCCCGGGCTGGTAGTGGAGGTGCCGATCACCGGCCAGGACCAGATCGTCGTACGTGGTGCGCAGGGCGGCCCGCATCCCCTGCTGGCTCTGCTCGCCGCCGGGTATCAGATAGGCGTTGCTGTAGGTGCGGTCCTCGACCAGCAGGATCGGGGTGCACGGGCGGGTGCGACGGATGGCCTTGACCAGGGGCGCGGTGCGCTCGGCGACCAGCTCGGGGTGCATGTTGGGCAGGCAGTCGATCACGTAGACCGCCGGGTCCAATTCAGCCATCAGCTCGGCGACGGACAGGTCCATGGTCCCGTTCCCCGAGAACCCCAGGTTGATGACCGGTCGGTCGAGCCAGCGGCCGAGGATCGCCACGTGGGCCATCCCCGGCCGGGAGGCACACCCGCCCTGGGTGATCGAGGTGCCGTAGAAGACCACCGGCCGACGATGCGTCTCCGGCCGGTCCGGGCCGGGCTCCAGCCGGCAGCCGGTCGGCACCCCCACCTCGACCGAGGTGACCCCGTTGTACAGAGGCAGATAGAGCAGGTATTCCCGCGCTCCCGGGGCCATGTTGGCCACGAGCGGTCCGGCGTTGGTCGGGTACTGGGTCGGCGCGCCGAAGCCGGCCCAACGCCAGATCCCCGCGGTGCGCACGTACAGGTCGAGCCCGCTGACGCCGGTGGCCGGCATGTGGTGCATGGCCAGGGACTCGAAGCGCAGGGACCAGCGGGCCTGGATGGAAGGGGCGTCGGTGACGAAGCGACAGCAGATCCCGGCCGAGTGCTGGCCCAGGTCCCAGACTGGATCGCGCACCGTGCCCTTGGCCCGGCCCGGCAGGCGGTCGTAGAAGGACAAGGTGTCGCTCCACCCCTTCCCCTCAATCCTCAGCTCGCGGCAGTCCTTCCACGCAATCTCTTCGCTCATGGCAGCTCCAATCAGAATCGATTCACCCCCAGGTGCCGTCCTTGCGCTGGTGCAGCCCCACGGCGTTCCCGTCCGGATCGCCGACCACGGCGAAGAGGCAGACCGGGGTGTCGATCGGCTCGACGAGAACCTGCACGCCGCGGCCGCGCAACTCCTCGACCGCGGCCTTCAGGTCCTCGACGGCCAGGAAGACCGTAGCCCCGCCGGTCCGGGGCGCAGCCCCCGGGCGCATCGCCTTGGGATCGAACAGGGCCAGGGTCGTGGGAGTCGCGGTCAGCTCGGCCCAGGAGTACTCGGCCAGACAGGTCTCCACCTCGAGGCCGAGCAGATCCCGGTAGAAGGCCAGGCTGCGCTCCAGATCGGCCACCTCGTACAGGACGAAATCGGTTCCGCGCGCCTTCATGGCTCCCTCCCCGCGGTGAGCGATTCAGGCTAGGTAGGTAAGGTTGAGGCGCTAGTGTGCATTGGGGAGGGTGCACTGTCAACACTGCCGATCCGGCTCATCGCAGCACGAGCAGGGAGATGGCCAGACCGGCCGCCAGTAGGGCCGTGCCGGGGAGTCCGAGGAGCGGCAGGAGCACCAGGCTGGCCGCCAGGGAACCCAGGCACCCGCCCAGCAGATCCGCGGCGTAGAGCGGCCGCACCAGGGCGGCCTGATCCGCGCCCTCGGGCCGGGCCGCGTACGCGAAGATCCCGCCGGTGAGCAGGCCGGTGGCCAGCAGCAGCACCCCGTACGGGACGGCGCTCTCCGGGCCGGCCGGAGACAACACCAAGGCAACCAGCCCGGAGATCCCGGCCAGTCCCAGGCTCAGGGTCAACCCGGTCTGGTTCGGCCGTCTTCGCCCACTACCCGACTTGGCGAGGAGCGCGACGCCCGCGGCCAGGCCGGCCATGAAGAGGGTTAGCAGGATCCCCAGGTCACGGAACAGGGCCCCCTGACGCGCCTGATACCCGAGGATCAAGGCCCCTTCGAGGATCATGCCGCAACCGCCCGCGACCGCGGCCCAGCAGACGCGGCTCCATCCCTCGCGTCGCCGCGCGGCCAGCAGGACTCCCAGCCAGGCCGCGGCCACCACCAGCATCCCCCACCTCAGCCAGGGCCCGGTTTTTCCCGTATCGGCCACGGCCAGCCCGGGGATGAACCGCGACAGCCAGAGGATCTGCGTGAGGACATAGCAGATCGGCCGGCTGTCCGAGTTGGCCGTTGGCGAGACCGAGGCCAGCTCGGC
>JBAZUN010000300.1:0-2744 GCA_041661365.1 Candidatus Latescibacterota bacterium
GGCCTACGGCGCCGAGGTAGCCGAAGAGCTGGGCCCGGCAGGACTGGCCATCCGGGGCAAGCTCGGTATTCTCGCCCGCCTCGAGCAGGGCGTCGCTCGGCTCCTCGGGCAGGAACTCCTCGCCGAAGACATCGCGACCGGGATGGCCGGGAACGATGGGTTGCTTGGTGGCCAGCTCCTGGCCCTTGGCTACGGCCTGCGCGGCCAGTCCTTCGATCTGTTGGCTCAGGGTCTCGAGGTCCGGACTGCGGGTCAACCGCCGGTGCAGCCTGGTCGTCCGCTCGGCCAGGACCGGATCCCCGCACAGCCGCCACTGCGCCTCGCGGCCCGGGACCGCGTCGGTGCCGCGCGCCACCAGGCTCAGGTGGTCGACCTGCCGCTGGTCGCGGGCGATCCGGCTGCACAGCTCGGTCAACTCGGCGTCGAGGATCCCGTGGACGACGCCGGCCTGAGCCAGGGCCTGGCGTATCTCGTCGGGTCGCAGGCGGGGGGGCGAGCCAGACTGGGGCAGGAAGACGAAGTAGGCGTGGATGAGGTCAGACGCAACCCAGATCGGCGGCAGCACGGAGATGGTACCGCCGGCGACCACCACGTAACCCAGCGCGGCGGCAGCGCAGCTCTGACCATCGGCAGTGGCGACGACCTGAACCCCCAGGCCCAGGCTGCCCGGCGCCGGTGGGGGCGCGGGCACTGCCTGACCGAAGACGTCGCATCCATCCTCGCCGGGCTGGCAGGCCAGGTCGGCCAGGCGCTGGCCGGGCCGGACCAGCGGGACGGGTAGTGACCATTCCCGCAGCGCCGAAACCGGGCCGGCCTCCAGCAGGCGCTGCAGTCGCTCTGCCTCGGACTCCTCGATGACCGGGAAGGCGTACTCGGTGCGGGTCGCGCCCGGAGGTTTGGGAGGTCGGCCTTTGGCCACCACGGTCTCTCGCCGCGTCGGGCGGGATGGACCGCGACCGCGATCCTCGCGCCGGCGGGAGGAGCGGCGCTGGGGCAGGACGTCGTAGATCCGGCTCTGGATTACCCCGAAGGAGATCCCGGCCTCGGCGAGGAGCTCCTGCACCTCCTTGTAGGTGGTGCCCTCGGGCATCCGTCCCCAGAACGAGGCGGTCATCCGGTCGGTACTGACCAGCAGCACGCAGTCGCCGCGGCGAGCCAGGCGCTGGCCGGTGGCCTGGTCCTGGTCGATTAATTCGGCCACCTCTTCCTGGGACAACTCCTTGCCGGGTGCCCTCGGTGCTGTCTCGGACGGTTCGAGTCCGGCCGGTTCCACCTGGGGCTCGATCTCGGGATCGGCTTCTTCCGGGCCGAGGATCCCCTCCAGCAGATGCTCAAGCCGGTCGCTCTCGGACTCCGAGGTGGCGGGTGGCATCGCGGTCACCGGTATCCGGCGCGGGCGGTAGGAGAGAGGATAGCCATGCTCAAGCGCCGATGGCGGCCTGCGACGGCGCGGCTTCGTCCGCGGCCGCGTCCGCCTCGCCGGTCGTACCGCCGAACTCCTGGCCGAGCTCAGGATGCTCGGTCAGGAAGGTCCGGACGCGGGTTCGCAGCTCCTCGATCTCGCGCTCCAGGGCGGTGATCGACAGGGCGTTGGACTCCTTCCCCCGGCCGAGGTCGGCCACGGCCTGGGCCTCGGTGGCCACCTCGGCGTGCAGCCGGCCATACTCGTCGCGGACGGTGTGCAAGCGCTCGCGGTACCCGGTGAGCCGCCGCACGAACCAGGCGTGCAGCAGGATCACCGAGGTGAAGCTGGCGACCAGCGCCGTGCAGGCCCAATAGATGAACACGAGTATACCTCCTGGTTGCGGCCGACTCAGCGGGCCCGGTACCCGATGTTGATCTCGCGCTCGCGCGAGCGAGCCACCATTTCTCCATACTGCAGGGAGAGCCGATCACGCGTTTCCCGCAGGGAGATCATCCGGGTGACCAGCACGTCCACGTCCGGATCCAGGGCCGCCCGCTTCTCGTGCAATTCGGCCAGGGCGCACTTGAGGCGCTCGATGCTTTCGTCATAGGTGTGGATGGCGACCTTCACCCGCGAGGCTTGCGAGGTGAAGCGAATGGTGATCAGGCAGAGGTAGATGATCATCCCGATGGCGCCGATGACGAAGGCCATGTCGCCGAAGAACTCCATCGATCATTCCTCCTTCACAGGTGTTTGTCAGGCTCCGCCCTGCCCCTGCCTGACCACGCTCTCCACCTCGGCTTCGATCGTCTGGCGCTGTTCCTCGACCGCGAAGACGTACCGGGCCAGGGGCTCGGCCACCGGATCCACGGGGATCGGCTGCCGGTCGCCGGCGTGGCCGATCTGCAGGGTACGGCAGAGGATGTCGCTGAGATGGACCAGCGAGGCCAGGCGCTGGTGCTGCAGGGCCGCGGACGGCCGGTGGTGAAAGGCGATGGCGTTGGCGATGGTGGGGGGCAGGTCCCATCGCCGGGCCAGCTCGTGGCCGATGTCGGTGTGGGTGACGCCGATCAGGTCCTGCTCGGCCTGGATGAAGGAACGGTTCTCCTCGCGCGCGATGCGGGCCGCCTCGTCGAAGTAGGCGCGGAAGCGCAGGTGGAGGACGACCTTGCCGACGTCGTGGAGCATCCCGGCGATGAAGTGGTCCCGGCCCCGGACCTTGCGACCGCCGGCCTCCATCACCAGCCCGCACGCCACCGAGTGCTTCCACAGGGCCAGCAGGCAGAACCCGTCCGGCGCACTGTCGCCGTTGGCGCCGAACAGGTCGAAGATGATCGCG
>JBAZUN010000300.1:2754-7586 GCA_041661365.1 Candidatus Latescibacterota bacterium
CCTGGACGATCCGCCGGATCTTGTCGATCCCGAGGAAGGTGACCGCCGCCTCCAGGGTATTGCCGCGGAAGCCGTAGTAGGCCGAGTGGCAGACCCGCAGCACCTCGGTGGTCAGGCCCTGGTCCAGCTCGATGGTGCGGATCAGCTCGGGCACCTCGACCTGGCCATCCTCGCGGGAGAGCAGGGACAGCATCTTGCGGTGGTTGCTCAGCAGCACCGGGAGCCCGCTGAGCTGGCCGATCTCTTCCCGCATGGCTGTAATCGGCAATCGCTCCAGTCGCTGCCGCAGGCCTTCCTGGATCTTGGCCTGGAGGGCGGCCGCCGTGCACGGCTTGGCCACGAAGAGGCGGATCTGGGCGCGGCGGCCCTCGGCCAGCAGCTCGGATCGGGCCAGCCGCCCGTCGACCAGGAGCAGGATCGGCACCCGCTGGCAGGCCGGGTGCAGGCGGAGCAGGCGGGCGGTCTTGATTCCGCCCATCGGTACCTGCTGGTCGACCAGGATCAGGTCGGCCTGATGCTGCCGCAGGAGGAGGGCGGCCGCCACCCCGTGGTCGGCCAACAGGAGCTCGTGGCCCTGCGCGGCCAAGTGGCTGGCGATCAGGGAGCGCACCCTGGGGTTGGGGTCGACGATCAGGATGCGCGCCACGGGTCGTCTTCCAGGAGCAGGGGCGACGGATCCGCACCAGGCGCGGGATGGCGGATCAGGGCAGCAGCGCGCGGCAGTGACTTCATCGCCGAGTCTCCATCGGCCGCGGTGCTGTTGCCGGCGGGTCGTGGCGGTGGCGCCAGCGCGCCGCGGAGCGGGCGACTCCCCGCAGCTCCTGCGGGTCAACGGGCTTCAGGGCATAGTAGAAGACCGGACCGGCCTCCACCCGGACCCGGCGCGAGGTCTCCCAGGCCTCGTCCGCGGTCAGGGCCACGACCGGGAGATCCGGGTCGAGGGCGCGGAGGCGCGGTATCAGGTCCCAGGCCGGCAGGTCGGGGAGGTGGACCTCGGTGACCAGCAGATCCACGGCGAGGTGAGGCAGGCGGGCCAGGGCCTCGGCCGCCGAGGCGTAGGTCCAGACCTCCCAGCCATCCTCTGACAGGGTCTGGGTCAGCTCCCGCCGCGACCCTGGATCGGCGTCGACGATCACGACGGCAGGCATCTGCTGACCTCGATGCGGGTGGGGTGATGTGGCCCTCGACTCGGCCGAGGGACACGGTGCTGTCCTCGCTATAGGAAGATCCGTGCCAGGAGGCGGTGCGCGCGGCCGTGTGTCAGGCAACCGATTGCAGGGACAGGAGCTTAAGCGAGGCGCAGGCTGAATCGGTGGGCAGCCCTGCAGCCTCGCGAGGTCGGATCTGTGCGGATTCCCACTCGCCGCTGACTGGGCGAAGGTCGTCGTGAGGGGTTCGGTCCGAGACCGGTAAGCGATGGATCAAAATCATTTAAGATCTTGCGAATACACGATTTACGATAACGCGCCTCCCCGAGGGGAGGGCGAGAAGGTGGGGATTCCGTGCCTGGAGGGAACTGTCAGTGTTTTCTGACAGGTGGATGAAGAATCTGACAGGTCAGCCTGCCTGTCGCGTCCGAGAAATAAGTTGTGTCATCGAGCGGGCCGAGGCGCCCGGCCAGCTAGGCGCGCGAACGCCCTGTATCGACAGGGAGATACAGGAAGCGAGCGGAACGACGCTGGCCGGGATGGATCGGTCCGCGAATGCCAAGGTATTTCTCGGACGCGACAGTAGGTCTGGCGGGCCGCCTCGCGACGGGGAGCTCAGGCGCCCCTGAGGTCGGTACTGGGCTTATCGCTGACGATCTCGATGGCCAGCAGGATCAGGTCGGCCCTGACGTCCGGCATGGCGATGCGCCGGGCGTTCAACCGCATCCGGTGTTGGCCGGACTGCCCGAAATCGTGGCGTACCTCGAAATCGTCGAAGGGGGTGTCCCGGGTCAGGACCGCCTCGAGCATCCCGCGCAGCTCGGGCATATCCCACTGGCGACCGCCCAGGTCATGGATCAGACGGCCTTCGATGTCCTCCCGGCGAACCTGGAACAGGGCGCAGAAGGCGCGACTGGCAAAGGTCACCCGCAGGTACCGGTCCAGCACCACCATGGGCTCGCGGGCAGCGGCCACGATGCTTTCGCAGAGCGTCGCCCGATCCTGGCGCAGCGAGGCCTCCAGACGTTTCCGCTCGGTGATCTCGATGAAGATGACCACCGCCCCCTCGATCGCGTTGTCCAGGGTCCGATAGGGCCTGATGCGCATCAGGAAGGTGGTGCCCGCAACGGTCTGCACCTCGATCTCCGCCGGGGTCAGGGTGTCGAGTACCGCGGTGACGTCCGCCACCAGGCGGTCGTAGTTCGCCAGGTTGGAAACCACGTGCGCCAGCGGCCGGCCGATATCGCTGGCGATCAGGTTGATGACCTGAGTCACGGCCGGGGTGAACCGGCGGATGTTCATCTGCAGGTCAAGGAACAGGGTCGCCACACCCGTGCCGGCCAGCAGGTTGCTCATGTCGTCGTTGGCGTGGGAGAGGTCGGAGACCCTGGTCTGGAGCTCCCCGTTCACCGTGGCCAGCTCCTCGTTGACCGACTGGAGCTCCTCCCTGGAGGTTTCCAGCTCCTCGTTGGTGGACTGCAGCTCCTCGTTGATCGACTGCAGCTCCTCGTTGGCGGTGGCCATCTCCTCGAGGGCGCTCTGCAGGTACTCCTCCTTGGCCTGCAGCTCCTGCTCCAGCCGGGCGAGGTGCGCGTCTGGCTCAACGGTGGCCTGCCCCCCCGCCGCACCTTCGGGAACGGGGGAGGGGTTGGCCTCGGGGGGGATTTCCTCCAGCAGGACGAGGAACAGGTCGGGTATCACCGACGGGTGGATCTCGACCGGACTTGCACCTGGCGATTGCTCCGGGCTGACCACGACGGGCTTCACGGTCAGGTTGGCGGTGATGGTCTCGCCGTCGGTCCTGACCCTGAGACGCTGGTACCGCACGGGCTCCCGGTGCATGACCGCCCGGTTCACCGCGGTAGTCAGCTCCCGGCGCAGCCCCTCGCGGGCCATGGCCAGGATGTTCATGCCCGCGTCTCCCGGCGCGGGCTCCAGGTACCTGCCGGTGCGGCCGTGGATGTGCAGGATCTCTCCGCGGGCGTCGATCAGGACCCCGACCTGAGCATAGTGCTGCAGCAAGGCCTGCTCGGTAACCCTGCGGTAGTTGGTCCGGTCTGGCGTCCGGGCCTGGGTGTTCGGCCACCTGAGATCCTGGCGCCCGAGCAGCCCGGTGGAAACCAGGTAGCCCGGGGCCTGGCCGACGGCGCCGCCCGTCGCCTCGCGACGCAGGTAGACCTTGTGAACGCGGTTGACCTCGGCATACAGCTCGGCAGACTCGCCCACGGTCTCGGAGCCGCCCAGGAACAGGACGCCGCCGGGGTTCAGGGCATAGTGGAACAGGGCCATCAGCTTCGCCTGCACCTCGGGATTGAGGTAGATCAGCAGGTTGCGGCAACTGATCAGGTCCATCTTGGAAAACGGCGGATCCCTGGTGGCGTCGTGCGCCGAGAAGACCAGCAGATCGCGGGTCCCCTTGCGGACGCGATAGGTACCGGCGCCTTCCACCTCCTGGTCGAAGAAGCGGGCCAGCCGCTCGGTCGATACATCCGCGGCGATGCTGACCGGGTATACCCCACGGCGTGCCTGCTCGATGGCCCGGCCGTCGATGTCGGTGGCGAAAACCTGCAGCAGGGGAGGATGCTCGAGCGATTCCAGGTGTTCCTTGATCAGGATGGCGATGGAATAGGCCTCCTCGCCGGTGGAGCAGCCGCAGACCCATGCTCGGACCGCCGCCCCTGCGGGACGGCCGGCCAGCAGAGGCGGGATGGCCTCGGCCTGAAGGGTGGCAAAGGCCTCGGGATCGCGAAAGAAGCTGGTCACGCCGATCAGGAGATCGCCGAACAGGGCCTGGACCTCCGCCTCGTCGCTCTGCAGTACGCGCAGGTACTGGTCCGGCCGCTCGACCTGCTGGAGTGCCATGCGCCGCTCGAGTCGACGGACCAGGGTATTGCGCTTGTACTGGGTGAAATCGTGACCGGTCCGGTCGCGCAGCAGCAGACAGATCCGCCGCAGCGCCTCTTCGGCCTCCGGGGCTCCCGTCATGACCGAGGCTGAATCCCGACTAAAGGCACGGGCGACGAAGGCGGCCAACTGACCGGGCATCTGCTCCGGCGGCAGGACGTAATCCACTATACCCGTTGCGATGGCGCTGCCCGGCATGCCGCCGAATTCGGTAGTCGCGGGATCCTGCGCCATCGCCATGCCGCCTTCGCCCTTGATCGCCCGGACCCCGAGGGTACCGTCGCTGCCCGTGCCGGAGAGGACGATGCAGATCGCCCGATCGCGCTGATCCTGGGCCAGCGACCGGAAGAAGAAGTCGATGGGCAGCCGCAAGCCGCGGGGTGCGGTGGGCTCGAGCAGTTGGAGCCTCCCGCCCAGGAGGGCCATGTTGCGGTTGGGCGGGATGATGTACGCGCAGTCGGGGGCCACCGTCATGCCGTCCTCGACCTCGAAGACCTGCATGCGGGTATAGCGACCCACCAGCTCGGTCAGGATGCTCTTGTGGTCCGGTGCCAGGTGCTGGACGAGGATGAACGCCATCCCGGTCTGGCCGCTGTCCGGCATGGCGGAGAAGAAGGCCTCAAACGCCGCCAACCCCCCGGCCGAAGCACCGATGCCCACGATGGGGAAGCCCGGCGGCGCCGCTGGATCGGTAGGGGTGATCTCCCCAATCGCCACCGCCGAAGCGGGCTCTTGGGGAACGGGCGGTGAAGCCGGATCGCCGGTGGATCGGTGTCTGCG
>JBAZUN010000301.1:0-7571 GCA_041661365.1 Candidatus Latescibacterota bacterium
ATCTCGAGGGTCAACTGCTCGTTGCGGACCTGCAGCCTGGCCCGGGTCACGGCGGTGCTGGTCTGCCCCCGGTCGAACAGCGGCAGGGCCAGGCTCAGACCGACCGTGGCGCTGGGGTTGCGGTCGAAGAGCTGGTCGACGACCGAGGGGGCCCCCTCCTGACCGCTGTACCCCGTGCCACCGTTGACCGACAAGGACAGGTCGGGCAACAACCCGGCCCGGGCCTGGCGGATCTGCTCCTCGGCGGCCTGCACCCGCAGGCGCTGGCCGTCGATCTCGGGTCGGCCGGCCAGGGCCTGACGACTCACCTCGTCGGTATCGTAGGTCGACGGTGTGCCAACCAGCGCGCCGGGAGTCGGGCCGGTCAGGGTCAGCTCCTCGCCCAGGTCCAGGCGCAGGTCGTCCTTGAGCCGGAGCAGGGCCAAGGCCTGGACCTGCTCGGCACTGACCAGTCCCATGCGGGCGCTGGCCAGCGAGGCCATCTGCTGCAGCACCTCGGCCCGCGACCGCGTTCCCTGCTCCTGACCGGCCCGCAGTTGCTCCAGTTGGTCCTGCTGGGCTGCGATGCTCTCCTGGGCCACGCCGATCAGTCCCTCGGCCGAGAGGACCGCCAGGAAGTTCGAGGCCGTCGCCAGCGCCACCCGCTGACGGGCCTGGGTCAGGTCTTGCCCGGCGGCCCGCAGCTCGAGACGAGAGGATTGCACGGCCGCCTGCGAGGCAAAGCCGTCGAACAGGCTCAGGCTGGACGAGGCCCGCAGACTCACGCCATGGGTGGCCTGACCCTCGACGCTGCCGTCGAGCGCGGTGACTCGGCTCAACTGTTCGCTGCCGCTGAGGGACAGGTTCAGGTTCGGACGGCGCCAGGCCTCGGTCTGCCGCGTGGTGGCCTCGTCGAGGGAAACCTGGGTGGTCAGCCGCTGCACCTCGGTGCTGCGCTCGAGCGCTAAGCTGACGGCCTGATCCAGGGTCAACGATGCGGCCCCGGACGCCGTGGTCCAGGCCAGCAGGAGCAGGAATACCGCAAAGCGGCTTCCGGTCATCGTTTCCTCGCCCGTCCGCGGTCGCCGGGGTACCATCCCCGTGGCGCCGCAGTGACGTAGGAAACATAACCGCGCTGCCCGAAGAAGTCTGTAGGACTTATGTGGGGAATCTGTGACGACGTGTAACCTGGGCCGCGGATGCAGCTCAGCCCGGCGGACCGACGAAGATCTCGACCCGGACCGGGGCCAGGACCGCGTCGAGATCGCGGACCAGGGTGGCCGGGTCAAAGCCAGCACGCCGCCGGAACAGGTACTGCACCGAGACCCGGTCGTCCAGGGCCGAGACCGTCTGGAGGGCCGGCTGCTCCAGGCGCTGGCCGAGGAAGCGGACCAGGGATTCCTCGATCCTCGGGTAGTCGTCGCGTCCCACCGAGAGGACCAGGTGCATGGGCTGCCGCCCGGCCGCACGCCCGCCGAGGAACCGCTGGGTCGTCAGGGCCAGCAGGGCCGCGGCGAAGAGGAGGACGACGAGGGTGTAGGTGCCGGTGGCAATGCCGATGGAGACCGCGATGAGCAGGAGCAAGAAGCCGATCTCGGCGGCGTCCTTGACCGGGGTGCGGAAGCGGACAAAGGAGAGGGCTCCGAGCAGACCGAGCGAGAGCGGGATGGAGCTCTGGATGCCGAGGAACAGGGCGGTGATGGCCGGTCCACCGAGCAGGAAGGCGCGGTTCACCCCGGCGCCGATGTTCCTCACGCCGTAGAAGAGCTGATAGAGCAGGTACACAGCGGCCGAGGCCACCAGGGAGGCGGCCATGGCTAAACCAAGATTGGTCAGGGATGGGGCCAGACTCGAGAGCTTGAGCGCGGTCGATTCCATGAAGTCCTCCGATGCGGCGTCACGGTTCAGTGGAGAAGTCGTGCAGACGGCCCGAGGGCGATGATCGGCCCATCGAGCCGGGATCGTCGAGCAGGGCAGCCAGCGAGGTGGCGTACTTCGAGTACCGGCCCTGGTCCAGACCGAGGAAGCGCAGTGATCGGAGCGTGGTCGGCAGCTCGGCGGCACGGCCCTTGATCTCGAGCACGCCTCCGGCCATCTGCAGCCATCCCTCGCCACGATCGAGCCTCGGACTGACCAGTCTGGCGCGAATCCCCTGATCCAGGGAGAGCCGCGCGCCGGTCTGGATCTCGATGAACCGCTCGCGGCGATAGGTGACCACGAGCACCGGTTCGAGGACAGCCTCGCTCCGATACCCGAGACCGGCCAACCACCCCGACAGCTCGTGCGAGGGCAGGATCCCCTGCCACCAGCGGCGCGGGTCCAGGGCCGCGGCGGAGACCAGGTGGCGGCTGCGTCGCTTGGAGCCTAACGCGCCGCGACGTGACTTCACCTCCAGGTAAACCGGAACCTCGGTGGCCCCGGCACTCGGGGTGTCGTACCAGCGGATGCGGACCTTCTGCCGGTCGTGGTTCCCCTGCTCAGAGTCGTGGAAGTGGCGCAGCTCTGCAGTATCGAGATACAAGGAGGTGATCGTGCCGCCGCGATACTGCGGGTCAGGTCGACAGCAGTGCCGCAGCAGGTGGGTGGCCAGGAGCAACCGGGATTCCGGGACGTGGCATTTCCGCTCCAGCCGCTCGGTAACTGCATCACCCGTGACCGGCAGGGAAGTCCGGACTGCCGTAGACCAGGGGAACCTCATGGCTGTCCGGATCCCGGAGGTCCGAACCCCTGACCCGCCTGCGGCGACACGGCCGTGAGATGGGAGGGGATCTCGCCGGCCAGTTGCCTCCGGACCGAAAGTCGGCGCTTGGCGAGAAACGACTTCAGTCCCGGCGCAGCCATCCCGGGAGGGCCACCTGGACCGCCCCGGAACCGGCGCGTCATCCCCGTGGCCGTTCGGGCCGGGGCCTGCCCGCCGGCCGTCGGCATCGCCGATCCGGGTCGCGGCCGCGCGGCCTCCATGGCAAGCGCGGGCATGGCCGGTCCTCCACCGGCGCCGAAGCCGGGAGGGCCTCCCCATGAGGATGCGACGCTTCCCTGATCCAGTCCCTGGTCGAACTCGGCCAGGGTGAAGAAGCGCTCCTGGGGAGCGGCCACGTAGGGCCGCGCCAAGGCCGCCAGGATGTCGATGCGGGCCTCGAGCACTCCATCGGCGAATCCGCCTTCCAGGAGCTGTCGCAGGTACCCGTGATACCGCTCGAGATAAGGGGCGTGGGCCAGCAGCCGGCGCGCCAAGGGACGGTCGCCGCCGCCCATGAGGGGATCGTCGATGGCCAGGTCTGCCGCGCCCCGTCCTGGGCCACCGCCGAAGGTGCCGAAGGCCATGTTCAAGTCCCACGGCAGGATGGTGAAGCGGCCGTCCACCTCGTAGAGGTAGTAGTTGTGTCCCATCCCGATGTAGTTGTCGAGGTGGACCATCATCACCGAAACCGCCAGGTACCGAAGGACCGCGTCGACGTCGAGCACCTGCTCGATCTCTGCGGGGAAGGTCTCGTCCGGGCAGTGGTTCAGCACCTCGAGGAGGTGGAACAGGGCCACGTGGTTGGGCCGGTTCTCGTTGGTCTTGAGGCCCATGGCTTCGAGCAGGCCGGCTCCCTTGAAGCCGCCCATCATCGGCGCTGGACCGAAACCGGGCCGGCCCGAACCGCCTCCCGGAATCCCGCGACCGGACCAGCCGGCGCCGGGCGGCAACCCCTGCCCTCGCGGGTCTTTCCACGGCGGAGCCGATCCGGCCAGGGAGTCAACCGCGCCTGTTGGGACAAAGGCTCCCGGTCCCATCGGCGGTGGTCCTCCCGCGAAACCGGGACCACCCGGTGGCGGGCCTCCAGGTCCGCCCGGGAACGGGAAGCCGCCGGAACCCACGGCAGTGTCGGCCAGGGCCAGTGATCCCTCGAGTCCGCCGATCATCCCCTCGCGCGCCATCAACCGCAGCAGATCGCCGAGGCGCCCGCCTCCCAGGTTCACTAAGGCGCCGCCGGCCGCAGGGTGTTCTGTGCGGACGGCGCCGGAGTCGGAGCGGCTGACCAGGTCTGCCTCGGTCCAGGCCAGACTGGCGGCGCCCAGCTCGGGCTTGTACAGGTTACCGCCGGCGTTGGCGAAGTGCGCCCTCAGGAAGTTCTTGTCGATCGCCTCGACCTGGGTGTAGAGCCCCAGGTGGGTGTCGTTGACGTACAGGTCGACCAGGGAGCAGCGCGGGGTCGGTATCCCCATCTCGGCGAAGAGCGGGTACCCCAGCATCTCGCGGATGGCCGTGGGGTCGGAGAAGCCGTTGTTGAGGGAGAGCTTGCGGACCCCGGCGAACGACTGGGCCGAGTTGAAGAAGTTGAAGTCGACCTTGAGGCTGAGACGGCGCGAGCCGCTGTCGGCGACCGACATCAGAGAGGAGTTCCCCTTGGGCCGGACCGCGACGTTGGCGTATCGCTGACCGTCGTACCAGAAGTCGGCGCGGACGTACTGCTCGGCCCGCGCGTGGGCGACCAGCCACTCCCAGTCTCTCGCCGCCATGACCAGCCTGACCGTGACCACGCGATCGGCAACGAAGGGCGCGGAGGCCGCGACGGATGGGGGTGGGCCGGACATGGCCGCGGCTCCCAGCCAGACCAGCAGGACCACGCAGATCAGCGTCAGGCCTGCCAGGGCCGCCTTCTCGGCTCGATTCATGGCGCGGGTCAGTGAGCGGATGGCCGCCACCGGTGTCACGGGCTGGCATCGGCAGCGTGACGGGTAATAGATGAGCGGCCCGCCGGGGTCGGCGACCGGGATGCCCGGTGCCCGTCAGTGCGGGTCCCGGCCAGGTCCGGCGGACCGCACTCACAAGATACCCCGCCCCCTCTGCCGTTACCACAGGATTTCTGTTGGGGTGTGTGAAGGCATGTAAATCCGTTATGCCTCGGTTTCAGGCCCGCGAGGGTTCGCTCCAGAGGGGCGACCGGCCAAGGGCCTCCTCAGGACGCGATCCGGCGTTCACACACTGTTACCATTCAGGGCTGGGTGCGCGCAACAGAATGCCGATACTCGAAACAGGGCGGGACCAGCCAGTAGTCGTATCGCCCGGTTTTCCGACGCGGTCTTGGCGAACGGCGGCGGCTCGGAAGGGCCACCGTGTGATGGATTGGTAACGGTGTGTAGCAGAACGTAAATCAGAGCCCGGCGGCCGGGCCGATGGCCCGGATGTTGCATCGTCGGGAAGGTTGCGCGGCGGGAGCGGCGCTCGCTGCAGTCCGGTGCCCCAGAGAAATGAAAGGAGGTGATGGCGATATGTCCGCCGGGAGCTGAGCTGCCGGTGTCGCGGGTACACACGGAGCTCCACCGAGGCGGTGCGTCCGACCTTGACCCGCCCGTTGCGGGTCCATCCGGGCCACCGCTCTGCAGCACGACGCCGTGAAACCGAGGAGGATTCGATGGTATCGGGTGTCAGCAGTGCCTTGAGCTCAGCGGGGAGGATGACGCAGATGCGTCCCTCCCAATCGCGCGCCGACCGCGCGGCTGAGCTGTTCAAACGCGTGGACCAGAACGGCGATGGTGGCGTCGACCAGGCCGAGTTTTCCGAGTGGGCGGCAAAGATGGCTGAGCGGGACGGCGCCACCGCCGTGGACGCGACCACCGCGATGACGGAGATGGACCAGGACGGCGACGGCCTGCTCAGTCAGACCGAGCTGGACAGCGGCATGCCCGCCCTCATGAAGCAGATGGGCGGAGCGCCGCCGCCCCCTCCGCCCCCCGAGAACGGGACCGGCGGCGTGACCGACCTGTTCGCGGCCCTGGACGAGAGTGGTGACGGGGCCGTGGACGAGACCGAGCTGTCCGCGCTGATCGATGCGGTATCCACCGGCGAAAGCGCCACCACCGAGGCCGCGGACAAGACCGGGCTGTCGGCGTTGCTCGAGACCCTGGCCAGCAGCGAGAGCACCGCGTCGGACGTGACCTCGTTGTTCGGCGCGGCCGACGTGAACGGGGACGGCCTGTTGAGCCAGGATGAGTTGCTGTCCGCGCTAGCGCCACAGCAAAGCACCGAGTCGGGAAGCACGGCGAATCAGTCGGGAGGAACCGACAATCTGGCAAGGTTGTGGGCCGTTGCCGCGGGGCGCTACATGGCCGCGGCGGGGATCCCGCAGAGCACCTCCCTGCTGGACAATGTGGGATAGACCAATGCCAACCTGGACTCAGTCGGCCTTGGTGGTCGGCTGAGTTCGGGAGTGGAATCAGAAACGGCGCCGGTCGGGGTCTCCCGGCCGGCGCCGCTGTCGTGGGGATGGGGCCCAGCGAATGCCACTGGCCTTCGGTTACGGAGCAGATGGGCGGAGAGGCGGCCAGCGCAACTGGGAGGCATTCCCAGGGGGGCAGAGCACCGGCCGCCTTCCGCACCTCGCACGCGCTGCCGTTTGCCATCATCGACGCTGCCGGCAGGGCGTTACCTCAACCGATGGTCAACGCACCAAGGCCAGCCGCCGCGCCTCGACCTGCCCACCGGCCGACAGCCGCATCAGGTAGACCCCGCTGGCCAGGGCGCGACCCTCCTGATCCCGGCCGTCCCAGGACCACTGATGCTCGCCGGCCGAACAGGTGCTCAGATCAAGACGGACCAGGCGTTGCCCGGCAAGGTTGTAGATCGCCAGCTCGGCACCGTCGGTCAGCGCCGGCAGGCTGAAGTGGATCACCGTGCCGCCGTTGAACGGATTCGGGTAGTTCGACTCGAGGTAAAACCGCGTCGGCGTCGCTCCCGTGGGTTCGAGGACCGCGGTGATCGCAAGGTTCGTCCCTCCCGGGGTCGGCTCGGCAAGGGTCTGGAACGAGCCCGTGCCGTCGGGCACGCGCCCCAAGGCGCGGTCGGCCTCCTGCTCGCCGAAGACCACCGAGTCGAGCAAGGCGTTCCCCCGGGCGTCGACGTCGGCCAGGCAGACCGTCTCCCCGCTGGCCGACAGCTTGAAGCTGGCGTGCAGTCCTGACTCGGCGTCCTCGTCTCCATCAGCCCAGACCACCAGGTACCCGCCGGCCGGCAGGACGGTCCCCGCGGGGAAGGCCCACTTGCGCGGATTGGCCTCGTTGTCGCTGAGGTACATCCCGGAGAGGTCCACCTCGCTGCTGGCCAGGGAGTGCACCTCGATCCAGTCCTCGTATTCGCCCTGCGGATCCTGGACCCGGGTGTCGTTGGCGGCCATCACCTCGTTGATGACCACCGGGGTGGTCGTCGATCTGGCCGCGGTCACCTGATAGACGTAGGTGTCGTGTTCGGCCCCGGCCGGCGCGAAGGCCGGGCTCCCGTCAACGGCCCGGGCCTCGGCGTAGTACCGCACCAGGGTGCCCGCGTTGAAGGCCGGGATCTCGGCGCCGTAGCAGCCGTCACCGGCGCTACCGTCCCCGTGGGCGCCGTCGTCCGCCAGGGCGGTCCAGGCATAGCGGCCGTCGAGTGCCGCGGCGTAGTAGACGCGCACCTCCGCGGCCGGGGTGGAGCCGCCGATGGTCACGGTAACGCGGACCGGCTGACCGGCCGGCGCTCCCACCGACACCTTGGCCGCCGCGCCGGCAGTCGGCGGGGCCACGGCCGCGATCTGTGGCGCCTGGGCCGCCACGTCGGTACGGGCGAGGAGGTAGGT
>JBAZUN010000302.1:0-7534 GCA_041661365.1 Candidatus Latescibacterota bacterium
CGCCGTGCGCCACGTAGACTCTGCGGGACGGATCACCGGCCTTTGGGCAGCGCCGGCTGGGTGGGTATACCTGCACGGAGCCGAACAGCAGGCGATCAGCGGACATCTCTGCCGGTCGCCGAGGGGAGCGCTGTTCCTCGCTGATGCGGGCCAGAACCTGGTGCGGCGGGGCGATCCTGAGACCGGCGAGATCGTCCCTGTCGCCGGCGGCCCATCGACGGAGGAGATCAGAGATGGCGGGCCAGCGCTGGTCGCGGGTCTGTTGGTCCCGGCGGCAGTGGCCTGTGACCGGGATGGGATGCTGTATATCGCCGATGCGGGCCACCAGCGGATTCGCCGGGTAACGCCAGCCGGGATCATCACCACGGTTGCCGGCACCGGCAGGCGCGGCTACTCCGGTGACGGCAACCCCGCACTGGAGGCTACCCTCAACGACCCGCTGGGGGTGGCCGTTGCCGACGGCGAGCTGTACATCGCCGATACCCAGAACAACCGGATCCGCCGGGTGGTCGCCCTGCCGGCGGCGACGGTGTCCGACACCGCCGCCGCCGCCGCCGCTCCGGACCTGGTCGCGCTCGATTTCGATCCGGCCGAAGGCAATCAGGGAAAGGGGGTGGCCGCTTACGGCCGCGCCGGCTGGACGGTAGACCTGGAACTGCATGCCCGTGACCTGCCCGCGTTGACCGGCTGGCGGGTCACCCTGGTCGCCGATCCGGAGCAACTGCGCATCGTCCGAGCGTTCAAGCGATATACCTATTCCATCCGGTCTCTGCCGGTCACCCGCCGGGAGAACGGCGAGATCGAGATCTCCGCGGAGCCCAGCTACGACACCGGACCGCTGGCGATCTTGACCTGCCAGATCCTGCCCGGGTTTACCGGCCGCGCCGACCTGACCGTGACCCAGGTGGTGTTCAGCCCCGCGTTGGGGTATCCGCTCATCTCCCGTGCCAACTCTCAGGCTACGGTCACCGGCAGCCCCGGGGAGGCGGACCTGCCGGTGGTCTCCCTCGACTTCGACCTGGCTCCCGGAGACCAGGACCGGCGGTCGGCGATGATCGATCCTTGGTCCCGGCGGCGCACCGTCCAGATACGCTTGAACGACGCGCCGCCGGTCGACAGCTGCAGCATCACCCTGACCTATGACCACGCCCTGATACGCTGCGTCCCGGACAGCCTCAAGACCGGGGGGTTCGCGTCGGGTTCACCGCGGTTCCTCCCGCTCGTACACCAGCCCTCGGGGGCGGTGCGAATCGATGGCCTGAGGGCGGGTATACCCGTCGCTGCGGCCGGCTCAGCCGTGCTCGGTGAGCTGACCTTGGAGGCGCGGGACGATCGACCGTGGAGCAGCCCGCTGAGCGTGGTCGAGGCGGCTTTGCGACTGGCGGGTGGCGTGACCTACCACCTTGCTGAGGTCTGTGCGGCCGCGGTCTCCCACCAGCCGGTGAACCCCTCACTGGCCCTGGACTTCGATCCGGCTCCGGGGAACCAGCGGCAGACCACGGCCAATGCAAAGGCAGGAAGCGAGCGCCAGGTGCAACTGCTGCTGGGCCAGGTTCCCGGGGTAGCCGGTTGGCGCGCCACGCTGGCCTACGACCAGACCCGCCTGTCCTTCGCACCGGGGAGCTTCAGGAGCGGTGGGCTGCCCGCCGGTCCCGACGGACGGGAGACCGACCTGCCGGGATTGCTCACGGTTGGAGGGCAGACCGGCGACGTCTATGCCGACTCCGCGGCGGAGCTGGGATGCGTGACCTTCCGGGTCCTGCCGGACTCTACCGGTCTCATCTGGCTCAGGGTAACCTCCCTGGTGCTCTTCAACGCGCGGGGCGACAGCCTGGTGCGGGCTCCGTCGGTGGGGGCGGTCCTGCTGGTGCCGGCCGAACCGCGGATCTACCTGGTCCGAGCTGCGGGCGACGGCCTGGACAGCTCGCTGGTCACCGAGGGAAAGCCGGGGCAGGTATATCTGCTGGAGCTGCACGCCCGTACCCTTCCCGAGATCCGCCGGTGGATGGCTACTCTGGCCTACGACCCGGTTCAGCTTCGCGTCCTGCCCGGGCAGTTCCACCTTGGCGGATTCCTCCCCGGCCTGGTTCCCTTCGCCGACGCGGGGGATGGCACGGCTTATCTGGGAGGCTCTGCTCCCGAGGGCATGCCCGGGCAGGCCGGCTCGGGTGTCCTAGGCATCATCCCGATCGAGGTGCTGGCCGGCTTCAGCGGCCAGGCTACGGTAGCGGTCACGCAGACGAGCATCCATCTCAGCGATGGTACTACCCAGAACGAGCGTCTGCCATCAGCCGTGAGTTTCGTGGGACAGGAGCTCGATCGCGGTACTGCCGTGGCAAGCAGTCTGTCGACCGAGCCAGGTCGCACCCTGCTCCTTCCTGTCTGGCCTAATCCGGGTAACGGCAGTTTCGCCGTGGCTTACGAGCTGGCCGAGCCGGCCGTCGTCGAGCTGGAGATCTATCACCTCAGCGGTCAGCGGCTCTGCTCGCTGGTTTCGGGGAGTCAGTCTCCAGGCCGGTATACAGCAGCCTGGGACGGTACCGATGCCGTCGGTAAGCGGGTGGCTACCGGCCTTTACCTGGTGCGGCTGGAGGCAGGGGCATACGGTCAGGTTCAGAAGCTGCTGTTGGTGCGATGATGGATCGGCACTATCGCTATGGCGCCGGCCTGGGGCGACGACGCGTTGAGCACAGGATGCACCGACTACCTGCCGGCCGATCGCCCTGCCGCACATGGCCAGTCTTGATCCGCTTCCTGGCGGTCGCGCTCCTCCTTGACCTGAGCTCGTCGCCGGCAAGTGCGCAGCCCGGTGTATCCCTGCTGCTGAACAGATACATGACCGCCTTCGGCATGCAGGGGCTCGACGGCGTGGTGGGGCCGGCAGACTACGACTTCTGGTATATGGTCGACTACCCACGAATCTGGGGCCAGATCTACCTGGAAGGGCCTGGCGCCAACCGCGGCGAGCTGCGCACGCTTCCCCTTGATCTGCAGCAGGCCGACGTTGCCGCGATCCGCGAGGCCATTCCCGTGCCTCGTGATGCCCGGCCAGACGCCCCGCTCTACCTGTGCGTGGTCAAGGTGGATACGAGCCGGTCCTACCCCAGTGGCGTCCTGACCCTGGCAGAGGAGGAGCTCAGCGTCATGGAGCGCCGGATCTGGAGGTACCGGTACCGGCAGCTCCACTTGGTAGCGGCCACGGACATGCCCGGCAACGTGTTGTTCATCGAGGGTCGGTCCGGTCTAGCCACCATGCGAGCAGTGATCGCCGACAGCACCTTCGAGGTTTCCCTCGACCTGCCCGTCAAGCTCTCCTTCCGGGAGCTGGGTCTGACGGCCTGGCGCACCCTGGCTTCCGTAGATACGACGGTCCTGCTGGTGCAGCGCCGCGGAGAATGGAAGATCAGTCATCCCGAGCGGCTGCTAGGAGCGCTTCATGGGCTGCTGATGGAGGAGTGATCGAGCAGGCCCGCCGCCCTGTCACCTCACCCCATCTCCGTCCGCTGGAAGCTCCCCACGTCCTGCAGGTCCCCCTGGACAGAAGCTCTCCGACGCGGGAGGCGATAGGTTCCCGATCCTGGTGGCGGACACGCCGATCAAGCACGCGGTGCGGATCGCGGTGCGGCGCGAGGTGAGCTGAACCCGGGCCGGCGCCAGCGGCGCGGAGATATCCCGCCCTGGCCCTGACCACCGGGCGGTCGGTGGCGGGGATGCCGGTCCGGGACCGGTCAAGGCTTGGCCGGCGCGGCCGGGAGCAGAGCCTCGATGTCGGGCTTGATCTCCTCGGGCTTGGTCTGCGGCGCGTACCGCTTGACCGGCTGGCCGGCGGCGTCGACGAGGAACTTGGTGAAGTTCCACTTGATCGCCTCTGAGGAGAGCAGGCCCGGCCGTTCGCTCTTGAGCCACTGGTACAGCGGGTGTGCGCCGTCGCCGTTGACCTCGATCTTGGCAAACATCGGGAAGGTGACCCCGTAGTTGACCTGGCAGAAGCCGGCGATCTCTTCCTCGGTTCCGGGCTCCTGGCCGGCGAACTGGTTGCACGGGAACCCGAGGACCACGAGCCCCCGGTCCCGGTACTGGTCGTAGAGCTGCTGCAGCCCTTCGTACTGAGGCGTCAAGCCGCACTTGCTGGCGGTGTTGACGATGAGCAGCACCTTGCCGCGGTACTCGCCCAGGCACTGCTCCTCGCCGTTGAGGCGCCTGGCGGAGAAATCGTACACGGTCGGGGACATCTGGGCCTCCTTGGGCGCAGCCGCGCAGGCGGTGGTGTCGGGGTGGGCGCCGGTCTGGGGTGACGTCGTTATCGTGTTCTCGGCAAAGGTGGCAATGGCCAATGCTAAGACGGCAGCGACCGTCAGCCAGGGAAGCATTGCGGTATGGGGAGTCAGCGCGTCGAGATCGTGGGTGCGGGTGGGCAGGGACATGGTCTGTCCTCCGGGGTTGGGCGACAGGATGGCAGGCGTGGACAACGGAGCGATGGCCACCCGATGCAGGTATAGGATACCCGCTAGACAGAACGATTGCGCCCTCATCTGTCAAGGGGACCGGCGAAGGCGTATATTGCGGCAAGGCAAGGCCACGCGCTGAGGCGCGTCGGCCCGTCCACAGGAGGTGTCGCCATGCGGGCACACTGGGGCTTGCTGTCCGTCGTGGGGTTGTGGGCTGCACCGCTCCACGCGGTGGGATACCTGCAGACCGGAGGAGCAGGGAGCACGGCCGAGTTCCTAGAGGTAACCTCGATCCACGTCCGGGTCGAGGTCGAGGGTCGGATCGCGGTGACGCACCTGGACCAGGTCTTCACCAATCGGAGTGGACGCCAGGTCGAGGGGAGCTGCGTGCTGGACCTTCCCGAGCAGGCCTTTGTCACCGGCCTGGCGGTCTGGGACGGCGGGAGCCGAAAACCGACGATCATCGTCGATTCAGGGACGGCGCGGAGCCGGTACGAGTCCCAGGCCGGTGCCAGCGTGGCCCCGGCGACGCTGACGGCCTCCTCACCGGGGCAGTACCGGCTGAGGGTTTTCCCGTTCCCGGCCTACGGCAGCCGACGGGTGGAGCTGGAGTACACCGAGGTACTGGAATGGCGCGACGGCGCGGTGCGGTACCGGCTTCCCTTGGCCACGGCCGCCGGGGCAGGGCCGACGATCCGCACCCTGGTGGTCGCTGCCTCCCTGCGGCAGCAGCACCCCTTCGAGGTCGAGGTGGGGTCGCGGTACGAGCCGCTCGCCCAGATCCGCCAGGGGGAAGGAGCAACGGTCGAGCTGTTCTACGCGGACGAGGAGCTGGCCGCACCGGCCGACCTGGAGCTGGCCCTGATCCCGAGCAGCGGGACGCGGCTGCCGGTGGCGATGAGCACGGCGCCGACGGCCACCGACGCCGGGTACTATGCAGTCTGGGTGCCGCCTCCGGCGGGACTGTCGACCGCGGCGACCTGGCCCCGCAGCGTCACCTTTGTCGTCGATCTATCGTCCAGCATGGGCGGCATCCGACTGGCGGCGGTCCGGGAGGCGCTGGCGGCCGCGCTGGAGGGTCTGGATGCAGACGATCTGTTCAGCCTGGTGGTGTTCGGCAACGGGGCGACCTCCTTCACCGCGATGCCGCTGGCGGCCACCCCGGCGAACCGGGCCGCGGCCCTGGCCTTCCTCGACGGCCAAACCGCCGCGGGCGCGAGCAACTTCGAGGCGGCCCTGCAGCAGGCCTTCGGGCAGCCCTTCCCCGACGGGTGGGTGAACCGGGTCATCCTGGTCACCGATGGCGCGCCCACCGTGGGCGAGGCGGACGGGGCGCGGCTGAGCGAGCTGGCTCAGAGTGCCGCGGCCGGACCGGTCAGCCTCTCCGCCATCGGCATCGGCGAGCTGGCTGACCAGGGCCTGCTGCAACAGTTGGCCAGCCTGCACCGCGGCACGACCGCGTTTATCGGCGAAGAGACCGACCTGGCTACCCAGTTAAGGGAGTGGTTCGTTTCCATGGCCCTGCCGGCCTTCATCCCCGAGCGGATGGAGGTGACGGGGGCGGGAGGGTTCGACGTCTGCACCTGGCCCGGACGAGTGCTCCTGCCCGGCCAGGAGCTGTTCCAGGTGGGCCGGTACCAGACCGGCGGTGATCTGACCTTCGACCTGTCCGGCCCCTGGCAAGGCGATCGCATCACCGAGAGCTTCCCCATTTCCCTGGCCGCTGCCATCCTGGACACTACGGACCAAGCCCCGGCCGACACGGTGCTGTTCTTCGACGACTTCATCGATGACCGGGGCGACTGGCAGAACGGGCCGCAATCAGAGGGGGCCTGGAAGCTGGACGCTGCCCGTGGAGTGTACGTGGTCACGGTGGATGGGCCGGCATGGGCCTACGTCCGAGTACCGGCCCAGAGCTACACCATCGAGACGCGGATGCGCTTTGGCAGTTGGGCGGGTAAGGTGATCTACGCTTCCGCGCATCAGAACGAAATCTCGCGGCTGGACCTGCTGGATAACGTCGACTACAGCGGTGTCCAGGCGGCCCGGTTGCTCTGGCCCGAAGGCGGGATGGACATGAAGCCGCTGACGGTCGCCGCCGGTCTGTGGCACGACGTCCGGGTTGAGGTAGAGGGTGGGACGGTCACGACCTACGTCAACGGGGTCAAGGTGCACGACCAGGTCCGGACTCCCACGGCGGTGGCGGACGGCTACATCGGCATCGGCAGCTACGGGCCGACGCACGAGACCGAGTTCGACTACGTGCGCGTGCTCAAGGGGACCGGGGGAAGCATCTATCGCGGCTACAGCCGTGCGGCCGTGACCCCGGTGGCGAAGGTGTGGGCACACCGTCGGGTGCAGACCCTGGTGGAGGAGGGTGCGGCCGGCACGGCTAGCGGGATACGGGAGTTGGGGTATACCTACGGACTGGCGACTGGCCAGACCACGCTCTTCGTCTCCGAGGAGTCGGTCACGGCGTGCCTAGACTGGCTGACTCCGGCCGGCGCCGACCTGGGCCCGGACACGGCGATCGAGGCCGACGTCGCGGGCAGCGCCTTCCCCGAGGTTCCGGGGCTACGGCCGGTGCTGGCGCAGAACGCCCCCAATCCGTTCAACGCGGCGACCCTGATCCGCTGCTGGCTGCCGACCGGGGCGCCGGCCGACGAGGTTGACCTGGCCATCTACAACCTGGCCGGGCAGCGGGTGCGCGTCTGGCCGGCGAACGGGTTGCAGCCCGGGGAGAACCTGCTGCGATGGGACGGCCGCGACGACGCTGGCCACGAGCTGGCCAGCGGGCTGTTCGTCCTCCGGCTGCGAGCCGGGGAGGATACGGTCTGCCGGCGGATGGCCCTGGTGCGGTAAACAAGCCGCCGTGGAGGTCTTGGCCGCCATCGGCACCCTCGGCAATCGGCTGGTCAAGCTCCAGGCCGTGCACGGTTACGGCGCCGAGACCTAACGCATCTGATCCGGTAGTCTGCTGTTTCCGGATCCGTCGATTTGCCCGGGGGCCTTGCATGGAGCGGCGCACCTTCTTCCAGGGACTGCTCGCGGCGCTGGCCGCGGCGCCGTCCCTGCCTCAGATCGCG
>JBAZUN010000303.1:0-7521 GCA_041661365.1 Candidatus Latescibacterota bacterium
CGAAGAGGACACCGATCGCGAGGAGCACGGTGAACCGCTGGAGCCCGGTCACGTGGTCGATGACGAAGCTGGCGCCGGCCAGGGCCGCGATGCTCCCGAAGGTATCGATGACGTTGACCACGGCGCTGTACTGGCCGCGGATGGCGTTGGGCACGATCTCCTGGTACCAGGGGTAGAAGGCGGTCTCGGCGATCGCCCGGGAGAGGGCGAAGAGGGCGACCACCGCGGCCACGTAGAGGAAGGCCGGATCAGCCCCGTACCGCTCGAGGACCCAGGGGATCGGGATGAGCAGGGCCGTGACCGCCTTGCGCAGGCCCCAGAAGAGGAGGAATACCCGCTTGACCCCGGCCCGGGCCACGGCCGGCGCGATAAAGAGGGCCACCAGGCCCGAGAAGGGCATGAAGGAGAGGAGGAGCCCGATGCGGGTCTTGGGCAGGCCCAGCTCGTCGAGGAAGAGGATGAAGACCGGGCCGAAGAAGGTGAGCTGGGCAAAGACCGCGTTGGCCAGGCCGTGGGCCAGGCTCCACGGCAGGAGCCGCATCTTCTCGGCGTCGGTCGGCGGCCGGCTCACCGTCCGGTCGCTCACTCGGCGCCGGGGACGCGGCCCGCGGCCGGCGCCCCTCCGGCCGGCGTCACGGCAGGCCCGGGTCGCAGCATCTCCTCGAGCAGGGTTGGGAAGCGTGAGGAGAGGCGGCCAGCCAGCGAGGTGTCCCAGAGACAGCGGCCCAGCCCGCGCATGGCCAGGATTGAGGCGATCCAGGCGTTGGTCCACCCCGACTCCACCGACCAGGCGCCCCACCCCAGGTCGGCGGAGCTGCCCCAGTACTCCCACAGCTGGTAGTCGAACGACCGCATCCAGGCCCCGTCGAGGTACGGCTGGGCCTCGGAGCGGACCTGGATCCGGCAGAGGAAGGCGGTCAACCGGTCGACGGCCACCTGGGCGGTGGAGGAGCCGCTGGCCGCGGCCTCGTGCAGCCCGACCAGGGCGTAGTTGGTCGTGTACAGAAGGTCGCAGACCGGGTCGTCCGGGCTTTGCATCAGGGTGGCCTCGTTGGTGCCGTAGGCCTCGTTCGAGGCCGGCGGGCCGTACGAGCCGCGGCCGGCCGCACCGAGCTTCTCCTGGATGGCGCCGCACGGCTGCATCAGGGCGATCAGCTCACCGACCATCCGCTCGAGCCAGCCCCGATGCTCCGGGGTGTCGTCGACCCGCACCAGGAAGGCCAGGGGGAGGATCACCCGGGCGATCTCCTGGGACAGCCCGTTGGTCCACTGCCACTGGTCGGGGTACGCGGCCATGGTCATCCTCAGGGCCTGACGCGGCTTCTCGAGGAATTCCCGGTGCCCGGTCAAGGCATAGGCCCACAGGAAGGCGGCCCAAAGATAGGCCTGGTAGTGCGGCGCGTAGTGGACGTGCTCCTCCTCGCGGAAGAAGGTCCAGCCGCCGAGTTCGGCGAACTGGTGCTGGTCGATCCGCGCCCGCCGGAAGCCGAGCCTCCCCGTGGTCCGCAGGTTGGCCAGCAGGCAGCGCAGGATCCGCTCGTCCCAGCGGTTGTCGTCCAGCAATCGGGCCGCGGCCAGGGCCGGGAGCAGGACCCGGGCGTTGTCGTCCCCGTAGTAGACCGGGCCGCGCTCGTACCAGTTGTTCAGTCCGTAGGCCGGGTCGGTCGGATCATCGTGGTGGAAGTCCGGCGTGGAGAAGACGTAGTCGAGCATCTGTCCGGCCAGGGTGCGGCTGGCCGGGTTCCCGCGGACCGCCCAGTCCCAGGCAAAGACCTGGGCCGACTCACCGGTGCAGTCCCCGCGTACCCAGGCCCGGCGGTACTGCCGGCCGCGCCAGTCGATCCCGGCCTCGAACCCCTCCAGGGCGCCCTTCTTCCAATCGGTGCTGAAGACCACGTGCTCGCGGAACCAAGCGACCGACCGGCCGAAGGCCGCGGCCTCGGCAGCGGCGGGGATCGGCTCCCGCGGTCCGGCCTGCACCCGCACGGCCGGGGTCCAGGTCAGGGCCGGCAGCTCCAAAGTCGGGTCCAGCCATCTCAGCAGGGTCTGCCAGATCGCCTGCCAGGCCGGTACCGGGCCGTACCGCGCGGTGATGAACTGACTGAGCTTGCTGGTGGCCACGAGAACCGGAAGATGACCGGGCAGCTCGAAGAGGATCGGCGAGGCGTCCTCGGGAAGACCGTAGACCGCGGTGTGGTACCCGGCCACGCGTGCCACGACCAGGTGCGGTGTTTGGCAGCCCGTTGAAAAAGTCCATTCGGGCTGCGGCCGGTGCTGACGGGCCCTGGCGTCGTTCCGCTCACTCTGCGCATCTTCCCTCGATGCGCTGTCGCTCGCGCGCCTAGCCAGGCCCCGCCATCCCTCGGCCTCGCCAGACAAAGCGACTTTTTCAACGGGCTGCTGGGCCTGGACCGGCAGGTAGTAGCAGCCGTGCAGGGCCAGGATCCGGTGTTGCGCGACCTCTGGGGCGAAGAACTCCGACGAGGTCACCACCCGCTCCCACTGGGTGGCCCGCGGCTCGCCCAGGACGAGCCCGGCCACGGCCGCGGGGTACTCCAGGTACAGGCGCAGGCCCTTGGTCGCGGCCTGGCGCAGGTCCTGCTCGGTGACGACTAGCTCTGGTCGGGGATAGGTATCAGCCAGGGCCAGAACCGCTCCGCCGTCCTCGGCCGCCGTCAAGGCCTCGGCGAGTGAATCGCATCGGCGCACCTTCACGCCTCGGTCGATCAGGACCTGGTAGAGATCGTTCTGCTCGCGACAGCACAGGGTAAGCGACATCGGATGAGTGCGCCTCCTCGAACGGTGCCTGAGCGGTGCTTGTTTGGTTCTCAATCGATGGCGACAATATATCGTCGGCCCTCGACAGGCTCAAACCACCACCGCGTTGCCCGATGGAGGAAGGATGACCAAGGCCGAGGCCCACTGGCACCTGTTCCTCGACGACTGCGAGCTGGCCCGCACCACCGGCTTTGACCGGGTGGTCCACCACCCCGAGCCGCGCGGGGTGGTGATCCCGGCCGACCGGCCTTGGGAGACGGTCGGCGTCTCGCCGCAGTACATCGACCGTGGCCCTGACGGCCGGTTCGTGGCTTTGTACACCGCCATCTGGTGGGACCTGGCCCGGGGCCACGAGCAGCCGGGCGCCTTTGCCGCGGATCGGGCCCATCACATGTTCAGCCAGGTCGCCCTGGCCGAGAGCGAGGACGGGGTCACCTGGCGCAAGCCCGAGCTGGGCTTGGTCGAGGCGCCCGCGGCCGTTGACCGCGAAACCTTCTTCCCGTTCCCGGCGCCTCGCGGCTGCTCGAATCGCAACAACCTCGGGGTCCCCTTTGTCGTGGTCGCCGATCTGGGGCAGTACGGCAACGTGGCTGACCCGACCCGGCGCCTGGCCCTGCGCCTGCTCGACGATCCGCGCGCTGAGCAGAAGGTCGGCGCTGCCTGGCAGGAGTCGCCCTCCGGGTACTTCGCCTCTGCCCTGCCCGACTTCCGCGGTGACCGGGAATGGCGTGCACGATTGATCGACGCTCGTTCCAGCTTCGACCCGCGGCGGCACCTGCTCCACTTCTGGGACGACCAGCACCAGGAGTGGGTGGCCATGGAGCAGGGGGTGGTGCCGCACTGGCTCCCCTCCCGCGAGGTCGGCCGCTTTGCCTCGCCCGACCTGGTGCACTGGAGTTCGATGGCCGCGCTCTACCCGGACGCCGCTGACCCGCACCTGCCGCACTGTTACGACGAGCCGATGTCCCTGACCCCGTTCTGCGGCGAGGGGCTGGTCTTCGGGCTGCTGAGCTGGTTCCACTCCGACCGCACCCACCCGGACGGCGGGCCGAACCTGGAGCCGACCCCGGAGCACCCGGCCCGCTGGCCCTGGTGCCGCAAGGGGACCAACGAGATGCGGATCACCGTCAGCCGGGACGGCGGCCGCACCTGGGACCGGAGTTCAAGCCGCCAGGCCTGGGTGCCGCACGGGACCGAGGAGAACAGCTACGACCGGTTGGTCATCGGCGGCCTGCCGCCGGTCCGGGTCAATGAGGAGGACTGGTTCTACCTGCAGGTCATCGACGGCGACCACCTCGGGATCCGCAACGACGCCGGCCAGAGCCCGTACTACGCCGACCGTCTGCCGCGCCATCAGATCGCCCTGTACGTGCAGGGCCGCAACCGGTACGTCAGCCTGCGGGCCGGCCATCTCCCCGAGGTGCTGGTCACCGGCCCGGTCGAGGTCACCGGCGACCTGCTGCAGCTCAACCTCGACAGCAGCCGGGGACAGGTGCGCGTCGGTCTGGCTCCGGCCGCGCCGGTGCCGACCTTCGGTGATACCACGCCCGCGCTAGCGCCGCACCTGCTGCCCGATCACCTCCTGGAGGGGTTCGGGTTCGGCGACGGCCAGCCGATCCGAGTTAACCGGACCGCCCACGAGGTGACCTTTGCCGATGGACGGAACCTGGCGACGCTGCGGGGGCAGCGGGTCCACCTGCTGTTCGAGGCGGTGGATGCGGATCTCTATGGCTACCGCTTCGCGTAAGGGAGGACAATAACGATGAGGTGGGTGCTGCGCTCGAAGCTCCACAACGCCACGGTCACCGAGGCGAACCTCGACTACGTCGGCAGCATCACCGTCGACGAGGATCTGGTCGAGGCGGTCGGGCTCTGGCTGGGCGAGAAGGTGCTGGTGGTCAGCAACACCACGGGGGCCCGGCTCGAGACCTACGTCATCGCCGGGGAGCGGGGCTCGGGAACGATCTGCATGAACGGTGCCGCGGCCCACCGGATCAAGGCCGGGGAGCAGGTCATCATCATGGGATTCGAGCTGGTGGATGCCCCGCTCATCCCGCGGATCGCCCTGGTGGACGGTCATAACCGGATCGAGAGGATGCTGTGAAGCGCGTCCTGCTGGCCGGCTTCAAGCAGGAGAGTGCGGTCTTCAACCCGGTGCTGACCCGGTACGGGGATTTCCACGTCCGCCGCGGCGAGGAGATCCCGGCGACCCTGGCCCACACCCGGACCGAGTTCGGCGGAGCTCTGGCCGTCTTGGCCGAGGCCGGCGGGATCGAGGTCCTGCCGACCTGGGCCGGCTGGGCGATCTCCGGAGGACCGGTGGCCACCCTTGACCTCGAACGGCTCCTGGGTGAGCTGATCGAGGCGATCCGGACTCAGCGCCGGATCGACGGGGTGCTGCTGGTCTTGCACGGGGCCATGGCCGGGGAGGAGGAGGACGATCCCGAGGGGCGTTTGCTCGCCGAGGTGCGCCGGATCTGCGGCCAGGTTCCGGTGGTCGCCTCCCTCGATCTGCACGCGGTGCTGACCGAGGCCATGGTCGCGCAGGCCGACGTGCTGGTGCCGTTCCACACCTATCCGCACGTGGACCAGTGGGAGACCGGAGCCCGGGCCGCCCGGGCCCTGCTCCGGTTGCTGGATGGGCAGGTACGGTCGACGCCGGTCCGGATCAGCCTGCCGATGCTGGTGCGGGGAGACGAGCTGCTCACCGCCACCGGGCTGCTGGGTCAGGTGACCCGCCGATGCGCCGACCTGGAGGCGTCCGGGGCCCTGGCCGCCGGGGTCCTCATCGGCAACCCGTTCACCGACGTGCCCGAGCTGCGCTCCAACCTGCTGGTGACCCCGGCCGGCGATGACCAGGCCGCGGCCCGCGAGGCCGAGGGAATGGCGCGTTTCCTCTGGGAGAACCGCGAGCGCCTGGTCGCCCGGCTGACCCCGCTGGGCGAGGCCATCCGGATCGCCTCGTCGACCACCGGTCTGACGGTCTTCTCCGACGCGGCCGACGCGACCTCCTCGGGCGCACCGGGGGACAGCAACGCGGTCCTTCGCGGGCTGCTGGAGGCCGGGTACCGGGGACGGGCCCTGCTGACCCTGGTCGATGCCCCGGCGGCTCGTTGCGCGGTCCAGGCCGGGGCAGGGGTTCGCCTGGTGCTGCCCGTGGGCGGGACCCTCGATCCGGAACGTCACCGGCCGCTGGAGGTCGAGGCCCGCGTCAGGGCGCTGAGCGACGGTGACTTCGAGTACGCCGACGGCACTCCGGAGCGGGCCGGGCCGTGCGCGGTACTGTCGATCGAGGACCGGCTCGAGCTGCTGGTGACCTCGCGGCCGGTCCACACCATGGACCGCGCCGCCTTCGAGGCCCACGGGCTGGACCCGGCAACCTTCGACCTCGTGGTGGTGAAGTCGCCGAACGGCTTCCGGCCTCACTACGAGGGGCTGGCCGCGGTCATCGTCCCGGTCGACGTGCCCGGGGCCACCAGCGCCAACCTCCGTTCCCTGCCCTACCGCCGCTGCCGGCGTCCCCTCTTCCCCCTCGATGTCGAGGTGCCGTCTCCCTTTTCCGACTGATCCGACGAAGGAGGCATCTCCCGTGGTCGGTCAGCCCAGCCGCTATTCCAGATCCAGGAAGGTCCCCGCGATGTGGCGGGCGCCGTCCCCTTGCTGGAAGTAGTATACCGCCAGGACGCGGCCGTCGGCGGTCAGGCAGGACCAGGGGTACCCCAGGTCACCCCCGCCGCCGTCGTCCCGGAGCACGATCTCCGGACCGGAGAAGTCGGTGCACTCCGGGTCGAGGACCCGGGCGCGGATGCCGTACGGCTCGTGCCGGTATCCATAGACCAGGAAGACCCGGTCATCCGGCAGCCGCAGGGCGTGGTGCGGGTGACCGACGACCCCCATGTCCTGCCAGGGCTCCCAGGTGACCCCCCGGTCGCGCGACCGGGCCACAACCCCATGGTCCTCGAAGCCGGCGGTGCGGACAAAGGCCACCAGGTCACCGGCCGGGGTTTCGATCAGCGAGGTCTCGTTGAAGTCCACGGTCCCGCCGTCGGCGATCTGAGAGAGGTGCTCCCACTCCTCGCCCCAGGTCTCCGAGACCAGCAGGTCGAGCTTGGTGTGTCGTCGCTGGTCCTTGGGTGCGGTGGCCACGGCCCAGTAGATCCGGCCGTCGCTCCCCTGGGTCATGGCCCCGCGGTTCATCGCCGGGATCGCGACGCCGGGGAAGTAGGTGGCCTGATCCGCGAGCTGGGGCGGCAGGATCGGACCCTCCCAGGTGTGACCGGCGTTGAAGGAGCGCATCAGGTACCCGCCGAGGAAGGTGAAGGTCCAGCCGAAGACCCGGTGCCGGGTCTCCTCCGCGGCCTGGGCCACCCCCTCCTCGGGGAGGAGCATCCAGGCGTAGAGCTGCAGCAGGCAGGGGTCCTGGGAGCCGCCGAAGGGGTGCGCGGCGATCAGCTCCGGCTCGGCCGACCAACTGCGGCCCAGGTCGCGGGAGCGGGTCAGGACCAAGTAGCTGTTCGGGTCACAGTGGGTGCACCCCGGCGCGCCGAACCGCCGTCGCTCCGGGGCCCGCCGGAAGGCGATCAGCAGCTCGCCGTCCGGCCGCGACACGATCGAGGGGAAGGCCGCGTAGTATTCCTCGTCCTCGTAGATGACCACGTTCTCGCCCTTGCGCATGGTCGTCGATCTCCTTGTCTTAGATCCTGAAGGGTCACTGGTGACGGCAATATCCGCCGGCCGTCGGCG
>JBAZUN010000304.1:0-7494 GCA_041661365.1 Candidatus Latescibacterota bacterium
CTGGTACGCGCAGAGCGTGCTCTCAATAGGCGTCCTATCCCTTCGGAACCTGCTTGTGGAGGTTGACGAAGGCGGGTTTGGCGGTATAGATTCTATACCATGGCATTCGAGTTCGACGCGGCCAAGAGCCTGGCCAACCGGAGCAAGCACGGGATCGACTTCGTCGCTGCCCAGGCGCTCTGGGACGACCCCAACCTGGTTGAGGTGCCGGCCCGGGTTGAGGACAAGCCGCGGTTCCTCGTCATCGGCAGGATCTCGGCCACTTGCTGGTCCGCGGTCATCACCTACCGTGGCGATCACCTCCGGATCATCTCGGTCCGTCGCTCGCGCCCGGAAGAGGTCAGGATCTATGAAGGCTAAGGATTTCGACCGGAAGTTCGAGACCGGCCAGGACGTCACGGAATACCTGGATCTGGCCGCAACGCGCCGTCCTGGCCAGGAGCAGAAGCGGGTCAACGTCGACTTTCCGGTGTGGATGATCCACTCTCTTGACAAGGAGGCAGGGCGGCTGGGCGTTCCCCGCCAGTCCCTTATCAAGGTGCTCGTGGCGCAGGCGCTGGAGCGGCAGCAAGGTTGAGTTGCCGGCGCTGCTTGGCGCCTGCCGTCAGCTCAGGCTTGCGCGTGGACAACGAGGCTGGACTACCCGGCGGCCCGCCCGTGGCCGCGCCTTGTCCGGTCGCTGGCAGGCCATAGCTCCGGGCGTCAACGCGAGCGGGCGCCGCGCGGCGCCCGCCATGGAGGACTGTGGAAGATGCCGGTGCACTCCGCCTTCGATCCCCACAGCGGCCAGTGGCAGATCGCCTGGCCCGGACGCGTGGCGCGTCACGACTTGGTCTACCTCAGCCCGCCGGTGGACCCCATGCAGGGCCTGCCGCTGGGCAACGGGGACGTGGGCGTGCTGGCCTGGTGCCAGGACTCCCGCCTGGTGCTGGCGATCAATCGCTGCGACCTGTGGGACGACGCCGACTTTGGCCGCTTCCACAACTGGAAGGCCGAGGAGGAGGAGCGCAGCACCACCCTGCGCCACGCCTGCCGCCTGGTGCTGGACTTCGGCCAGCCGCTCTTCGACGCGTTCTACCTGGCCGATTTCACGGGCCGGCTGCGCCTGGCCGACGCCACGGCGGAGCTGCGCGCGGCGGGGCCCCTGGGCGCCGTCTCCGTGCGCCTCTTCGTGGACCACGACAGCGGCGTGCTGTGCGGCGAGCTGGAGACCGATCTGCCCGAGGACGTCCCGGTGGTCGTCCGCGTCGAGCGCTACGGCTCGCGCACCTTCTCCCACTGGTATGCCCTGACGCGCCGTGACCCGTCCATCGGCCTGGCCGGGACCGAGGCCCACGCCGGTGCGCGCCAGGCCGGCCTGTCGCACCGGCTCACCGGCGGCACCTTCGCCGCCGGGGTGCGGCTGGTGGAGGCTCCTGGCCTGCAGGTCGCGTACGCGCGCGAGCACGCCCACGCCGCGCGGGTGACGGTCGCCGGCCGGGCCGCCAAGCGGTTCACCTTCGTCGCGGCGGTGACCCCGCCGGTGGAGGACGGTGGTGCGCCGGGGGCCCACCGGACCTTGGCCGCGGCGCTGGACCGCGCCGAGGCAGACGGCATCGAGGGGCTGCGCCGGGCCCACGCCGCGGCGTGGAAGGCGTTCTGGCTGCGCTCCCTGATGGAGTCGGGGGACGACTACCGCGACAGCCTGTGGCATCTGACGCTTTACTACGCCAGCGCCTCGCAGCGCGGACGCTACCCCGGGCGGTTCATCAACGGCCTGTGGGGGTGGAGCCGCGACGTGCAGAACTGGAACTTCTACTTCCACTGGAACCAGCAGCAGATCTACTGGCCGCTCAACGCCGCCGGTCACCACGATCTGGTGCGCTCCTACCTGGAGTACCGCTTCGCCGGGCTGCCGCACGCGCGGCAGGACGCGCGCGACGCGCTGCAGGCGGCGGGGGCCGTGGTCTCCGACGTCTGCGAGCGCCGCGGCTACAACTCGGCGAGCGAGTTCGCCAACCACACGCCCGTGGCGCAGATCGCCCTGGACTTCTGGCGCCAGTACCGCTTCACCGGCGACACCGAGCTGCTGCGCCGGCGCGCCCTCCCCTACCTGCGCGCGGCCTGTTCCTTCTTCGCCTCCCTGCTGGAGCGGGGCAGCGACGGCCTGTACCATGCCCCCGGCGGCACGGTGTACGAAGGCTGGATCCAGGTGCGCGACGCCGTCACCGAGCTGTCCTGTGCCCGCGCCCTCTTCGCCGCCGCGCTGGAAGCCCTGGCGGAGACGGGCGAGGAGGAGCCCGAGGCCGCGCGCTGGCGCGACCTCCTCGACCACCTGGCGCCGCTGCCCCGCGCACTGCTGGACGAGCGCTGCATCTACCGCGGCGCCGACGGCCCGCGGCTCGCGCGCGGCGCCTTCCGCGACGCGGCGCTGGCCTCGGACGAGGTGCTGGCCGCCGGCTACAGCATCGACGAGGGGCGAGTCCTGTCGTCCATGGTGCCCGACGAGTCGGCGCCGCCGGGCGCAGCCCCGGTGGCAGCAGCACCGGAAGCGGCCGAAGGCGACCTGGCCTCGGCCCATGCGTATGCGCCGGACATGAGGGTGAACGACGGGCTGTTCCCCGTGGCGGAATACTGCCCGGTCTTCCCCTGCGGCCTGCTGAGCGTGGGCCGGGGAGAGGCGCCCCTGTACCAAGCGGCGGTGAACACGGCGCGCCTCTTCGCCCCCGACTGCATGGGCTGGGATCCCCTGCCCATCGTGCTGGCGCGGCTGGGGCTGGGCCCGGAGCTCGCCACCATCCTCGAGCACTTCCCCGGGCGCTGGCAGTTCTACGCCAACGGCTGGGGGCACTACGGGCCGCGCGACGGCATGCGCGGCGATGCGGTGGCGCGCTTCCGCCTGGTCCAGGTGCGCGATGCGGCCGCCGGTGACGCCGACCTGGGCGGGGGCGAGTGGAGCCGGACGCCGCGCTTCCCCATGCACGCCTGGGCCTTCCGGCACATGGGCATGGAGTCCATGTCGGTGCTGGCCGCGGCCATGAACGAGGGCCTGCTCCACAGCCACGACGGGGTGCTGCGCCTGGCCCCGGCCGTGACCACCGATCAGCGGGCCCGCTTCACGCTGCACGCCGTGGGCGGGTTCGTGGTCTCGGCGGAGATCGCGGACGGGCGGCCGCTGTGGGTGTTCGTCGAGAGCCGCCTGGGCGGTACCCTCCGTCTGGCCCGGCCGTGGCCCGAGGTGCACCTGTACCGCGGCGCCGACGACCTGGGATGCCGCACCGGAGCCGAGGTGACGCTGGACACCGCGCCGGGTGACCGCGTCCTGCTCACGCCCGCGCCCGCGCCGCCGACCGCCTGGGTGACCCAGGCAGAAGCGCCCGCGCCCAACGCTGCCCCCAAGCTCAGCCGCGGCGGCGACGCCCGTCTGGGCCTGCCACGGCTGTTCTGAGCCCGCTGACACCCGGGAGACCGCACCGAGCCATGGACACCGCCATCGACCGCGCCTTCATCTGCTTCCGCATCGGCACCCCCCAGTGGATCCCGGAGGAGCGCTACGCCGCGCTGCTGGCGCTGTTCGAGGCCAACCGCGGCGTCACCGACGAGCTCACCTTCTTCACCTCCGAGACGCACCCGCCCCTGCCCCTGCCGGTCATGGAGGAGCGCGCCGCCCTGCTGGCACGCCGCCTGCCGGAGGCGCGGCGGCTCGGTTACCAGGCCGGCATCAACGTGCTGTCCACCGTGGGACACCACAACGAGAACCTGCCGCACTCCCTGCAGGGCGCGTACACGCCGATGACCGACATCGACGGCCGCACCTGCAGCGGCTCGTTCTGCCCCAACGACGACGCCCTGCGCGCCTACGTGCAGCGCGTGTACGAGGTGATGGCCGAGGCCGGCCCTGACTACCTCTGGATCGACGACGATGTGCGCCTGCGCGGCCACATGCCGATCCGCTGCGGCTGCTTCTGCGACCCCTGCCTGGCGCGCTTCGCCGAGGAGAGCGGGCGACGCTGGACGCGCGAGGGGCTGCAGCGCGGCTTTGCCGCCGGCTCGCTGTCGGAGCGCATGGGACTGCGGCGCGCCTGGCTGCAGCACAACCGGAACACCATCAGCCGTCTCTTCCAGCTTATCGAGGAGACGGTGCACCGCGTCCGACCCGGCCTGCCGCTGGGCTTCATGACCGGAGAGCGCTTCTTCGAGGGATACGCCTTCGCGGCGTGGGCCGGTGATCTGGCCGGGACCGCAGCGTCCGAGGTGCTGTGGCGGCCCGGCGGCGGCTTCTACAGCGACGAGACGCTGGTCGGCCTGGTGCACAAGGCTCACGAGGTCGGCCGTCAGGTCTGCCTGCTGCCGCCCGCCGTGCGCAACATCCAGTCGGAGATCGAGAGCTTCCCGTACCAGCGGCTCAAGAAGAGCGCCCGGACCACGTCCCTGGAGGCGGCGGCCCACATCGCCGCCGGCTGCACGGGAGCGGCCTACAACGTCCTCTCCATGTACGACGAGCCGCTGGACGAGTACCGTCCGCTGGTGGCTCACCTGCGGCAGGTGCGGCCCTTCCACGACCTGCTGGTACGCACCCTGGGTCGGCACCCGCTGCTGGGCCTGCACACCGGCTGGTGCATCGACGGTCAGGCCGCCGCCGCCGCGCGGCAGGGCGACTGGTTGGACCTCGGCCCCCCGGGGCTGAGCCACGGCAATGAGGTGGCGGAGATCGGCGTCCCGGTGGCGTACGCCGCCGTGCACGCCTGCGGCGCCCTCTGGTCATCCGATGCGGTCCTGGCGCTGAGCGAGGACGAGGTCCGTGCCTGGCTGGGCCGCGGCGTGCTCGTGGACGCGCCCGCCTTGCAGGCGCTCAACGAGCTGGGCTACGGCGAGCTGACCGGCTTCCGCGTCGAGCGCTACCACCACGCCGACGCCATCGAGGTGCTGACCGATGATCCGCTCAACGCCGGCCTGGTCGGCCGCCGGCGGGACGGCCGGCAGTCGTTCTGGCCGATGCCCGCCGCCGGGCTGGAGCCGACGCACCCGGCCGCCCGCGGCCTGGCGCGCCTGGTGGACTACGCCGGCGCGGAGATGGCGTCCTGCTGCCTGGGCGTCTTCGAGAACGCGCTGGGCGGTCGCGTCTGCGTTGCCGGGTACTACCCGTGGCTCTTCCTGCAAAGCCGGGCCAAGTCGGCCCAGGTGCGCCGCCTGGTACGCTGGATCACGCGCGACGGGCTGCCGGCCTTCGTGGCTTCGTTCCACAAGGCCAACGTCTGGGTGCGCGAGCCCGAGGCTGGCCGCCCCGTGGCCGTGGTGCTGAACGCCTCGCTGGACCGGGCGGCTGACCTCACCGTGGCGCTGCGCACCGCGTGCCCCGAAGCCCGCGTGTTCGACATGGAGTGCGGCGAGACCCGCGTGGGGGCCGCGGCCGCGGACGGGCCGTACCGCCACTTCGTGCTGCCCGCGGTGGGGGCATGGGAGATGCGCCTGGTGGTGCCGGCCGCGTCGGCGTGACCGCGGGCCGGATTAGGTATGGCGCGAGGCTTCACCTTCTGTAGATCATTGTGCGGCTGTCTGGCACCGGCCGGCCTCGGCGTCCGGCTCAGTCCCCCCGACCCCGGACGGATCATCACGGCGGACACTGGCCACCGGTGTCCCACTCCGGGCTGGTGAGCAGGCTGCTGATAGATTCGCCTTCGTGGATCCGCCGGATAGCCTCGGCGAGGAGGGGGGCGACGGTCAGTGTCCGCAGGCCGGGCAGCTCGCTGGAGATCGCTCTTGGCACTGTATCGGTGGTGACGATTTCTACTACCTGCTGCTGGTCGCGGAAGCGCGCTGCTGCCTGCCCGGTGAAGAGCCCATGGGTGCAGGCCACCGAGATGTTCCGTACGTGACGCTCCCGCAGCCGATCCAGGAGCTCGACGATAGTCCCGCCATTGGCGATCTCATCATCGAGGACGATTACGTTGCTGCCCTCGACCTGGCCTACGATGGTGTCGATCACCACCTTCTGATCGCTCACCCGGCGCTTGTTCCCGGCCGCTACGCCGAGGCCTAACAGATGGCCGAAATGAGCCGCCTCTTTGGCCCGGCCGAGGTCAGGGGAAACGATCACGGTGTCGGCCAGGTTCTGTTTCCGGAAGTGACCGGCCAGAACGTGCAGGGCGTGCAGATGGTCTACCGGGACAGAAAAGAACCCATGTACCTGAGGCGCGTGCAGCGCCATGGTCAGCACCCGGTTGGCGCCGGCAGTCACGAGAAGGTCGGCGACCAGGCGAGCCGCAATCGAGATCCTGGGGGCATCCTTCCGGTCGGATCTGGCGTAGCTGAAGTAGGGGATGACGGCCGTCACGCGCGAGGCCGAGGCGCCGCGGGCGGCGTCCAGCATCTGCAACAGCTCCATCAGGTGGTCATGGACCGGGGAAACCAAAGGCTGGATCACGAAGACGTCGGCTTCCCGGCAGTTCGCCCTGAGCTGAACTTGCAGGCAGTCGTTGCTGAAACGGGTCACCGAGGCCGGACTCAGTGGCACCTTCAGGGAGGTGCAGATATCCTTGGCGAGGGTGCCGTGGGCGCTGCCCGCGAAAATCACAATGTCACGCATGGTTGCCTCCCCTGTATCGTGAGCCGCCTGGGCGGAGCCAGGGATCGACCGACGCCCGTCACCTGCCGTCGGTCAGCAAACCGGGCAGCCACCAAGGCGTGCTTCTCTCACCCCGGGTATTCGATCTGAATGGTGTCGAACATGACCAGCCCCTTCGGCAGGTACTGCAGGTCGACCTTGTAGTCCTTGGCCGCCCATTGGCGGTGGATGTCCCTCACCTCCCCTATGGGCACGACCTTCAGCGGGAACAGGACGAAGATGAGGTCCACGTTCACATCCTGGAGCACCTCGGCGATGTCCCCGTAACCGTATTCGTCGGTCATGTCATGGCGAGCACCCAGACAGGTCCATTGCGTCGGGTCGGGAACAAGCCGGACCGTCTGCACCGACCAGTCCGGCGTGATCTCGAAAGGCTGCGCCGACAGGATGAAGTTGGCTGTTGTCCTCGGCGGCCCATCGACCCGTGCTTGTGCGAGGAGCAGGAGCCGGACTCCGCCGAGGTCGGGCTGCGGTACCGGTATGTGGCCGTTACAAAGCGGGCCGGCCAGATCCATGGTTCCCCGCAGACGGGCGGTGAGTCTCGCATTCGTGAGGTTCCTGCTGTAGCCGTCCTCCACGAAGCGGTTCACTCCGTGCAGCTTGGCGTCCACGTGACCCAGCGCCTTGCTGTGCGTGAGCAGGTACATGAGGAGGTGCAGATAGCCCGCGCCAGGCGGCGCATGGTTTGCATCCACAGACCAGGGACTGCAGCAGTAGGCTACCCCGTCCCAGACGGGCAGGGGACTGCGCAGGTCTGCGACCCACCCTCCGGGCCCGTCGTCAAAGGTCTCCGTATATGCTCTCGGCACCAGGATCCTCCATTCTGGGCAGCGAACGGGTGAGCGTGCTGGGCGGGTAAGTGGTCGGTCGGGTAAGATCGCACCGGCGCC
>JBAZUN010000305.1:0-3440 GCA_041661365.1 Candidatus Latescibacterota bacterium
GGCTGCTCCTCTCCGGTCGCTATGCCCCGTCTCTCCGCGCCGGTCTCTACCGACTGTTGCGCTCGTGCTACCGGCGGCACACGGACTGGGTCGAGGCGAGGGCGGCGACCCGCGACGAGGTCAGTGGTCTGGATGCCTCAGGGTGTCTGGTGCTGCTCGATCGGTTCCTCGGAGGGCTGACCGCGCTGGAGGCCTTGCCCGAAGAGCTGGGTGCCGCCAACCCCGAGCTCCGGGCCGAGCTGGCGCAGTTGCAGGAGGCGCAGCGGCAGCACGGAGCTGAGGTGGCGGCCCTGCACCGTGACCTGGAGTTCGCCGAGGACCGGGCCGAGCGAGCCCACCAACGCCTGCGTCTTCTCGAGGAGGAGGCCCGGCAGCTTCGCCACGACCTGCGCGAGTCCCGGGAGAACGGCGAGAAGCTCCGGACCGAGCGCCGGACGCGGATCGAGAGCATGCGCCAGTCCAGCCAGTCCCAGCGCGACCTGGCCCGGCTGCAGGCCGACTACGCCCGGCTGGAGCAGCGGCTGCAGGGCATGGCCCAGCGCCTGGCGGCCGCCGAGCAGCGGCCGGGTGGATCGCCCGAGGTCGGCGAGCTGCGGGTCACGGTGGGAGCCCTGCGCCGGCTCGAGCCGAGCCAGGTGCTCGGCTTGGCGACGACGCCGACCGACGAGGAGCTGAGCCAGATCCGCCGCCGCTTTGCCGCGGTCTTCCACCCCGATCGGGTCAACGGTCTGCCCCCGTGGGTCCGCATCCTGTGCGACGAGATCCTCGGGGCGGTCAACGAGGCCTGCGACCGCGCCGAGGCCGACCAGGGCTGACCATCCGGAATGGATCAACGGGAACCGGGCCGGCAGGCGACCCCTCGCCCGTCGGCCCGGCGTCATTTCCGGCAGCGGGGGGTATGCCTGGCCGGTATGCCCGGCCTGCCGCCGGAGTTCCCCTGGTTCTGGACCGCTACGCCGCCCGTCCCATCATCTGGTCCAGGCGCCGCGAGATCTGGTCGAGCGACAGTCCTTCGCTGACCCGCAGGTCGTGGATAAGGTGTTTGAGCAGGATCACCTCCGCCATGTTGAAGAGGTCCTTGTTCCCCACGCAATCCGCCACCTTGAGGAGCCCCTTGGATTTGTACTGCCGCATCTGGTGGATGGACTTGCCGAACAGCCTGGCTGCTTCGTCGATACCGACTAGCTTCGCTTTTCGCGCTGCCATACTCAAGACCTCCTTGTCTTGCGTGCCTTGGGATATCACAACTACATGATACCAATTGTTAATACTTATATCGGACGGTAGCAGGCGACCTTGAGCGGTGTTGTGTGAGCGGCAGAGGGGTTGATGAATGGCGGTGCGAGGACGGTGGGGGGAAGGGCTACGAGGCGGGTTCCGGCGACGGCGGGACCGACGCCGGAACCGTATGATGGGTCAGGGGTTAGCAGCCCGTTGAAGAAGCCCATTCGGGCTGTGGCCGGTCCTGGCGACCGCTGACGGTGTTCCGCTCGGTCGCCGCATCTCCCCTCGATGCGGCTTCCCTCGCGCGCCTTGCCAGCGGCCGCCATTCCTCGGCCTCGCCAAACAAAGCGACTTCTTCAACGGGCTGCTACCCTTCCAGCAGCTCGATCTCGTAGCCATCGGGATCGTCGATGAAGGCCATCTTCCGTCCGCCGGTGAACTTCTCCCGCCAGCCATCGGGCCAGATGCTGATCCCGGCCCGCTCCAGTTCGGCACAGCAGGCGGCCAGATCAGGCACGGCAATGGCCAGGTGCATCAGGTCGGCCGGCACCTTGAGTTGATAGTCGGCTGACCAGGTCAGCTCCAGGGTATGCTCGTTCCCGGGGAGTTCGAGGTGGGCGATGTGGTTGCCGGCCGGCGAGCGATCGGTGCGGCTGTGGACCTGGAACCCGAGGTGGCGCGAGTACCACTCGATGGAGCGGTCCAGGTCGCTCACGCGGATGCGGGTGTGCAGGAAGCGGGCCATCGGTCATCTCCGTGGGTTGCGGTGGGCGTCCAGAACCGGCGCTCCGCGTGGGGCAGAACAGGCCGGTTCGCAATCGCGCTTCCACAAGATAGGGGTCACTGCTCAGCGCGCTACCGGCCCTCCTGGCCGCTTGCGGTGCAGGATCACCTCTTCCCCCTCGACCCAGGTATCGAACCCGGCCCGCAGAACGGACAGGTACGGGCTGGTCGTCGCCGGGGCGCCGTTGATCTCCTCGACGCAGATCCGTCGCAGGGGCCGGAGCGGACGGGACAGCAGGTGCTGCAGCACGCCACAGCACTTGCCCAGATCCGGGTGATCGGGAGGGAGGGTGATCTCCAGGACCCGGCCGTACCGGCGGGAGACCAGGGCCAGGCTCCAACCCCGGTAGACCAGATGGGTGGTCGTGGTGCGGCGGGGGAGCCGGACCGGCAGGGGCAGATCGACCCCGCACAGGGAGGCCGGGTCAACGGCACTCAGCCAGAATACCTCCTCGGCCTGGTCGGTGGAGAGGAGGGGAAGGAGGGCTGGGATGGTGAACTGAGGCCCGGGGAGGTCGGCCAGGAAGGTGCCGGAGATCAGCTCCCCGGACAGCTCCATGAGCCGGATCGAGCGGAACAGGCTCGACCAGCGCAGGGCCGGCTCCTCCCGCTCGAGCAGGGGACGGCAGAGCACCCCGTACCGATCGAGGAGCAGCCGCACCCGGTCCCGCGACAGCTCCTCGCGGTCGACCGCGTCCCCCTCGCCTCCGGTGTTGGTCTCGACCCGGTACCAGTGACCGGCAAAACAGCCCGGGGCCTCGGGTCGCCGACCCCGTCTACCGCGGTGGACCCCAGGATCGAAGGTCGGGAAGCGGAAGCCGACGGTCTGCGCTCCCCGCAGGGCCGCGAAGCCGTCGTTGGCCGTCCGGCCCTGCCAGGCTTCCTCCCACAGTCCCTTGGCCAGTTGATCGGCGGGGAGGTGGTGCTGGGACTGCAGGTCCCGGAAGGTATACCGCGCGCCGGCGGTCGGGACCAGGGAAGGGGTAGTGGTCGATTCGGGGGAGGCGGCCAGGAGGGCCAGGTCCCCCTCCAGCAGGAAAGCGAGCCGCCGATCGGGGCGACCGACCCAGCTCATCCCCGCGTCGAAGAGGGCGCGGTCGAGCCAGTGGGGGTCGTACCCCGGCACGCGGGCCGGCAGCACCTCCTGTTCCCACAGCTCGGCCGGCAGGGACAGACAGGCCAGCGTCTCCAGGGTGGAGACCACGGCTTCGGCGCCGCTCTTCGGAGGTCGCACCAGACCCTGCCGGCAGGCCAGGATCCAGGAGAGCCTTTCCAGGGGAACCGGCTCGCCGGTGACGGCGGCGCGGGCCCGGCCCAGGCGCAGCAGGCTCTCCAGGTTGCGGGCGTCGCAGAACAGCTCCTCGGCGCTGCCGCGCAGCAACGGGCCGACCACCACCCGCCGTTCACCGGTCAGGGGTTCGAGCAGCTCGGTC
>JBAZUN010000305.1:3450-7491 GCA_041661365.1 Candidatus Latescibacterota bacterium
AGAACCGCGCCGATCCAGGCGGCCGAGACCGGGCCGTAGAACGACAGCCACCAACCGAGCAGCTCGACGGGGTCCGGCGGATCCTCCGGCGACTCGGCCGGCATCACCTCCAGCTCCGCGCCCCCCAGGGTGGCCGCGTGCACCGTGTGGTCGGCGAACAGGCCGCGGTACAGGGCCTCGAGATTCGCCCGGCTGCAGACCAGAGGGGTACGGGCCAGGACCGGCTCCAGGCGGACCAGCCGGGGCTCCCATTCGTCGCTGTGGTGGGCCTCGGGCGGCAGTTGCGCGATCAGGCCGAGCCATTCCTCCCAGGGGACCAGCAGCCGCTCGCCGATCCAATCGACCAGCTCGCGCGAGGTCTGCGGCCCGTACCCTGGGGTCAGGCGCTGCAGCTTCCCCTGCAGCTCCTCGGCGATCGCCGGCGCCACCCCCGGGCGGAGGCGTGGGTCGAGGGCCACGGTCCGGACCAGGTCCTCCCGCAGGCTCGAGGGACCGCGGGCCGCCGGCTCCTCGGCGTAGACGTATTCGTTGACCTGCCGCCAGACGTCCCGCCGGGCAAAGGGGCTGGCCGCCGGCAGCCGCACCGAGGAGACCGCGATCCGGCCGTCCTCGAGCTCGTGCAGCAGGAGGCGCAGCGAGTCGAGGTCGAACTCGTCCTGGCAGCAGGTGCGCCAGGCCTCGAGCAGCACGGGGAAGTCGGCCAGCCCGACCGCGGCGTCGAGGACCTCCTGGGCCTTCAGGCGGCTCAGCCACAGGGGGGTCCGGCGGCCGACCGGCCCGTGGGCCAGGAGCAGGGCCCGGCCGGCGCATTCCCTGAACCGCGCCCCGAAGAAGGAGGAGGTCTCCAGGGAGCGGCGCAGCAGTCGTTCGGCGTCGGCCGCGCTGACCAGGGAGAGCAGGTCGTCGACCGGCAGCTCCTGCGACAGGATCAGCGAGACCCCGTCGTTGTTGGCGTGGATCTCGGGGGCGTGACCGTACCGCTCGGCCCATGCCGCGCCGAGGGCCAGGGCGAACGGCCGGGTGACGTCCCGGCCCCAGACCGCGTGCAGGTAGATCTGGTTTCCCGGCGCCTCCTGGGGACCGCTCTCGAGGTACTCGACGAGGAGGTGGTGACGGTGGGGCAGGGGGCATCCGGTGGCGGCCCGCTGGTCGTCGAGGTAGGTCAGCAGCTCCCGGGCCGCCGGCTCCTCCAGGCAGGCGCCGCGCTGCAGGCGGGTGACCAGCTCGGGGTCATCGCGCTGCTCCTCGCAGGTCTGCAGCAGCAGCCCGACCCGTTCGGCCAGGTGGAAGGTCCGGCTGGGCTCCTCGGCCCGCCAGAAGGGGATGTTGGCCTTACCTCCAGCCGGCAGGGCCAGCACGTCGCTGTGGGTCACCTTCTCCACCCGCCACTGCCGGTTGCCGAAGGTGAAGCGGCTTCCCGGTCCGTTCTCCCAGACGAACTCCTCGTCCAGCTCCCCCAGGCGGGCCCGGGTCTCCAGGTGGCGCAACTGGAAGTAGCCGCGGTCGGGGATGGTGCCGCCGCCGGCGCGCAGGGCCTGCAGCCCGGCCGGGTTGGCCCGCAGGCCGCCGGTGGCCGGGTCGACCGAGAGGCGCGGCTGCAGCTCGCGCAGGCGGGTGCCGGCGTACCGGCCGCAGAGCATCTGTACCACCAGGTCGAACTGGGGCCGCTTCAGATCGCGGTACGGAAAGCTGGTCCGCACTAGATCGAACAGCTCGTCGGCCGAGCGTTCCTGGGCCGCCACCGCGCCCACGATCACCTGGGCCAGGACGTCCAGGGGGGCCTCGATCGGCGTGGTCGGCTCGATCTCCCCCGCCAGGACGGCCTGGGTCACGGCCGCCAGCTCCAGCAGGTCGTGCGGATGGATGGCGACCAGGGTGCCCCGGCTCACCTGGCCGACCTGGTGTCCGGCGCGACCGATCCGCTGGACCGCGGCGGCGACCGAGGGCGGGGCCTGGACCAGCACGGTTTCGTCCAGGGCCCCGACGTCGATCCCCAGCTCCAGCGAGGAGGTGGCGACGATGCTGCGCAGACGGCCGGCCTTCAGCCGCTCCTCGACGGCCAGCCTCACCTCGCGGGAGAGGGAGCCGTGGTGGGCGTAGGCACGGGGCTCGTCGACGTCGGCGTTCAGGGTCGCGGTCAACGACTCGCTGAGCCGCCGGCTGTTGACGAAGACCAAGGTCGAGCGGTTGCGGTCGATCACCTCGCGCAGGAGCGGGGTCACCCGGTCGACCACGGCCGTGTGGTCGGGCTGCGCCGGGGGGAGGTAGACCCGCAGGGAGACCTCCTTGCGCAGGGAGGAGGTGAGGACCCGAACCGGTCTGGGGGCGTACTGGTCCGGCCCCAGCCGGCGCTGGCCACCGACGAAGTGGGCCACGGCTTCGGCGGGCCGGACCGTGGCCGAGAGGGAGAGACGCTGGAACTCGCCGGAGAGCTCGACCAGCCGCTCGACCGCGGTCATCAGGTGCACCCCCCGCTTGGTGCCGGCCACGGCGTGGACCTCGTCGAGGATCACGGTCTGCAGGTGGCGCAGCATCGCCTGGCCCCGCGCGGTGGCCAGGAGCAGGTTCAGGCTCTCCGGGGTGGTGATCAGGATCTCCGGCGGCCGCCGGAGCATCCGCTGCCGCTCGGTCTGGCTGGTGTCGCCGCTGCGGGTCTGGACCCGGATCTCGGGGAAGGACTCGCCCCGGGCGGCAAAGGCGGCCGCCAGCTCGGCCAAGGGGGTCAGCAGGTTCCGCTGGATGTCGTTGTTGAGGGCCTTGAGCGGGGAAACGTAGAGCACCGAGGTGACCTCGAGCGGCCACCGCTGACCGGCCAACTGGTTCAGGGACCAGAGGAAGGCCGCCAGGGTCTTCCCCGATCCGGTCGGGGCCGTGATCAGCAGGTGTTCCCCGGCGGCGATGTGGCCCCAGGCCGAGGCCTGGATGTCGGTCGGCGCTCCGTACCGCTCGCTGAACCAGGCCTGCAGTGCGGGAAGGAAGTCCGGGGCGGCGCCGTTAGGCAGGCAGGCATCCACGCGCGGGTCCTCGGAGGAGGGTAATCGGTACCCGGGTTCTGATTCCGCCGGGTGCGGCACGCCGGGAACCGCACAAACCAGAAAGACCCAGGCATCGCTGTTGCCTGGGTCCTCGTAAACCGTTATTTTGGTTTCAGATAAGACGTGGTGCCGAAGAGAGGACTCGAACCTCCATGGAGTTGCCCCCACTGCGCCCTGAACGCGATCCCCCAGGTTCCCCTAACCCCCTGCGACACAAGCCAACACACTGAGGCGCTTGCGGTTGTCTGGCCTCTGCTGTTAGTCACTACTAATACCTGCCAGCATGGATTCGTAGGGTCGCGTAGGCAGAATATGGACACTGCGGCCGGCGGCCGCAAAACGAAGCTCGGTGGGCACCATCAGATGAGATATACTCGATGCGTGCTGCCCCGGTCCGGAGACGCCTGACCGGGATCTATTCGGCATCTTCCATGCTCGATCTAGCGGCCCACTCAATCTCCACCCGGTTGAGAGGCTGCCTGATCCAGCATGATGCTCCCTTTCCGGAGGGGCACGCCCAAGGGCTGTCGACGGATCTCATTGGTTAGCTACAGGGGAGCTATACCGGGCGTTTCCTGCGTCAGTCGAGAGACGCGACGGGACCAACCTGCAACAATGTCGCTCCTCAGCGCCATGGGTCGAGGGTAGTCTTCTCGCGCTTGATCCTCCGCATCTCGTACCGTACAATGGACATCAGAAGGCCCCACCTCTGACCGTGCGATCCGTGCGATGGGCGCTGCCCCACCCCCCGCCCGCGCCAGCATTGCACCAGGCCCAAGAGATTGGCCGCTTCGTGCGCGGCGCACCCCCTGGGCGCTGTCTCTGTCGACTGCTTGGTCATGGAGGTATCCATGCCCCGGTCCATTCCAAGCGCCTGGTCTGCGGTGAGTCCCGCCGGTCCAGCCGCTACGCCTGGGCCGATGGCGTGCTGGCACCTCTATACGACAGCGATCGCAGGCATCAGATGAGGCTCCGCAGTCTGCTGGCCGTCTTCACTTGGCTGGCC
>JBAZUN010000306.1:0-7470 GCA_041661365.1 Candidatus Latescibacterota bacterium
ACGGGCTCTGGCGTCGTTCCGCTCGCTTGCCGCATCTCCCCTCGATGCGGCGTCGCTCGCGCGCCTAGCCAGATCCCGCCATCCCTCGGCCTCGCCAGGCAAAGCGACTTCTTCAACGGGCTGCTAAGCGCCGGGACGGTTCCCCGGGGCGGAGCGCGCCGTCAGGGCCGAAGGTCAGGGGCCGTGATTCGCCGTCCTGCCCCAGGTCGGGCCGGTCCCTGAACCGGTTGAAGAGCGGCTCCGAGATCTCGATCCTCGCCAGCTCCAGGGTGTTGGCGATCCGCACGATCCGGGCCTGGGACGGGTCCTCCAGGTGCAGCACCCGCAACGCCCCCTCCACCGCCTCGCGATCGGTCTCCATGATCACCGGGATGTTGGCCCGGTTGAGGAAGGTGGTGGTGAAGACGTTGGCATAGGTCGCCTTGAGGTCGATCCGCTCGAACAGGCGGCGGGTCACGATGTCGGCCAGGCCGACCCCGTTGGCGTTGCCGTGGGTCTTGTCCGTCAGGTCGAGCGCCACGATCCGGGCGATCCCCGGCTCCTCGGGCTCGGGGATCCCGGGGAGCATCATCCGGCCGATGACGTTGGTGTCCATCCCCGTCCCCGAGATGTCCTTGCCGATCCGCTCGACGATGAGCAGGTCGATCCCGTGCACCAGCAGGCGCGGCATGGCCCGCCGGGCCTCCTCGAGCAGGGCCGGCTCGCGCTCCTCGAACTCCTCGGGCCGCAGGGCGACCACCCGCGCGGTCTGCTCGTAGGCGTTCTCGATCAGCGCCACCCCCATCAGGATCGGGGCGCGCCTGAGGATCACCTTACCCCAGGCCGGGATCAGCCGGGCCAGACCCTGGGCGCCGTGGGCGTGGGCGATGGTGGCGCCTCGGTGGCTCCCCAGGCCGATGGTCATCATCTTCATCAGGCCGCTCTCGAACCGCCCGCGGAACGAGGTGTGCGGCTTCACCCGGTTGACCAGCACCACGCCGTCGGCCTCCAGCGCCAGCCGGTTGACCAGCACCGGGGTGCCGTCGTCCAGGGTATCGACCTGGACCACCTCCATGGTCGCCTCGACCGGGACGCCCATGGTCGCCTCGCTGATTCCGTACCCGGCAAGAACCTCCCGCTGCCCCTCGACGTTGGCCCCGCCGTGGCTCCCCATGGCCGGCAGGATGAAGGGCCGACCGCCGGCCTGGCCGATGGCGTCGATCACGGCGCGGGTGATGGCGGCGATGTTCGCCACGCCCCGGCTTCCCGAGGAGACCGCGATCCGGGCACCCGGCTTCACCTTGGCGGCCAGCCCGGTCTGTTCGAGCTGCTGCCGGACCGCGGCCACGGGGTCCTGAACCACGGCGGCCGGGAACTGCTGCCGGACCGGTACCATGAGCGGAAGGTGCATCGGTAGAGTTGCTCCAGGGTGAGGGCCTGGTCGGCCAAACCAGTGCAGGGTACCATCCGAGCGGCGACCGGAGGCGGCGCGGGCGTCCGGGGCCGTCCGGGCCAGCGTCAGACCCGGACGGCCTTCGGTCTTTGGACGCCTCAGACCGCGAAGATGGCCCGACTGGAGACGCCGCAGACCGCGCCCTGGCGCTGAATGCCGCCCATGAACTGGGCCGTGCGGCCGGCCGGGGCATGCCCCTCGTAGAAGGCGGCAAAGGACTTGTTGAACGGGGCCATGGTCTGCCGAGCGGCCTCGGTGCCGTCCGCCGCGACCACGTAGGCGTTGTTGAACACCCCGTCCTCGCGCAGCCCGCGGCCGCCGGCGGCCTTCACCTGCTCGTCGATGGTGCGGAGCACCGCCCCCGCGTCCTCACCGGCCACGCCGCTGACCATCACCTCGCGGATCCCCTTGTACTCGATCGCCGTCCAGGTGCTGAAGCCGTCGGCGATGGTCCCGGACCGGACGAGCCGCACGTCGCCGGAAACCAGGCGCGGCTGCGGCTCGACGATGCCGTCGAGGTTGGGGATGCGCGACACCGGGTAGATCAGGCCGGCCGGTCGGTCGGCGCCGAAGTAGTCGGCGAAGACCTGGCGCACGATCTCGACCCGCTTCCAGGCCTGCTCGGGCGCGTCGTCGACCGCCACCAGGATCTCCATCCAGGCGGTCTGCTTGCGGAAGTCGACCCCTTCCTTGGCGAACGGCTTGGCGTACTGCTCCTCGAGCACGAAGAGCATCTCGCGCGCCAGGTCCGGACCCAGGGTGGTCACCATCCGGTCGCCGTCCTTGTGCATCACCGACGCCCCCGAGGGCTGGTGGTCGACCCAGGTGCCGTAGTCGACCCGGCCGTTCCCCACCGTGACCTTGTCCCCCTTGGCGGCCTTGACCTGCACCTCGAAGAGGGCCTTCGGATCGGGGTACCCGGCCGCATGGGTGAACCGGGCCATCCGGTTGGAGCGCATCGGGCCGCCGGTGACCGCCTGGATCATCGGGCCGTAGACCGCGTTGTAGTCGTTCTTGCGGCGGTCGCAGACCTCCCGGTCGGCCGACGGGGTGGTCCACAGGACGTCGGTCTTGTACACGTCGGACCAGGCCGCGCCGCCCAGGGCCAGCCCGGCTCGCAGGTTCTCGATGGTGCCGAACCACTGCGAGCCGACGTCGGCGGGGAACTGGGTGCCGACGTTGCCGCTGGGCTCGACGAGGCGGATAACCTGGCGGTCGTTGCACACCAGCACGGCCTCGGTGGTCTGCGAGAAGACTCCACCGGGATGGTGACGGACGAAGTGTACCTGGGCCATCTGGGTTGCTCCTGATGTCGGGGAGGGGGTGATCGGGGGTCGGCAGGGACCTGGTTGAAGTCTTCAGAAAATAGACAGGGGTCGGAACCGGGACAAGCCTGCAGCACGCTGGTCCAGAGGGCGCGGGATCGGGCTTGCCCACTGGTCCGGGAGGCGCTACACTACCCGGCCACCGGCTATCGGGCCGGATCGAACCGGCGTGGCGCAGAGGAGGGAAATCATGGTGAGGATGCTGACCCGGCTGCTGCTGGCGGCGGCCCGAGGGGCGTTGGTCACCCGCCCATGATGCGGTACCCGCCGTCGACGTAGATCACCTCCCCGGTGATCCCGGTGCTCCACTCGCTGCAGAGGAAGAGGGCGGTATTGGCCACCTCCTCGACGGTGACGTTGCGCTTCAGCGCGGCCCGCTCCTCGTGCAGCCGGAGCATGAGCGGAAAGTCCTTGATGCCGCGCGCGGCCAGGGTGCGGATCGGCCCGGCCGAGAGCCCGTTCACGCGAATCCCCTTTTCCCCCAGCTCGCTGGCCAGGTAGCGGATCCCCGATTCCAGGGCCGCCTTGGCCACCCCCATGACGTTGTAGTTGCGGCAGGCCCGCTCGCTTCCCAGGTAGGTGAGGGCCACGATCCCGCCGCCCCGCGCCATCAGCGGCTCGGCGGCCCGCACCAGGGCGTTGAGCGAATAGGCGCTCACGTCCAGGGCCAGGTGATACCCGTCCCGCGAGGTGTCGGTGTACCGCCCCTCGAGATCCTCCCGGCGGGCAAAGGCGATGGCGTGGATCAAGGCGTCCAGGTGCCCGAACTCGGTCGACAGCGCGGCAAAGGCCTCGGCCACCGACTCGTCCCGCGTGGCGTCGCAGGGGACCAGGAGCGGCGGGCGGCTCAACTCCCCGACGATCCGGTCGATCCCCTCGCGCTCGCGCTCGCCCAGGTAGCTGAGCGCCAGACGGCTCCCCTCGCGGTCCAGGGCCCGGGCGATGGCCCAGGCGATGCTGCGGTGATTGGCCACGCCGGTGACCAGGCTGATCCGGTCCTTCATCAACATCGACGCGCTCCTTGAGGAATGGCCGCGGGGCCGGCGGCTGCCGTTGCGAAGGTCCGCCTTAACCGGCCCGGTGGATGCTCGCGGAAACAGACACCTCGACGACCGGGGTACTTCACCGGCGGGTGCCGGGACGGCTACGAGCACGATCCCTGGCGGTGGATGGGGCGGCCGCGAAGAGCCGGGCCCAGTCCTCCACCTCGGCCGCGTCCAGCGCCAGATGCGGATCCAGCTCGCGGGGGATCCCAGCCTGCGGGGCGGGAGCCGGCGGCTCTTCCAGCTCCTCGAGGAACTCGGCAGCGCCGGTCGAGCGGAGCCGCTGCCGTCGAGCCCAGCGCCGCAGCTCGCGATCCGAGGACACCAGCCGCGAGCGGCGGCTGCCGTGGCGTTCCTGCAGGGCGCGCTTGATGAGATCGTCGGCCTTCTCCGGAGGGCGGGAGAAGATCACCTCGACCTGAGCATCCCCCTGTGTCGGTCGGACCGGCAGGGCCTCACCGTCGAAGAACAGGACCACCTGTCCGCCGGTCCGTCCGGTCCAGGCCGTCAGGGCGCGGATCACCGACCGGCGGATCCCTTCCAGGTCACCGGGATCGCCGGGGTGCAGGTGGGGCGCCGCGTGGGCGAGGTTATACCCGTCGACCAGCAGCTCCTCGGGTGGTTCGCGGAGATCGTCGCGGTCACGGCGCGGGGACATGGGTGCTGGACCAGGCGGCGCGACGGGCGCCGCGGTTAATCCGCCGAGTCGGCCAGGCGGATGCCCAGCCGGTCGAGCCGGTATCCGACCACGCCGCAGCGGGACCAGGCTGGATCCTGCCGCAGCCGGCCGAGGCGGGCCCGCAGCTCCTCGCCGGCGCCGGCCCGGGCGATCAGCAGGGCGAACCCGCCGCCGCCGGCACCGGTGATCAGTCCTCCCTCGCTGACCTCGCGCAGCTCGGGGCCGTCGAAGAGGTGCTGGAGGGTGTCGTTGGTGGCGCCCGGGTCGAGGGTGCACCGCAGCTTCCAGTATCGGGTGGCCAGCCCGCCTAGGGCGGGGTAGTCCCCGGCCCGCAGGGCGGCGACCATCTCGTCGTGGATCCTCATCGACTCGCCGATCGCCGGGTACCTGGCCGAATCCCGCGACAGGTACACGTCGAGCACGACGTTCAGCCCTCGGGTCGCGGCCCGGGCGATCCCGGTGTCGAAGAGGACCACGCGCTCGGTGAAGGTCCCCTCGTCCACCTCGGTGAGAAAGGTCCGTTCCGGGGCCGGCAGCCCCTCGGTGGGCGGGGCGATGAAGTTCTTGACCGCGCTGGGGCCGCCACCGGCCCCCCGGGCGTCCTGCCAGCCGCTGTTCAGGCCGATGCTCTGCTCCAACAGCAGGCTCTGGTCGTAGAGCGCGGGGTACTCCTGCGCCGCCTCGCCCCAGGGGTTGCGGGAGAGCCGATAGAGGGTCTTGAGGATGGCCGCGGCCAGGATGCTGCTCGTCCCCAGCCCCGAGCCCTGGAGGACCTTGCTCTCGGTGGTCAGTTCCAGACCGCCACCCCCGGTGAAGGCGGTAACGTCGGCGATGACGTCGGTGGAGTTGTCGCGCACCACCCCGACGTGGACCAGGGCCTGCTTGGCCAGCCGCAGGGCCTCGTCCCCGCCGCGCCGGTAGGCGAAGAACAGCTCGCTCTGAGCCGCCGCGTCGCCCCGGTCGCTGGCCTCGAACTCGGCGCGGAAGTCCATCGACAGGGAGCGGAGGGTGAGCTTGGGCTCGGTCAGGCGCCTGGCCGTGACCTTGAGCGGCGGTGCGCACCGGTCCTCCCCGTCCATCTGCAGGGCGATGCCGGCGTTCAGGGTCACGGCGCCCCGCTCCTTGCTCCGCATGTGGTTGTCCGAGGCGTTGGCGCTGGAGATCCCCAGCCGGAGCGGGGCCAGCACGGCAAAGCCGCGCTCGTAGTCCTCCGGGTGCATGACCGGCGCCTCGGCCGGACGCTCGTCCAAGGCGGTCAGGCTGCGCCGCAGGTCGATCCGCTGAAGCTGGTTCACCCGGGCCTCGTACGCCTCGGGAAGCTCGCGGATCTGGCGCCCCTCCTTCAGGGCCACGATCCGGTCGTTGTCGATGCAGCAGGCCGGGGGGGTGCGCCGACGCCAGGCCTTCTCGTCCTCGGCGGCCGTCCGGTAGAGGTCGGTGAGGATGCGGGCCACCCGCATCCCGCGGAGACAGCGGGCCGAGCCCTGGAGCTTCTCCGGATAGGCGCTCAACGCCTTCAAGGAGGCGAAGATCGGCTTGAACGCGCCGGCCGGCATTAGGCGCAGCAACTCGCGGTGGTCTACGTCCCACAGGCCGTCGACCAGGTCGACCAGGAGCCCGGGAAGCTCCTTCTCCACCGCGTCACCGAAGCGCTCGGTCCACTCGGGTACCGGCAGGGCCGCCAGCAGGTGGTCGACGGCAGCCGCGGTGCCAGACGCGCGCGCTAGCTCTGGGTGCAGGACCAGGCGCCGCAGGAGCAGGCGGCGGTCGTCGAGGCTCCCCTGCCCGGCGCGAGCCGCCGACACCAGGTCGTCGAGCAGGGGGGTGACTTCCGGTAGATCCCGCGCCTGTGCCAGCCGGTCGAGTAGTGCTCGCATCGTCCCCCCGGATCGCCCTGCGTGGTGGTGTCCGTCGGCGACGGCCGAACCGGCCGTTGCAGAACCCGATAGACCACCCATCTCAAGTTAGAACAGAAGTATAGATCGGCACTACAGGTTTGACAAGGCAGCGCCTCAGACCGGGGTCGTCAGGTTCTGAAGCCGGCGCCACAGCCCCGCGGCGATCCCGGGCTCGTCCCGATCGAGCAGGTTGGCGTGCAGCAGGCCGGCCGGTCGGGGGTTGAGGTCCAGCACGGTCGCCTGCAGTCCCTCCGGTCGCGGATCGAACTTCAGGTCCAGGCCGGCCAGGCCGACCGGCCCCAGGGCCGCGGTGGCCGCGATCGCCAGGGAGCGGGCCTGCTCCAGGTGACCGGGCAGCCAGGGGATCGGCCTGCCCTCTGGATCGATCAGGCCAGCGTCGCCGAGCAGGCGGCAGGGACCGGTTCTTCCGCCGCGGGCCACCGAGGTGATCGGCTGGTCGGGCGATCCGGCCACCAGCAGGTACCCGCTTTCGGCCCCGTAGCTTACACCGTCGAAGCAGGTGTGCAGGCGCAGGTCAAAGGCCAACGGACCGGCGGGATCCGCGATCCCTGCCAGGCCGACGCGGGGCCGCAGGATGGCATCGTCGGACGAGGCCAGCTCCTTCCGGGCCCGGAGCAGCTCATCGATGGCGGCAGGGCCGGCCGGGACCAGGGTGACCCCCATGCCCTCGGTGCCGCGGCGGGGCTGGATCACCCATCCGGCCGGACCGTCATCCTGGGTCCGGGCCAGGAAGGCCGCCATCGTCTGACGGGTGGTCTGGGCACTGTCGGTCGCGGGGAGAAGGCAGGTGTCCGGACTGCTCACCCCCGCGGCCCGCCAGCGACGGAAGCAGTTCCACTTGTCGTCCGCCACCGCGGCCAGGGCCCGGGGATTCAGGTACGGAACCTCCGCCTCTTCGAGTCGGATCCCGGTCTCCTCGTGCGCCCGGGACGACAGGGCCAGGAGCAGGGCCGCGGCCGGGCGGCTCGGACCGGTCAGCGGGGCCTCGAGGAACAGGTCGCGCTCTGGATCGAGGAGGATCGCCCGTCCGGCCTCGGCGCGCTGGTTCAGCCAGGAGGTGTGGACCCCGGCC
>JBAZUN010000307.1:0-7452 GCA_041661365.1 Candidatus Latescibacterota bacterium
GCCGTTGCGACACTCCTCCGGGTCGGCCTGGGTCTCCAGGATCAGGTGGCCCAGGTTGCCGGCGCCGGCCCGGGTGCCGGTGTAGAGCTGGCCGTTGAGGATCATCCCCATGCCGATCCCCGTGCCCACGGTGAAACAGACGAGGTGACGCCGGCCGCGGCCCGCGCCCAAACGCCACTCGGCCAGCACCGCCATGTCGACGTCGTGGTAGAGCCGCACCGGCAGGCCGAAGCGGGTTGCCACCAACCGGGCCAGGGGCAGGTCCCGACAGGCCGGAAAGTTGGCGGCCCGGTGGATCACCCCTTCCTCGGGATAGACGATCCCCGGGGCCCCGATGCCGATCCCGTCCACCTGAGCCGGCGTCGCCTGGGCCTCGGCCAGGGTCTGCTCGACCGCGTTCACCAGGTTGGCCACGATCTCGGTGGCGTCGCGGTCGGCCTGCGAGGAGCGGTGCACCTCGGCCAGCACGCGGCCGCGGCGGTCGATCACCCCACAGGTCAGGTTGGTGCCGCCCAGGTCCACGGCCACGGCCAGGCGCTCGCTCGTCTCCGGCATCAGAAGGTGGTCACCTCGGCAAAGGTCTTCAGGGCAAAGGCGTCGGTCATCCCCGAGAGGAAGTGCACCACGCAGCGGCCGTACTCCCCCACCTGGTCAAGCCGGTAGACCCGCGGGTTGGCCCAGCGCTGCCGTTCCTTCTCCTGGTCGTCGGTACCGGCGTACTGCACCAGCCACGCCGCGAAGACTCCCATCAACTGGGGGAAGCGGGCCCGGGCCTGGTCGACCCGCGCGGCCGTGCCGGCCCCGTCGTACTGGCGGATCAGCAGATCGAAGAGGGACTCCAGCACCAGGGCCGCATACCCCCGGTAATACTCCAGCCGCTCGTGATTGTAGATGTGTTCTTCGCTGAACGCCTGCAATCGATGCAGCAGCTCCCGGTGGCGGTCCGACCAGCGCAGGCCGTGCTCCGGCCGACTCTGGCGACACAGGTCGAGGATCAGCTCGTGCAGGATGGCGGTATTGGAGACCCCCAGTGGCGGCGTGCCGGTCGCCTCGGCGAGGATCACCTGGAGCTGGCGCTCCTGTCCCTGGTCGAGGATCCCCAGCAGGCGAGCGTCCTCCAGGTCGCGGCCGAGGTAGGCCAGCTTGTCCGCCAGCCGCACCACGCATCCTTCCCAGGTAAACGGCGGCGTGCCCCCGGCCGCGGGGATCTGGTACAGGTCGAGCACCTCGTCACGGGGTACCAGATACTCGTGCTCGACCTCGCCGCAGTGGCAGATCATCCCGTCCCGCACCGCGTAGGTCAGGCAGAGGTTACGCGCCCACCCCTCCGGGTCCTCGAGGGTCTCGATCCGGTCGGCGAACCACAGGCTGTTCCGCTCGTGCCAGAAGCGATCCCCGCCGTGATCGGCGAGCAGCCGCGAGAGGACCTGCTCGCCGTCGTGGCCGAACGGCGCGTGCCCGAGGTCGTGACCCACGGCGATGGCCCGGGCCAGGACCACGTTCAGGCCCAGCTCGGTGGCGATCGTCTCGCTGACCGCGGCCACGTGGTTGACGTGCTCGATCCGGGTGCAGAGATGGTCGTTCTGGGCTGCGAAGAAGACCTGAGTCTTGTGCTTCAGGCGGCGATAGGCCCGGCAGTGGATGATCCGGTTGTAGTCGCGCCAGAACGGACCGCGCACGTCGTGCGGCCGCTGGTACAACGGAGACGGGCGGGTGACCGCCGCCGTCCACTTGGGGTGGTCCGGTCCGGTGGCGACCCGAGCGAAGAGCTGGCCGCTCATCGGCCCTCCAGGCCGCCGAGCCCCAGCCGGAAGAAGACGTTGGGATTGTCGAAGAGCCAGGCCCGGGCCACCTCGCGGGCCACGTCCAGGTCGAGGTAGTCGATCTCGACCAGCTCGGCCAGGGCCACGGCGAGGTTGTCCCGGGCGATCTGGGCGTGGGCCCAAGCCCGGTCGGGGTTCCCCCCGTAGTCCGAGCCGTACCCGTGGATCTTCCCGTGGGGCACGCAGGAGAGGGCCTGCTGAAAGAGCCGCTGGCAGTAGATCGGATCGATGATATTGGCCCAGCAGAAGTCCAGGGCCACGTTCGGGTAGTTCTTCCCCAGGTAGAGGAGCTCGCCGCTGTACGGCCAGTTGGCGTGGAAGAGGTCGAACCTCACCTCGCGGTGCAGCTCCAGCACCCGGGTCAGCCCCACGGCGTTGGTCTTGGCGATCTCGTTGCGGACCCCGGCCATGTGACCGGTGTGGACCTGCACCGGCAGGTCCAGGTCGCGGGCCAGGCGGAGGAAGGCGTGGAAGAGGAAGTCGTCCAGCGGCCGGACCTGGTCGGGATACGCCGCGCTCCGGCGCGGGTCCTCCATGAACCAGTTGAACACCGCCTCGGCCTCGGGCCGACTCGGATTCCCGTAGTCGAGCGACCGCGAGTAGGCCGACTGGTCCTTGAAGGCCACGGCCCCGTACCGCTGGTGGGCGAGGAACAGCTCGCGGCAGACCTCGAGGTACTCGTCCAGGCTGGTCACGGTCCGTTTGAGCGGGGCCGCGATCGTCTGCACGCCGCTGTAGTCGCGGACCGCGTGGAGGGCCGGCAGGGAGATGACCAGCCGGCCGCGCGGGGTCAACTCGAGGGTGCCGTCGATGACCTTGGCGTGGTCCGGCCAGACGTCCTCGAGCCGGGCCGCGATCCCGGCGCGGGTCAGCAACCCCTCGAAGGTGGCCCGGTCGCTCAGGTCCGGCAGCCGCTCCGCCATACGTTGCAGCGCGGCCAGGGTCAGCTCGGCCTCGCCGTAGAACTCGCGCAGCACCCGGCGGGTGACCTGAGCATACCCGGTGTGGCAGGTCCGCTTCCAGGCCCGCTCCAGGGCCGGCCAGCGCTCCTCGACCGACCGCGATCCATCGTTGATCAGGGCCATCTCGCGATCAGACGAGGCACTGTGCAAGTCACTGGGGAAGTACCCGCCGACCACCACCTGGATCGGGTCGGTGTACCGCGGGCCGCAGGTACCGGAATGGTCGTGGCAGTCGACCAGGGGCACGGACTCGCAATAGCCTCGCAGGTCGTCGTAGCACCGGGCTCGGGATCGCATCCGGCCGTCCTCCACGTGGCGGGGGACCCGGCCAGAACCGCCGGGGCAGCGGGCCAAGATAGGCCCCAGGCTCGGCTGGCTCAACCCGGGCCGGGGCTGCGATAGGTCTTTTCCGTCCTGACCCCTTGCGGTACAAGCGATTTGGGGCGTATTTAAAAGGCTCTTCGCTCGGCGCTCAGCAGCCGCTGCTCGGTGGCCGCGGGGCGGACCTCACCACCCCACAGGGGAGGTGTTATGCGTTGCATAAGGGACGCCATCTACTGATCGATTGCCGCGGCGTCAGCCGCGACGTCTGCCTGGACGATGCCCTGTTCCTCGATTCGATGGCCAGGGCCGCACGGCGCGCCGGTGCCACCGTGATCTCTCAGGTCCGGTACCAGTTCGGACACAACTCCCCTCCCGGCTTCGCTGCGGTGATCATGCTCGACGAGAGCCACTGCAGCGCCCACTCCTACGCCGACCTGGGTCTGATCGCCCTCGACGTCTTCACCTGCGGCGACACCGACCCCCGTGAGATCCTCCGCTACCTGCGCCAGGAGATCCCCCTGGGCCAGGTCACGGTGCAGCAGGTGGCGCGTTTCGTCCTCGACCCGGACGACGAGACCGGACTCGAGCCGGCCGTTGAGCCTGCGGTCGCCCATGCCCTCGCGTGAGTTCCACGACGGCCGCGCCGATGGCCTGACCCCGCTGGAGAGTCTGCGGCTCGACCAGGTCGATTCCTTTACCGGGCTGCTGCGAGCCATGTCCCGCACCGCCTTCAGCGGCCGGCAGCTCGGTGAGGCCTTCGAGATCCTGGTGGCGATGGCCCGGCAGCCCGACTGCCGGGTCGTCCTCACCCTGTCGGGCGCCATGACCGTGGCCAAGCAGGGCCGCATCGTCTGCGACCTGATCGACCGCGGTCTGGTGCACGCGGTGGTGGCCACCGGCGCGCTGATGGCCCACGGCCTGACCGAGTCGATCGGGCGGCTGCACTACCGCCACGACCCGACCCAGTCCGACGAGGCCCTGTTCGACCTGGGGTATAACCGGGTCTACGACACCCTCGAGATGGAGGCCAACCTCAACGACGTCGAACGGTTGGTCCGCGCCGTGCTCGAGGAGACGCCGCCCGAGGACGGGGTCTGGTCCTCGGCCCGCATCTGCCGGGCGCTAGGGGCTCGGCTCAGCACCCTGGCCGAGGGACCCGGGATCCTGCGCAGCGCGTATGAGCGCGGGGTGCCGGTCTTCGTCCCGGCCTTCACCGACAGCGAGATCGGCCTGGACGTGGCCACCTGGGCCATGGGCCGGGTCCTGTCGCCGGCCTTGCGCCAGGCCGAGCCGGCCGACCCGCAGGCCCTGTTCACCGCGGTGCCGCCGTTCAACCCCTTCCTCGACCTGCAGGAGTACGCCCGCTTCATCGGCAGCGCCGCGGAGCTGGGGATCTTCACCGTCGGCGGCGGGGTGCCGCGCAACTGGGCCCAACAGGTCGGTCCGTACTACGACATCACCGCCCACCGGCTGGGGGTGCGGCTGCGGCAGCCCCGCTTCCGCTACGGGGTGCGGCTCTGTCCCGAGCCGGTGCACTGGGGCGGCCTGTCCGGGTGCACCTACTCCGAGGGGGTAAGCTGGGGGAAGTTCGTGGCCCCGGCCGAAGGCGGCCGGTACGCCGAGGTCTACGCCGACGCCACCACGGTCCTGCCCCTGCTGGTCAAGGCCCTGTTCGAGGAGCTGGACCAGCCTCCTGCGGCATGACCGGCCCCGGCTTCCTCGACCTGCCCGATGCTGGTCCGGACGCCGCGCGGATCTGTCTTCTCCCGCTTCCCTTTGAAGGCACGGTCTCCTTTGGCCGGGGCACGGCCGCGGCCCCGGAGGCGATCTGGCGCGCCTCGACCCAGGTCGAGCTGTGGGACGAGGAGCTCGACTTCCCCCTGGACTCGCTGACCTACCACTCGGCCCCGGCCCTGACGCCGCGGGACGGAGAGCCGGTGGCCCGGTACCTCGACCGGTTGATCCGGACCGCGGCCAGGCTGCACCGTCCGGACACCCTGGTGATCGGCGTGGGTGGCGAGCACTCCGTGACCCCGGCCCTGGTCCGGGCCGCGGCCGGCGAGGGGGACTGGTCTGATCTGACCGTGGTGCAGCTCGATGCCCACGCGGACCTGCGCGACGAGTACGACGGTACGCCGCACTCGCACGCCTGCGCCATGCGCCGGCTGGTGGAGCGGGGCGCGGGGCTGATCGCGATCGGCATCCGCTCGGCCGACCGGGCCGAGGTCGAATACGGCCGGTCCTCACCCCGGGTGCGGACCTTTACGGCCCAGGCCTTGGCTAGCGATCCCACGGTCGAGCCAGAGCTGCTGGCCACCCTGAGCAGCTTGACCGGCCGGGTCTACCTCACCGTGGACATCGACGCCTTCGAGACCGGTCTCTGCCCGGGGACCGGCACGCCGCAGCCCGGCGGCCTGGGATGGTGGCCGGCCCTGCGCTACCTGCGCGCCCTGCTCTGCCCGTCGACCCGCGCCATGCTGCTGGGCTGCGACTTGGTGGAGACCGTACCCCAGCCTCACACCCAGGTCAACGAGTTCGTTGCGGCCCGCCTCCTCACCAAGATCATCGCCTACGCGGTGGCTCCGGGATGCATGTAAGGATGAGATCCAGCAAGGACGGCACCGAGATGGTCCGGAAACAGGTATATATCACGGAAGATCAGCAGAAAGCCCTGCGACGGCTGGCCGTTCACACCCGCCGGAAACAGAGCGAGCTGATCCGGCAGGCGATCAACCAGTTTCTCACCGAGGCCCGGGACGAAGACCGCCACAGGCTCCGCCAGGGGCGGAGCCTGTGGCGAGACCGCGACGACCTGCCCGGTCCGGCCGCACTGCGTCGCGAGGTTGACCTCGCCTGCTGACCCTCAACCGCCGGCACTTCCGGATGCTGTCCCGCTTGAGAGTGCCTTACGGGGAGAAGGACTGATCTTCGGCGGCTGCATCCCTCTGCCAGAGAACCCCGGCCGGGGCGAGCGGGCGTGACGACAGGCTTGGCGGTGGCGCTGTTGGCGGCACGATGGCGATGGCCCGGAAACGTCGGCGGGCCGAAAGGCACCTAATGCCGGGACGGACATCAAGCGCGTTTTGCGGCCCGTGGTGTCGACAGCCGGCGGGCACGGCGCACGAGCAGCCAGTACGCCACGAGGAGGGCGATGAACCCGAACGCGTGCATCCGGTTGATGGTGTCGCTGTCACCTATATAGGCCAGGGCGCCTGGCCATTGCTGGGCTTCCACGAAGGTGTTCGCGAGTCCGTGGAGGAAGGCCGCCAGGGCCACGCCGCCCGCCATCTGCTGCACCCCGAGGCCGATGGAATGGCAACGGCGAGCGACGCCGAGACAGTACCCCCAGGCTGACGAGAAGACCATGTGCTGGAGCGCGCCGGTGAGGAGACGCGGGAGCTCAGGCACCAGGCCGCGGTGCAGCATGTAGGAGCTCGTCTCGCCGAACGAGAAGCCAATGGCCACGAAGGCCGCCACGGCGATGCCGTCCAGCGGGGTCCGGATCGACCTGAGCCGGGCGGCCAGGATGACCGCCACGAGCCACTTGTCTCCCTCTTCCATGGGGCCCGATCAGCGTGAGCGCCTGCAGCGCCACGGCGCCGAACTGCCCGGCCTGCGCCAGGTTCCCGAGCGGAACCTCGGGAAGCCACGGCGTGAGAAAGGTCACCCAGAAGGCCGAAAGGGGGACACCGCCCCCGACCATGGCGAGGGAGCTTGACCAAGGGAAGCGGATCTCGCGCTGGAGCCGACGGCGGACGAAGGGGTACCAGTTGGCGGCCAGGCCGGGGTCGGCGTGGAGGCGGGCCGCGTAGCGATCCTGGGCAACCTTCAGCGAGGCATTGTCAACACCCAGGCAGTCCTGGAGGCGCTCGTGGTACCGGAGGCTGTCTGGACAGCCCCCGACAGCGAACCGGAGGAGCGGCAGGGCCTCCTTCACGCGGTTTTGGCGGATGAGCTGTTCGGCCTGCTTGAACGCCTGGACTGGATCGCCGCTCGCGACCGGGGGCTCCTGGGGCGGGCCATGCCGGATCTCCACATCGGCTCGCGAATGGGGCGGTCACAGGCCACTACTGAAAGGACGGGGAGGAGGAGGACGATGGAATGAGGAGCCGTCGACCGTACCAGCCTCGATGCGTAGAGAACGGTCCGACCGGCAGGCCTGACGGCAAGGGCGCGCCCTGGAGGGACACGCAGATTGCCCGCCGGCTCAAGCAGAGCATGAGACGCTGCATCAAGCCAACCTGGGTGAAGCCCAGCCGAGGTGCCGGCATGCCGTTGTGGGCAGCGTCGGGCATGCGCTCAACGAAGCCAATGACATGAGGTTGCCCTCGGACAAGCACGCC
>JBAZUN010000308.1:0-7427 GCA_041661365.1 Candidatus Latescibacterota bacterium
AGGCCGGCCCGGACCCGCAACCCCAACTACGATACCCGTGCCGAACCGGAACGGTGGGAGCGGTTCGTGCGCTACACCCACGCCCAGGTCGAGGAGCTGATGTCCGGGTACGGGCCGATCGATCTACTGTGGCTCGACGGCGGTCAGGTGCGTCCCCCTGACCAGGACATCCGCATGACCGAGATGGAGGCCATGGCGCGCCGTCACCAGCCGGGTCTCATCATCGCGGACCGGACCGTCGGAGGTGAATACGAGAACCTCATCACCCCCGAGCAACTGATCCCCGACGAGCCTCTCGAGGTGCCCTGGGAGTCGTGCCTGACCATGGGGGAGAGCTGGAAGTACGTCCCCGACGACCGTTGCAAGCCCGCGTCCCAACTGCTGCGGATGCTGGTCGAGGTGGTGGCCAAGGGCGGGAACCTGCTGCTCGGTACCGGGCCCACCCCCGAGGGGACCCTCACCGACGAGGCCCTGTCGCGGCTGGCGGAGATCGGCGCCTGGATGGCGGTCAACGGCGAAGCGATCCGCCGCAGCCGGCCCGTGGCGCCCCATCGCGAGGGCGAGGTCTTCTACACCCGTCGCGGGCAACAGGCCTACGCCATCGCCTTCGGCGATCCCCAGCCTGCGCCGATCTGCCTGCGCGGTCTGCAACCCCCGGACGGGGCCCAGGTCCACCTCCTGGGGTGGGGCCGGCCAATCCCCTGGGACCGGCGCGACGAGATCACTTGGGTGACCTTGCCGGTCGAGGCCAGGGCCGGACTGCCCTCCGGCCCGGTGGTGGTGCGGTTTCCCCTTCCCGCGTGACGGGCCGTCCCCGGCGGGTTACCTGCGGATCACCAGGAGGTTAGGCGTTCCTGGACCAGCTCGAGGATGCGGTCGGCGGTCCCCTCGGCAAAGTGGGTCGAGGAGGGCGTCGCCTCGTACCCGCCTCGGGCATATTCGTGGTGGAGCGGCAGGTACCCCTCGTACCCGCCGCAGCACGAGACCACCACGACCCCCGGGAAGCGCGCCTTCAGCCTCAGGCTGATCTCGCTGAGCACCTCGAACGGCAGGCCGACCAGCACGGTTTGGCCGATCCCCAGCAGTTGCACCTCGATCCGGTGCCGGTTGGCCGGGTACCGGCAGGCCCGGCCGTAGGCGGTCTGGGCCTGGCCGTGCGCCGCCACCGCGGTTATGTACTCGGGACTCTGACGGTCGGTGCCGGTGGCTCGCTGCAGGGCGAGGAGGGCGGTCCGGGCCTTCTCGTACGCTGCTCGTGCCGTTGCTGGGTCGACCTTGAGGATCGTCTCGGCCTCCAGGCTGATGGCGTCGGTCCGCAGCACCGGACCGGGCTCGGCTACAAAGACCCGTTCGGCCAGGGTGATCGCATGTCCGAGCGAGGTGCCGATCCGCTGCCGGCAGTCGCCGAAGCGATCGATCGGCACCGCGTCCCCGGCCGCGCCCAGGGTGAAGAAGACCGGGCAGGCCCATTGGCCAGCGATCGTCTGCCGCAGGTAGTACGGGTAATCGGCTGAAACCCGATAGTGATCGCGCTCGGGGATCTGCCCTCCGGTTACCGGGTGACACCCGGAGTTGGCCATTACGGCCTGTACCCCGTCGGCGTTGCGGAGACGCAGCGCGGTGAGCTCCGGGTCGACCGGACTGAAGGTCAGCCCGGTGGCGTCGAGCGGGTACCGGTAGTTGGTGACCACCGCCCCGTCCGGCCGCCGGGTGCGCCGGTTGAAGACCACCTGGGGGACCTGCACCCGCGCGGTCTCCAACTCGGCGGGGCGCAGCCGACGCAGGCTCTCCCGGGCAGCCTCGAGCACCTTGGCGCCGAAGTCCTCGACGAACCTGGGGTCGGGCTCCATCACGCCCAGGGCCGGAGCCGCGGAAATCTCCCGGTGCAGGGCCGGGGCAAAGTGGGTATGCGAGCAGGCCAGGAACACGAACTGGCGCGGGATTCCGGTCTCCTGCGCGAGCAGGTCGCGCAGTTGATCGGCGACCTGGACCTGGATCCCGATCAGGTCGGCGGTGACCAGCAAGGCGCGCCGTTCCCCGTCGTCCAGGGCCAGGCAACCCAGCGAGATCGGCTCGGCCACCCCCTCGGACGGGCGGTCCCGGTCGGCGTACCCGTGGAGGTGCGCGGGGAAGGTTGGGGTGATGTCGCGAACCGCGGTGCCGCAGCTCAGGGGCATGGCTGGACCTCCTCGTGGCCGTCAGCAAAATCCTTGAGGGTAGACCCGGGGAAGGATAACGGGTGACGCGGAGCCGGGCAATCCTGGCTGGAATCCCGGGAACGATGCGGTCGCCGGTCACGCGAATCACGAGTATCGACTAGGAGTCTGTCGGAGAACCTGCTTTGGCAAGCGAGGCTGCATCCCGATGGCCACCAGCAAGGCGCGTGAGCGGCACCGCATCGAGGGGAGATGCGGTAAGCGAGCGCAACGAAGCTGGCGGACACCGGGGGCAGCCGCAGCCCGAATGGGGTTCTCCGACAGGCTCCTAGGGTTGACGGCTCGGCCGGGAAGTGCGTTATCAGCCCGCTGGCGAAGCTATCAGGCGACGGCTGTCGGCCCTTCGCGAGCGGCGTACCTGACCGTTGCACCATAGTAGAGCGTCCGAGAAATGCCTTGGCATTCGCGGGTCGATTCATCCCGGCCAGCGTCGTTCCGCTCGCTTCCTGTATCTGTCTGTCGATACAGGGCGTTCGCGCGCCTAGCTGGCCGGGCGCCTCGGCCCGCTCGGTGACACAACCTATTTCTCGGACGCTCTACATAGGTCGAGGAGCAAGGATGACCACCGGGATCTCTACCGTGAATCGCCCCGAGGTGGAGCACGGTCCACCGGCGCGCTGCCGCTGGACGGTCGAACCGATCACCGACACGGCCGGGTGCATCCAGACCGGCGGTACCGGCGCGAGCTGCTGGGGGTTCAACCAGTCGAACCTGGTACGGCACGGGGACCAGGTCTACGCCCTGAGCTGGCGTGATGACCTGAGCCTGGTCGTCTTCCGGCGGGTAGCGCCCGGTCGCTGGGAATCAAGCCCTCCCCTGCCAGCGACCCCCCAGAACGGCAACCTGCTGGTCGACCGCGAAGGCCGGGTCCACGTCATCTCCGGGGCCAACGGCAGGTACCACGCCCTCTTCGATCCGTCCGGCCAGATCGAGCGGTTCACGGTCCAGCAGTTGGCCGAGGCGGACAGCCGGTTCGGGGCGGCCATCGACGAGGGCGACCGGATCCTGGTGGCCGGCGGACTGGAGGCCCTGGGCTGGTACGTGCTCGATCCGGCATCGGGGTACCGCCCCGCGGCCCAGGGGCGCCTGGTCCATCCGGCCCAGCGGGGGTATTCCTTCGTCACCTTTCACCAGGGCGCGGCCCACGCCTTCAACAGTGACGACTACTTCCAGGCCGGCGAGGAGTACCCCAACCAGACCGTGACCTACCGCGACCTGCAGACCGGCGTGATGAAGACCGTGGTCACGCCTCATGGTATCTATCCGGTCCTGCGCACCTACTGGTACCACGCCCCGGACCTGCTGGCCGCGCCTGACGACTGGCGTCTGATCGTGGTCAGCGACCTGTCCGACACCGTGGCCGGCCCGGCGCGCGGCACCACCGAACAGCAGGACCTGCTGCTGGACGACCATGGGCTGGTGCACCTGCTCTACTACGAGAACCGCGATCCGTCGACCACGGTCTGGGCCGGCGAGGGCCAGGACCAGGCCCACAGCCGTCTGTATCACGCCGTGGGGAAGGCGGACGGCCCGTTGCGGCACTGGTGCCTCGGGGCGTACAACGGCGGTCGGGTGGTGCAGGGGGCCGATGGCCGGTTCCACTACCTGCTGACCCGGGGAAAGCGCGGCAAGGCCGAGGAGTTGTGGTACGCCGTTGGTGAGGGCGGGTCGTGGGGTCGCATCAGTGCGCCGGTGCGACTGGACCTGCCCACACGGTTCTGGCACCTGTTCCTCAGCGCCGTCCGGGCTGGCGGCACCCGTTCAGAGGTGCTGGACTGCTACTGGACCGGCGCGTACCAGGAGAATAGCCAGCAGGTATGGTACGGCCAACTGCAACCGGAGGGGTGAGCAAGAGCCACCGGGCAACGCCCAGAGGAGGAAGGCAGATGGAATCCGTGACCCTGGAGCGACTCAAGGATCGACATCGGTCGTTCTGGAACGCCGAGGCCGGGGTGCTGCTCGAGGAGGTAACCGAGCACCATCCCCTGCGCGAGGGAGGCGGGGTGCCTCTCGCCGACGGCCGCACGGCTCGCGAGGGCGAGACGATCACCCCTGAGCTGATCGACCCGCGGCGGTTCTATGGTTCCTCCGCCGAGGTCGGCGCGGCGGTCCACGGCGACTTTGTCAGCGGCCAGGGGGTACCGCACCTATGCTGGACCGAGGCGATCGTGGGCTGCCCGATCCGCGTGGTCACCGGTGGCCCGTGGGCCGAGCCATTCGACCAGGACTGGCGGTCGCCCGGGCGCGTGGCGCCCGACCAAGGCTGGCTCGCCAGGCTTGATGCCTTCGTCGACTTCCTGGTGACCCGGACCGCGGGCCGTCAGCCGGTGGTGCAGCCGCTGATGCGCGGTCCGATCGATATGATGGCGGCGGCGGTCGGCCACGAGGCCATGTGCCTGGCCCTGGTCGAGGAGCCGGAGGCCAGCGACGCCTTCCTGGCCCGCTGCGCCGAGATCTTCATCGAGACGGCCCAGCGCCGCCTCGACCGCACCCCGGTCTTTGCCGGCGGGTACGCCTGCGGGTACGGGATCTGGGCGCCCGGGCCGGAGGTTAGGACCCAGGCGGACAACGCCAGCATGCTCTCCCCCGAGGTCTACGCCCGCCGGGTGCTGCCCCACGATCGCCGGGTCATGGAGGCCTTCCCGTTCACCCACATCCACCTCCACTCGTGCTGCCTGCACGTGGTCGAGGCCCTGCTGGAGGTCGAGGCGCTCAAGGCGATCCAGGTCTCGATCGACTTCCCCGGCGGGCCGCTGGCCGCGGCGGTCATGCCGATCCTGCGGCGGGTGGTCGGCCGCAAGGCCCTCATCGTCACCGGGCCGGTGACCGAGCCGGAGCTGCGCGATCTGGAGGACCTGTCGCGCCACGGGAGCGTCTGCCTGCGGGTGGCCCTGGTCCGCGAAGGGTCCTGGGAGTGAAGCATCACCGCGCCAACTGAGGGGGAGCGAATGACCGCGCCAGCCCAACAGATCATCGAGCTGTATCACCAGACCGTGGACCGTTCCCTGCGGCAGTCCCCGTTCCCCGCGGACACGACCGAGGCGTTCGCCGCCTGGCAGCGCCGTTCCCGTTCTCGGGTACGCCGTATCCTCGGCGAGTTGCCGCGGACGAGGATCCCGCTGGCCATAGAGCGGGAGATCGTCGAGGAGCATCCGGACTACGTGCGGGAGCGACTGGTCTACTGGACCCGGCCCGGGCTCCAGGCCACGGCCTACCTCCTCACCCCGCGCGGCCTGAAGCGGCCGGTCCCGGCCGTGCTCTGCGTCCACGGTCACGGCCAGGGCGGGAAGGAGGAGGCCATCGACCCGGGCTCCATCTACCGCGGCTTCGGCCGGCGATTCGCCGAGGCCGGGCTGGTCGCCCTCTGTCCGGACCAGATCGGGTTCGGCGAGCGCGCCCTCCCCGAGGACAAGGTCACCTACCAGGTCCTGGTCCACGGGTTGAACCTGCTCGGTCATACCCTCATCGGCTGGCGGTACTGGGACTTGGTGCGGGCCCTCGACCTGCTGCAGGGACTGCCGCAGGTCAGGGCCGATCGCGTCGGCGTCATGGGGCTGTCCCTGGGCGGCGAGATGACCCTCTTCCTCTCCGGGCTGCAGACCCGGGTGCGGGCCGCCTGCGTCTGCGGGTACCTCACCTCGCACCGCAGCACCTTCCTCGACCGGCCGCACTGCACCTGCGGCCATCTGCGCGACCTGGCCCGTCACTTCGAGCACCTCGACCTGGCGGCCCTGATCGCCCCTCGTCCCCTCTTCCTCGACGCGGGCCGGCAGGACGAGTCCTTCCCCTTCGCGGAGGCCGAGGAGCTGGTGCGCCGGCTGCGGCCGGTCTACCGGCTGCACGGTCGGCCGCGGACTCACCTGGGGATCGAGGTGCACGACGGCGGCCACGAGATCGCCGGTGAACGGAGCGTACCGTGGATGGCGGCCCGGCTCCGCGAGGGAGGGGACTGAGGGCGACCACCGGCGGATCGACCTCGCCGGATCAGGGGCTCGGCCAGTTGTTTCCGCGCCGGGGCAGTTGTATACTAAAGCCCCCCATCCCCCTTTTCCGCGAGGACCCCGGTCATGGCCAGGCGCGAGCTGCAGGACGTCGACAAGCCCAACTTCTACGAGGAGTTCTTCCCCTACGACGAGATCCCGCGCATCGCCTTCGTCGGGAAGATCCACGAGGAGATCGACGGGAAGCTGGTGACCTTCGACCCGCAGGGCCTCAAGGACCGCGACCTGTGGATCTCGGACACCACCTTCCGCGATGGCCAGCAGTCGCTGCCCCCCTTTACCGTGTAGCAGACCGCCCGGGCCTACGACTACCTGGCGCGGCTGAGCGGCCCCAAGGGGATCATCCGGCAGAGCGAGTTCTTCCTGTACAGCGAGAAGGACCGCGAGGCGGTGCGGGCCTGCCAGCAGCTCGGGCACCGGTACCCGGAGATCACCGCCTGGATCCGGGCCGACGAGGGCGACTTCGAGCTGGTGCGGGAGATGGGGCTCAAGGAGACCGGGGTCCTCACCTCGTGCTCCGACTACCACATCTTCACCAAGCTGCGGCTGGACCGGGCCAAGGCCCTCGACCGGTACCTGGGACTGGTGAAGCAGGGACTCGAGGCCGGGGTGCGGATGCGCTGCCACCTCGAGGACGTGACCCGCGCCGACATCGACGGGTTCGTGATCCCCTTCATCCAGCAGGTCATGGAGCTGTCGGAGACCGTGCCCGAGCACCTCAAGACCAAGGTCCGGCTGTGCGACACCCTCGGGTTCGGGATCACCTACCCCGGGGCGGCCCTGCCGCGCTCGATCCCCAAGCTGGTCTACAAGATGATCCACGAGGCCGGGGTCCCCTCCGAGCGACTCGAGTGGCATGGGCACAACGATTTTCACAAGGTGCACATCAACGCCGCCACGGCCTGGATCTACGGGTGCGACATCTGCAACACCTCGCTCTTCGGCTTCGGCGAGCGGACCGGCAACCCGCCGACCGAGGGGGCCGTCTTCGAGTACGTCGGGCTCAAGGGCACCATGGACGGGATGGACACCACGGTCATCAGCGAGGCGGCCGACTACTTCCGCACCGTGATGAACCTCTACATCCCGACCACCTATCCGTTCGTCGGCACCCAGTTCAACGTGACCCGGGCCGGCATCCACGCCGACGGTCTGGCCCGCGACGAGCGGATCTACAACATCTTCGACACCCGCAAGTTCCTCGGGGTGC
>JBAZUN010000309.1:0-7405 GCA_041661365.1 Candidatus Latescibacterota bacterium
CAGCGAGATCGACACCGGCTCGGTCGCCGCCTCGGTCGCCTTGCGGAAGGCCGTCTCCCAACTCAACAGCGGAAAGGGGAACTGCTGGAAGAAGTACTTCATCTGCAGGTGCCAGAACTGATACCCTCGCGCCGCCCGCGGGGTCAGCATCGTCAGCAGCATGCTCTCGCTGCCGTACTGCTCGCGGTTGACGAACTTGACAAAGGCCGCCCAGCTCTCGGGATCGTTCTCGTCGATCACCGGGTTGAGCCCGGAGCGCAGATAGAGCAGACCGTAGGTGGTATACCCCAGAACGAACAGCAGCCCCATCCCGGCCAGCAGATAGCAGCCCCGCCGGTCGTGGCGGTAGAGGTAGACCAGCACCCCGCCTAGGCCTAGCAGCGACAGGCCGTAGCTGGTGGTGCTGCTGCCGCCCACCGCCAGCGCCAGCCCGACCCAGACCCCCAAGAGCCCCAACAGCACGATCAGCCGCCGCAGCCGGATCTCGCCGAACCAGGCCAGCACCAGCAGCGAGGGGATGGTCAGCAGACAGAGCATGTGCAGGCCACCGCCCAGACCGAACAGGTAGGCCAGCAGCAGCAGCCAGCGGTCGTTGGCCGGACCGGCGCCCCGGCCTTCCCAATACAGCCCCAGCCAGACCCCCAGACAGGTGAACAGGATCGAGTAGCCGTAGACCTCGGCCTCGGTGGCGTTGAACCACTGGGTGTAGGAAAACGCCAAGGTCAAGGCGGCCACCGCGCCCCCCGACACCGCGGCCAACTCGCCGCCGTCGGCTAGCGGCACCAACGGCTTGCCGCCTAGCGCCCGCCGGGCCAGGGCCACCGTGGTCAGGTACACGCACCAGACGGCCAACGCCGAAGACAGCGCCGACATCGCCACCACCCGGGCGGCGACCTCACCGATCGGGATCAGGGTGAACAACCGGCCGAGCAGCACGTAGAGCGGCGACCCCGGCGGGTGCGGCACCCCCAGGGTGTAAGCGCAAGCAATGAACTCGCCGCAGTCCCAGAACGACACCGACGGTGCCATCGTCTGCAGATAGACCGCCAGGGTCACCCCCAGCACCCCCCACCCCGTCCACCGCTGCAACCGCCCGCTCGCAATCATCGATCCCTTCCGCGTGATCTGTGGCGTCCCGGCCCGCGGGCAGACCTGCCTGTCCCGCGGCACCCCCGGAGCCGAAGACGTGCTAATCTAAGCCCCTGGGAGGGAGGCGGAAAGATGGGGAGCGCCGCTGCTCAGGGGCGGGCCAGCTCGACCGAGCCCCAGGTGCTGGGGTCGTGTTCGACCGGTAGCTCGGTGCCGGCCGACCAGGACTGGGTCCCGTGCTGGCTGTCGTGCAGGAGGTAGGTGAACCCCAGGCGGTCGAACTCCCCGGGCTGGAACCCGTTCAACCCGGTGGCCGGGAGCTTGACCTCGAGCCGATAGCTGGCCTTCAGACGGCGCAGCCCCAGCTCGATGGTCTCCTCGGGGCAAGGCGGCGCTTGCTCACGGGCCCGATCGATGGTGGTCTGTCGGCCGATCGGCCGCTTCCCGTCGGGCCCGGTGCCTCCGGGCAGGATGTAGAACCGGTGGCAGTACCGGTGGGCCCGGTGGACGTCCTTCAGGTCGCGGGTGTCGAGCCACAGCTCGAGACAGTCGCCGTGGGCCCAGTGCTTCGGATCGATCCGGTACCGGGTTTTGCGCTGGACCTCGACGGCGAGGTAGAGCCCGGATTCGTTCCACGCCATGTATAAGTCGGCGAAGGCCTGGCGTCCGTCGACCGACATCAGCTCGGGGAGCCGCTGGCCGGCGTCCCAGTCGCCCAGGTTCCCGTCGATCCGGGGAGGCGTGGCCCGATAGGGACAGGCGAAGGACCAGGAGAAGAAGGCCCGGGGGGTGAGGTCAAAGCTCTGCATGGCTCGCTCGCCGATTTCGCGATGAACGGCCGCCACCTTCAAGCCCGGACAGGACCTGCCGGAGGAATCGCCCGGTGTGGGAGCCCTCGACCCGTGCCACCTCCTCGGGAGGGCCCTGGGCCACGATCCGGCCGCCCTCGTCGCCTCCCTCCGGGCCCAGGTCGATGACGTGGTCAGCGGTCTTGATGACGTCGAGGTTGTGCTCGACGACCACCATGGTGTTCCCGGCGTCGACCAGCCGGCCGAAGACGGTCAGCAGCCGCGCGATGTCGGCGGCGTGCAGCCCGGTGGTCGGCTCGTCGAGGATGTAGATCGTCCGTCCGGTGTCGGGCCGGGCCAGCTCGGCGGCCAGCTTCAGCCGCTGGGCCTCCCCCCCGGAGAGGGTGGTCGAGGACTGGCCGAGGGCCATGTACCCCAGGCCGACCTCGTCGAGGGTGCGCAGCAGGACGTGGATGCGGGGGACGCTGGCGAACAGCTCCAGGGCCTGGCGGACCGGCAGGTCGAGGACGTCGGCGATCGAGCGGCCGCGGAAGCGGACCCGCAGGACGTCCTGGTTGTACCGCTTCCCGTGGCAAGCGTCGCAGGGGACCCAGACGTCCGGCAGGAAGTGCATCTCGATGCAGCGCCACCCCAGCCCCTCGCAGGCCTCGCAGCGGCCGCCGGCCTTGTTGAAGGAGAAGCGGCCCGCGTCGAAGGCGCGCAGCCGGGCCTCGGGCAGGCGCGCGTAGAGCTGCCGCACCAGGTCGAAGATCCCCATCACCGTGGCCGGGGTGCTCCGCGGCGAGTGGCCGATCGGGGTCTGGTCGATGTCGATGACCTTGTCGAGGTGCTCGATCCCCTCCAGGCCGCGGTGCTCGCCGGCCGGCGGCTCCCCGCCCTGGAGCGCCGCCTCGAGCGCCCGGTGGAGGACGTCCTGGACCAGGGAGCTCTTCCCCGAGCCGGAGACCCCGGTGACGCAGATCAGGGTGCCCAGCGGGAAGGCAACGTCGACCGACCTGAGGTTGTTGGCCGCGGCGCCCCTGAGGGTCAGGGTCCGGCCGGTGCCGGTCCGGCGTCGCGAGGGCACCGGGATCTGCAGGCGGCCGGCCAGGTACGCTCCGGTCAGGGAGGTCCGCGACCGCCGCAACTGGGCCGGCGTACCGGCGCCGACCACCTCTCCCCCCTCGGCTCCGGCTCCCGGACCGAGATCGACGATGTGGTCGGCGGCCTCGAGGGTGTCGCGGTCGTGCTCGACCAGGACCAGGGTGTTCCCCAGCTCCTGCAGCCGGCGCAGGGCGTCGAGCAGCCGCCGGTTGTCCCGGGGGTGGAGGCCGATGGTCGGCTCGTCGAGCAGGTAGAGCACCCCGGTCAGGCCCGAGCCGATCTGGCTGGCCAGGCGGATCCGCTGGGCCTCGCCGCCGGAGAGGGTGGCGGTTCGGCGCATCAGGTCGAGGTACCCGAGGCCGACCTGGTCGAGGAAGCGTAGCCGGGAGCGGACCTCGTGGAGCAGCTCCCCGGACATCTCGGCCTCGCGGGGACTCAGCTCCAGCTCCTCGAAGAAGCGCAGGCCGTCGCGCAGCGGCAGGCGGGTCAGCTCGACGATGGTCCGCTCCCGCAGTCGCACGGCCCGGCTCTCGGGCCGCAGCCGGCTCCCCTCGCAGGCGGCGCAGGTCACCGGCCGGAGCTGCCGCTTGTGACGCGCCGACTGCCGGGCGAAGTCGTCGACCGGCGGGAGGATCCCGCGGAAGCGGCAGCTCAGCCCGTTCTCGAGGGGGAAGGTGCGGGTCGGGGCCCCGTAGAACAAGGCGTGCCGGGCCTCGGCGGACAGCTCGGCCACGGGGGTGTCCAGGTCGAAGCCCCAGGCGCGGCCCACGGTCTCGAGGAGGCGCTCGAACCCGGGGTTCTCCAGCCGTCCCCAGAGGGTGATCGCTCCCTGCCGCAGGGTGAGCCCGCGGTCGGCGACGATCAGCTCGCGGTCGAGCCCCTCGCTCTCGCCCAGCCCCTCGCAGTCAGGGCACATCCCCTCGCGGTGGTTGAAGGAGAAGGACTGCGGCGCCAGTGGGTCAAAGGTGCGGCCGCACTGCGGGCAGGAGAGGTGACGGCTGAACCGGACCTGTTCCCCCTCGTCCGGAGAGACGACCAGCAGCAGGCCTCCCGACAGCTCCAGGGCCCGTTCCACCCCCTCGCGCAGCCGGGCCCGGTGCTCGGGTCGGAGCTGCAGCCGGTCGACCACCAGCTCGAGCCGGTGGCGGTGCCGCCGTTCGAGGTGAACCTCGCCGGTCAGGTCGACGAGGTCGCCGTCGATGCGGGCACGAGCGAAACCGTCGGCTCGGGCCCGTTGAAGCAGGGCCTCGTACCCCTCGTTCCCCTTGGGCTCGATCGGCGCCGTGAGCACGATCCGCCGCTCGGCGGGCAACTGCAGGATGCGGTCGACCATCTGGTCCGGGGTCTGGCCACCGACCGGCACCTGGCAGCCGGGGCAGTACTGGGTCCCCAGGGTGGCGAAGAGCGCCCGCAGGTAGTCGTAGACCTCGGTCACCGTGCCGACGGTGGAGCGCGGGTTGCGGCTCGGCGGCTTCTGCTCGATGGCGATGGCCGGGGACAGGCCGACGACCCGCTCGACCTTCGGCTTCTCCATCTGGTCGAGGAACTGGCGCGCGTAGGCCGAGAGGGATTCCACGTACCGGCGCTGCCCCTCGGCGTAGATGGTGTCGAAGGCCAGGGAGGACTTGCCCGAGCCGGACACCCCGGACACCACGGTCATCTTCTCCCGCGGCAGGCGGACGTTGATCCCCTTGAGGTTGTGCATCCGGGCGCCGACCACCTCGATCTCGCGGACGAAGCCGTCGCCGTTGGCCGGTCGCCGGCGGGGCGGGCGCGGGATCCGCCGCCGCTCCGGTGCGTGGCCGTCGATGGTCAACACCTCGCGCAGGGCCTCGCCGGTGTACGAGCCGAGCGCCCGGCAGACCTCCTCCGGCGTGCCGCAGGCGATCACCAGCCCGCCGGCCTCGCCGCCCTCGGGCCCCATGTCGATGAGGTAGTCGGCGGTCTTGATGACCTCGAGGTTGTGCTCGATCACCACCACCGTGTTCCCGGCCTCGGCAAAGGTGTGCAGGATCCGCAGGAGCTTGTCGACGTCGGCGAAGTGCAGCCCGGTGGTCGGCTCGTCGAGCAGGTACACGGTGCGGCCGGTGCTGCGTCGGCACAGCTCGCGCGCCAGCTTGACCCGCTGGGCCTCGCCCCCCGAGAGGGTCGGGGCCGGCTGGCCCAGCCGGATGTACCCCAGGCCCACGTCGTTGAGGGTCTGCAGGGTCCGGTGGATATGGGGGAGGTTGGCGAAGAAGGCCAGGGCCTCCTCCACCTCCATCTCCAGCACCTCGGCGATCGACTTCCCCTTGTACTTGATCGTCAGGGTCTCGCGGTTGAACCGCCGCCCCTCGCAGGCCTCGCACCTCACCCAGACGTCGGCCAGGAACTCCATCTCCACCAGGGTGGCGCCGTTCCCCTCGCAGGCCTCGCACCGCCCTCCTTTCACGTTGAAGGAGAAGCGGCCCTGGTCGTACCCGCGCAGACGGGCGTCGGCCAGCCGGGCGAAGAGCTGGCGGATCGGGGTGAAGACGTCGGTGTAGGTGGCCGGGTTGGAGCGCGGGGTGCGGCCGATCGGCTTCTGGTCGATGCGGATGACCTTGTCGAGCTGGGAGACCCCTTCGATCCGCTCGTGCTCGCCCGGCTCCACCTGGGCCCGGTGCAACTGGCGGTCGAGCGCCTTGTAGAGGATATCGTTGACCAGGGAGGATTTCCCGGACCCCGAGACCCCGGTGACGCAGGTGAACAGGCCGAGCGGGAGCCGCACGGTCAGGTCGCGCAGGTTGTGGTGCCGCGCGCCGACCACGGTCAGCCAGTGGCCGTTCCCCGGCCGGCGGTGGCTCGGCACCTCGATCCGGCATCGCCCGGCAAGGTACTGCCCGGTCTGCGACTCGGCCACCCGGGCGACCTCGGCCGGCGAGCCGCAGGCGACCACCCGGCCGCCCCGCTCCCCGGCGCCCGGGCCGAAGTCGACCACCAGGTCGGCCTGGCGGATGGTGTCCTCGTCGTGCTCGACCACGACCACGGTGTTCCCCAGGTCGCGCAGCCGCTTGAGGGTGTCGAGCAGCCGCTGGTTGTCCCGGTGGTGGAGCCCGATCGACGGCTCGTCGAGGACGTAGAGGACGCCGACCAGGCCAGAGCCGATCTGGCTGGCCAGTCGGATCCGCTGGGCCTCGCCGCCCGAGAGGGTGTGGGCCCCGCGGTCCAGGGTGAGGTAGTCCAGCCCGATGTCGACCAGGAGCTGCAGCCGGCCGCGGATCTCCTTGAGCGCCTCCTCGGCGATCATGCGGCGGATCTCGTCCAGCTCCAGGGTCTGGAAGAAGCGATGGGCCTGGCCGATCGGCAGGGCCGTGAGCTGGGACAGGTTGTGCTCGGCGATGGTGACGGCCATGGCCTCGGGCCGCAGCCGGCCGCCGCCGCAGGCCGAGCAGAGTTCGGTCCCCATGTACCGGCCCAGGTCACCGCGGATCCGCTCTGACCCGTGCAGGTACCGGCCCTCGAGGTAAGCGACGATTCCCTCGTACCGGTCGGTGTGGGACCAGGTGTAGTTCCGGTTGTTGGTGTAGCGGAACTCGACCTTGCGATCCCCCAGGCCGTGGAGGAGCCCCTCCTTCTGCTCCTCGGTCAACTCCTGCCAGGGGGCGTCCAGGGCGAAGCCGAGGGCCCGCGCCGCCCCCGCGTAGAGGTGCAGCCGCCACTTGTTGCTGGTGACCTCCCCGAGCGGCTCGATCGCTCCCTGAAGGATCGAGCGACCGGGATCCGGCACCATCAGCCGCTCGCTCATCACCAGCCGGGTTCCCAGGCCGTGGCACTGGGGACACATCCCCTGCGGGTTGTTGAAGGAGAACATCTGCGGGGTCAGCTCGGGGAAGGAGAGTCCGGTGACCGGCGAGCTGAGCTGGGTGCTGAAGGCCAGGTCCTCGCCCCCCTCGGGGTAGGCTACCAGGTGGCCGTCGCCGAGGGCCAGGGCGCTGTCCACCGCCTCGCCGAGCCGGCCGTCGGCCTCGCCGCGGAGCACCAGCCGGTCGACGACCAGGTCGATGGTGTGGCGGCGGTACCGGTCGAGCTCGGGCATCTCCTCGAGCGGGAAGATCTCCCCGTCGACCCGGACCCGGAGATAACCTCGGTGCTGCAGGTCCTCGAACAGGTCGCGGTAGTGGCCGCGGCGCTCGCGCACCAGCGGGGCCAGGAGGTGCAGGTGGGTCCCCTCGGGGAGCTGGGCGACGCGGGCGACGATCTGGTCCCGGGTCTGGGCCGCGATCGGCGCGCCGGAGACCGGACAGTGCGGGATGCCGACCCGGGCGAAGAGGACCCGGAGGTAGTCGTAGATCTCGGTGATCGTCCCGACCGTCGAACGGGGGTTGCGCCCGGCCGACCGCTGCTCGATGGCGATCGTCGGCGAGAGGCCGGTGATCTCGTCGACGTCGGGCTTCGTCCGCTGC
>JBAZUN010000310.1:0-7401 GCA_041661365.1 Candidatus Latescibacterota bacterium
GTGTCACTGAGCCGGGCCGCTTCGATAGCACCGCCGGCCGATTCCCACCCGGGACCGCCGAAATGGGCCGCCTTGGTCCCCACGACGAAATCGCGGTGTCGCCCGACCGCCTCGGCGCAGGCCTTGGGGTCCATCTCGGCCACGTCCTGCTCCGGAGCCCCGGTCATCCCGGCCCCGACGATGTTGAGGAAGGCCAGCACCCGGGTGGCCGACGGCTCGACGATGGTCCGTCGCATCTCCTCCACGTCCTTCCACCCTGACCCGCCGGTGTCGACCACGGTGGTGACGCCGTAGGGGAGGGCGTGCTGGTCGGGGAAGAGCCAGCCGATGTACCCGCCGTACACGTGGACGTGGATATCGATCAGGCCGGGGAAGACGTAGAGGCCGGGCAGTTCCACGGTCCGGGCCGCCTCGACCTCGAGCCCGGGGCCGACCGCGGCGACGGTGCCGTCCTTGATCGCCACGTCGGCAGGACCGTCGAGATCGTTCAGCGGGTCGATGAGGTGGCCGCCCTTGAGGAGCAGATCACAGATCGGTTGCATGCGGAATCCTTTCGGGGACAGGAGGCTGGTTGAATAAGCACGGGCAGCCGGAGTTGGTCAAGGCGACGCCGGACCGGGTTGCCTCCTGACCGGCCGATCCGCAGATTACCTCGGGGTTCGCGGAAGCTCCCATCTGTAGAGGAGGAGGAATCGATGGCCGGATCGGTCAGAGTCGCCGTGACCGGGGCCGCCGGACAGATCGGCTACGCCCTGCTGCCCCGTCTGGTCTCGGGGGAGGTGTTCGGCCCCGAGACCCAGGTCTCGCTCAACCTGCTGGAGATCGCCCCGGCGATGAAGGCCCTCGAAGGGGTGGTCATGGAGCTGGACGACTGCGCCTTCCCGCTGCTGGACGAGGTGGTGACCACCGACCAGACCGAGCGGGCCTTCGCGGGGGCCAACTGGGTCCTGATGGTCGGGTCCAAGCCGCGCGGCAAGGGGATGGAGCGGAAGGACCTGATCCGGGACAATGGACCGATCTTCGTCGGCCAGGGACGGGCCCTGGCTCGCGCCGCTGCCGACGTCCGCGTCCTGGTCGTGGGGAACCCGGCCAACACCAACTGCCTGATCGCCCTGCACCACGCCTCCCGCGAAGGGGTGCCGGCCGACCGCTTCGCGGCCATGACCCGGCTCGACCAGAACCGGGCGGCCGCCGCGCTGGCGGCCAAGGCCGGGGTCCGGGTGGCCGAGGTGACCCGGGTGGCGATCTGGGGGAACCACAGCGCGACGCAGTATCCGGACGCCGAGAACGCCCGCATCCACGGCCGTCCGGCGGCCGAGGTCATCGCCGACGGGGACTGGCTCCGCGGCCCGTTCGTGCAGGGGGTACAGCAGCGCGGCGCCGCGGTGATCGCGGCCCGGGGTCTGTCCTCGGCGGCCTCGGCGGCCAATGCCGCCCTCGACCACGTCCGCAGCGTCCTTTCACCCACCCCCGAGGGAGACTGGTTCTCGGCCGGGGTGGCCAGCAACGGCGACTACTCCGTCGATCCCGGCCTGGTCTTCTCCTACCCGTTGCGCACCGACGGCCGCCAGGCCCCGGCCGTGGTCCCCGAGCTGCCGTTGAGCCCGTGGGCGCGGGAGCGACTGGCCGTTACCCTCGCCGAGCTGCGGGAGGAGCGGGCCGTGGTCGCGGACCTGCTGGGGTAGGGAAGGACCGGTGCAGGCCTACCTGGCCCGGTACTACGACGCCTACTTCGTCGGCGTGCCGGGAGACGTCGGGTTCTACGTCGACGAGGCGCGCCGGGCCGGATCGCCGGTGCTGGAGCTGGGATGCGGCACCGGCCGCGTGCTGCTGCCGATGGCGCGCGCCGGGGTGCGGGTCGTGGGGCTGGACTGCTCCGGGGAGCTGCTCGATCGGACGCGACGGTTGCAGGCCGGCCTGTCTCCCGCGGTGCGGCGTCGGATCGAGCTGGTCCAGGCCGACATGCGGGAGTTCCGCCTGGGCCGGCGGTTCCGCCTGGCCGTCATCCCCTACCGGTCGTTCCAGCACCTGCTGACCCCGGTCGATCAGGCCCAGGCCCTCGAGTGCGTCCGCGACCACCTGCGGCCGCGCGGCCTGCTGGCCTTCAACGTCTACGACCCGCTTCTGGATATGGTCGCCGACGGCCTGCGCGGCCCGGTGCGCCAGGACACCGATTTTGTCGATCCCGAGAGCGGCCACCTGGTCACCGTGTACTACCACCGCCAGTATCAGCCGGACGACCAGCTCCTCGAGCAGGAGCTGGTCTTCGAAGAGACCGACCAGGGCGGGGGCTCGGTCGGCCGGGTAGCCACTCGACTAACCCTCCGCTATACCGGCCGCCAGGAGATGGCCTACCTGTTGGAGCGGACCGGGTTCGCGGTCGAGGCGCTCTACGGGGATTTCCAGGGCGGACCGTACCCGGGGTACGGCGAGCAGATCTGGGTAGCCCGTCGAGGCTGATCGATCCGACAATGTATCGACACGTGCTCTGGGACTGGAACGGCACCCTGCTCGACGACGCCTGGCTCAGCCTGGAGGTCATCAACCGGATGCTGGGTAAACGGGGGCTGCCCGAGGTCGACGCCGAGGTCTACGGGCAGGTCTTCGGCTTTCCGCTGGAGCGCTACTGCCGCCGTATCGGTTTCGACCTGGAGCGCGAGTCGTTCACCGCGCTCAGCGACCAGTTCAGCCTGCTCTACGAGGCCCGTCGGCTGGAGTGCGGCCTGCGCGCCGGCGCCCGATCGGTCCTGGCCGCGGTGACGCGTCTCGGGGTGGGACAGTCGGTGCTGTCGGCCTATGAGCAGGACGCCCTGGTGTCGCTGGTCGGGCACTTCGGGCTCAGCGGCTTCTTCGCCGAGGTCGTCGGCGTCGACAACCAGCACGGCAGCGGCAAGGTCGAGCTGGGGGAGCGGTGGTTCCGCGGCTCGGGGTGGGTTGCCGGGGAGGTGATCCTGGTGGGGGACACCCTCCACGACCTGGAGGTGGCCGCGGCCATGGGGGTCGACTGCGCCCTCATCCCCTCCGGGCACCAACACCGTCACCGCCTGGACGGGCAGGGAGTCGCGGTGCTGGGCGAGCTGGAGGACCTCCTCACCCTGCTCGCCTGAAGCGAACCGGCCATCATCGGCGACCGGCCCCGTCCATCCATCCGATCGGGAGGTAGCGATGCATCCTGTCCGTCTGGCCGTCATCGGGGCCGGGTCCCGGGGCACCGGGTACGCGGCCTACGCCGCGGCCCACCCTGACCAGGCTCAAGTCGTGGCCGTGGCCGAGCCCCGGGCCTTCTACCGCGACCGGTTGGCGCGGGAGCACCGGATCCCGTCCGAGCGGGTCTTCGCCGACTGGCGGGAGGCGGCGGCCGCGCCTCGCCTGGCCGACGCCGCGATCATCGCCACCCAGGACGCCGTGCACGTGGAGCCGGCCGAGGCCTTTGCCGGCCGCGGCTACCACCTCCTGCTCGAGAAGCCGATGGCCCCGGACGAGGACGGGTGCCGCCGCATCCACCGCGCGGTCACCGACGCGGGGATCCTCTTCGCGGTCTGTCACGTGATGCGGTACACCGCCTACACCCGGCGGCTCAAGGCCCTCCTCGAGGCCGGCGCGATCGGCGACCTGGTCAGCCTCCAGCACCTCGAGCCGGTCGGGTACTGGCACCAGGCCCACTCCTTCGTGCGGGGGAACTGGCGCAACGAGCGCGAGTCCTCGCCGATGCTGCTGGCCAAGTCCTGCCACGACCTGGACTGGCTCCGCCACGTCATGGGGGTGCCCTGCGAGCGGGTCTCCTCCTTCGGCTCGCTCAAGCACTTCCGCCGGGAGGAGAAGCCGGCTGCGGCCGGAGACGCGACTCGCTGCCTGGACTGCCCCTGCGAGGCGACCTGTCCCTACTCGGCCCGCAGGATCTACCTGGGCCGTGTGGCCCGCGGTCAGACCGGGTGGCCGGTGGACGTGCTCACCCCCGAGGTCAGCGAGGTTACGGTGACCGAGGCCTTGCGCACCGGGCCGTACGGCCGGTGCGTGTACGAGTGCGACAACGACGTCGTCGACCACCAGGTGGTCAACCTGCTCTTCGCCGGGGGCCGCACCGCGGCCTTCACCATGACCGCCTTCAACCTCGGCGGCCACCGCCGGACCCGCCTGTTCGGCACCCGGGGCGAGATCGCCGGAGATGGGGTTTGTCTCGAGGTGACCGACTTCCTCACCGACCGGACCGAGGTGATCGACACCGCCGCGGCCGACGGTTCGATCCTCGGGGGGCACGGCGGCGGGGACTACGGCCTGATGCAGAGCTTCGTCGCCGCCGTGGCCGCCGGAGACCAGAGCCGGGTCATGTCCGGCCCGGACGAGACCCTGGAGACCCACCTGATGGTCTTCGCCGCCGAGCGGTCGCGCCGCCAGGGCACGGTGGAGTCGCCGTGAGTCGATCCCCTGCTCCCGAGCCCCCGACCGAGGATCCGTCGTGGTGTGAGATCGACCTGGCCGCCGTGCGGGCCAACGTGGCCTCCCTGCGCCGCGGCTTGAGCCCGGGAGCCCTCCTGGGCGTGGTGGTCAAGGCCAACGCCTACGGCCACGGGCTGACGCTTTGCGCCCGGGCCTTCCTCGCGGCCGGGGTCGACTGGCTGGTGGCCAACTCCGTGGTCGAGGCCGAACGGTTGCGGCGGGCCGGGATCGAGGCGCCGCTCTACCTCTGCGTCGCCGTGCCGCCGGCCCAGGCGATCCGGGCCGCGCGCACCGGGGTGCGCGTGGTCCTGGCCGATCCGCGCTCGGCCGAGGCCCTGGACGCAGCCGGTCGCGCCGCCGGGGTGCGGGTGCCGGTGCACCTCAAGGTGGAGACCGGGACCCATCGGCAGGGGGTGGGGCTGGATGATCTCCTGCCGATGGCGCGCCGCCTGGTCGATCTGGAGGGGGTGCAGCTCGAGGGACTCACCACCCACTACGCCGACATCGAGGACACCATCGACCACGCCTTTGCCCGTCGCCAGCTCCAGCTCCTCGAGGCGGCGCGCCAGACCCTGGCCGACCACGGGATCGCCGTGCCGATGGTCCACTCGGCCAATTCGGCCGCCACCCTGCTGTGGCCCGAGACCCACGGCTCCCTGGTGCGCGCCGGCCTGGCGGCCTACGGGCTGTGGCCCTCGCGCGAGACCTTTGCCACGGCCCTGCAGCGCAGCGCCGACGTCCCGTCCTATACCTTGCCGCGGCTCGCTCCGGTGCTGTCCTGGCGGACCCGCATCCTGCAGTTGAACCAGGTTCCGACCGGCGGGTACGTGGGGTACGGCCGGACCTTCCGGGCCACCGCGCCGACCCGCCTGGCCGTGATCCCCGTCGGGTACTACGAGGGGTTCGACCGCCGCCTGTCCAACCTGGGTCACGTGCTGGTGCGCGGGGTGCGGGCGCCGGTGCGGGGCCGGGTCTGCATGAACCTGGCCATGGTCGACGTCACCGACGTCCCCGGGGTCGAGGTCGGCGACCTGGCCACCCTGATCGGCATCGACGGCGAGGAGCAGGTCAGCGCCGACCAGTGGGCTTCTTGGATGGGGACGATCAGCTACGAGGTGGTCTCGCGGATCCACCCGGACCAGCCCAGGCTGGCCCTCGATCGCGACGGCCGGTGGGTGTCCGAGGAAGGGATCGCCACCGGCGACCCCTTATCCGTGGCTTTCTGAGCCGGGGATCTATCGGGAACTGCTGCGGGGACCGTCTGCCTGACGGCCCCCGCCCAAAGCCTAAAGCCAGAGAATCAGAGCTTCACCTGTCCCGAGGTATTGAGCACCCGGGCGCTGACCCCCAGCACCCCGAGGAACCCCTCGGAGTCCTGGTGGTCGAACTCGCCGACCGCCTCCATCGAGGCCGCGTCCTCCCGGTACAGGGAGTGGGGGACGTCGACGACCTGGTCGAAGGCGATCCCGCCCTTGTAGAGCGACACGACGACGGTGCCGGTGGCCAGGCCGCTGAAGTGATCGACCAGCTTGCGGCAGGCCTGGGTGGCGGTGTCGAACCAGTACCCCTGGTAGATCTGCTCGGCGATGTACGCCGACACCGGGGCGAAGATCCGGCGGGCCCGACGGTCGAGCACGAGCTGCAGCAGGTACTCGTAGCACTGACCGAGCAGCTCCATCCCGGGGGCCTCGTACACCCCGCGGGACTTGATCCCCACGAACCGGTTTTCCACGGTGTGGAGCCCGATCCCGACGCCGTGGCGTCCGGCGATCCGGTTGCTCTGCTCGAGGGCCTGGTACGCGGTGACCGATCGGCCGTTGATCGCCACCGGCTGGCCGGCTTCGAAGCGCACGGTGAACCGCTCGGGCTGATCCGGTGCCTGCTCGGGGAAGACCCCCATCCCCGGCTCGATCCGCCGGGCCGGGGTAGCCAGGTCTTCCAGTTCCCCGGCCTCGTGGGTGAGCCCCAGGATGTTGGCGTCGGTCGAATACGGCTTGTCGAGGCTAGCCCGGATCGGGAGGCCGTGGCTCTGGCAGTACTCGATCATCTCGCGCCGGCCCGGGAAGAGGTGCAGGAAGGCCGGGTCGCGCCAGGGGGCATAGACCTGGATGGCCGGATCGAGCATCTGCGTGGCGAGCTGGAAGCGCACCTGGTCGTTGCCGCGGCCGGTGGCCCCGTGGCCCATGATCCCGATCCCGCGGCGGCGCATCTCGGGGACCATCCCGGCCACGACTACGTGGCGGGCGATCCCGGTGGTATTCCAGTACCCTCCCTCGTACCGGGCCTGGGCCTGGACGAGCTGGATTCCGGCCTGACAGACCTCCGCCTTGAGGTCGGCCAGGATCAGCTCGTGGGCGCCGCAGGCCAGCATCCGGGCCCGGACGTCCTCGATCCGCTCCTCGTCGGGCTGGCCGAGGTCAGCGGTGTAGGCGATCACGTCGATCCCGTGGCGGGTGAGCCAGTGGGTGATGGTGCAGCTATCCAGGCCGCCGGAGACCGCCACCATCACGGTCTTGCCCTTGAGTTGCTCGAGGTTCATCGGATCCTCGCGGAAGGGGGTGCAGGGAGGACGGACGCAGACAAAGGTAGCCAACCCCCGAAGAGGCGCAAGCCGATCGGACCGGTGCTCAGCGCAACCCGTCCCGGAAGCCGTCTAGGATGCGGCGCAGTTGGCCGTAGTCCCCTTCGTTGGCCAGCACCAGCTCGGGCTGCCGGCCCCACAGGCGGGTCCAGAACGGCTGCCGCATCGGGACGACTAGTGTCTCTGCAGAGGGTTCGGGCCGGGCCATTCGACGGCGGTGCTGCCGCATCCCGGCCAGGACGAAGTAGGTCGCCGCGCCCAGCAGGTCCACGACGATGACGAGCTGCAGGAGGGAGGTCAGCGTGTTGTCGAACATGGGGCGCTCGCTCGGTGGAGGGTAGGTCAACCCGCTCACTTAATCTATCGGCCGGTCAAGGCCAGTT
>JBAZUN010000311.1:0-7399 GCA_041661365.1 Candidatus Latescibacterota bacterium
TCCGAGGGAGTATCAGGTCCGCAACCAGGTCGGGGTCGGTGGCATCTGGCGGTCGGTGAAGCTGGTGGCGCAATGAGCAACGCGCGATGGCCCGCTGCTGTGGCAAGCCCTTCACCGCCGCGCGGCGACCCGCCAACAGGGCCACAGGGGGCAGTCGCCGCCGAATGCGGGCCAGCCGCCAAGCGCGCCGTGCCGTCCGTGCACCCCCCGGCCCCGGTGGCCGCGGCGCGGCGCACACTACCGGTCGCACCTTGCCCATGATCCGGTACTCGCGGCCTCCAGCGCCATCGGGTATGTGCGGTCCGGGCGCCCTGACATACCAATGGCACACGCCAGCTCCGTCTCAGCAACTCCGAAGCGAGGTAGGAGCGGTCGCCACGAAACCACAAACTGAAGGAGACGCCATGTCCGCTACCACCTCGGAATCTGGACCCCAAGTCGCAACCAGGCTCGGAGATGTGGCTATCGGTGGCACTCAATCATTTCACCTGTTCGGCATGGGACCGGGTCGGCGCAAACTGCTATATCAAGCTGGTGGCTTGCTACGAGACGCGCTTAACGGCGAAGTGATCCGGCGCTGGGAGGCGCACGAGGAGAAGATCGTGTCCGGCGAGTATCGTGTCGAGCTCGGTGAGGCGCGCATCGTCGAGGACGAGGAAGGCGTGTGGATCGAGGAACGGGGGGACCGCGTGGCGTTGACGCGATCACCGGTGAAGTTGCCGCGATTCGACGGACACCCGCGGGCGGCGCTGCTGCGGGCACTGCACGCCGAGTTGCTGGTCAACGTGATGCCTTGGGGGCCGGTGCCGAACCTCTGGGTCTACCCTCGGCCGTGGTATCGCGATGCCGCGATGATGCTGTTGTGCTTCCAGAGGACCGGTAATCACACGCTCCTCGAGCCGTGGGTGAATGGCCTCGACAAGCCGTGGGACCGCAACAACGCCGGCCAGCCCGAGGCCGACAACCTGGGACAGGCGCTGTTTATGGTGTCCCTGGTTGGCGACCGCAGACATCCGCTCGTGGAGACGGTGCTGAAAGCCGTGCCGACGTACCAGCGCGATCGGCACATCGTCGGGTTGACCGACTACGCCGAGCACCCGGTCTATCAGACAAAGTGGCTCAAATACGGCTTGCGTCACCTGGGGCTGGACGACCCATATGAAGTGCCGTCCGTGTTCGATTCGTACGATGTATTGTTCTGGATGGACTTCCGCGACCAGCACGTGCCAGGACCGCGGTTCGAGACCCGGTCGGCGCAGCTGTATCCGTACCTGGCCTGGGCCGAGGCGCACTTCCACAGCGAACCACCCCCCATGCCGGTGAACGAGTCGGCCACGCCGTTGACGTGGGAGGGGAAAGGCTCGGAAGCCGATTACTGGCGCATGGCGATTGTCTCGAGAGAGAAAGCCAGCGAACGGGTTTGCCTGCCGCACACTTGGCACGCGGCAGAGCTATTCCTCTATTTTCTGGACCAGAAACCATAAGGAGCCGACGACAATGCTACCGACAATAGCTCAATTAAGTGGTCACCTGCAAACGGTGATCTACAACAAGAGAGCCCAAGGCCACGACGTGGCCAGGATCCAGGAACGACTTTCGGGCGTGCCAGAGAGCTATGATGCTCTGGCCGCATTGGCCCGGGAATTGGCTGCGCTGCCACTGCGCGAGGACTGGCCATACGTCGAACCTGACGATCTAGAGAGCATCTGGGCGGAATGCGACCCGGCACGGCCACTTGGGCCGATGACCAAGGTGGACTTGGTCGACAGCGCGCGGCGTGTGGAAACCGCGTTTCTGTCGTCGGTCTGCGGCTGCATCCTCGGCAAGCCGCTGGAGATCAGTCCGACCTTGGATCAGCTGAGGGATGCATTTGAGAAGGTCGGTGAATGGCCCATCCGCGATTACGTTGCCGAAGAACTGCAGACTCGGGGCTTGCTACGGTTACATGGCTCCTATAAGGAGACCGTGCGCGAGCGAATCCGCTGGGTTGCTGCCGATGACGACATCAACTACACAGTCATGGGGATGCTGTTGCTAGAACAGCACGGTCTGCAGCTGGATCGGGGTCACATCCGCAATGAATGGCTGCAAAGCATTCCGCCGTGGTGGAGTTGGGGGCCGGAAGGTTCTACCGAGTTGTCGCCGATTCGCTGAACGAAGTCAGCCAAGCCAAGGACTGGCTCGACGGCTACTACCGGATCCACGGCAAGTACAAGGAGTACGGCCACTGCCAGATTTACCAGGAGAGCGGCACGCTCATAAATTCGCTACGGTTCGCCGAGAGCATCGGCGACGGCTTCTGCAAGCAGGTCATGCAAGGCAACGATACCGACAGCTATGGCGCGATCGCAGGGTCGATCCTCGGGGCATTCTTTGGGCCTGGCCATCTGGAGGAACGCTGGCTGAGTCCCTTCCAAGACAAGATCCACGTGGCGCTGGCGACCTTCCACGAACAGTGCCTGTCCACGCTCGCCCGCCGCATGGGCCAGTTGCCCGCGAAGATCGCCATGGAGCAGGCCACCCTCGTACCTTCTGTCTTGTCGCAGTGAGAACAGGACACCTACAGTGGGCGCTGCCAACACCAACTATTTGTTAGCGGGGTAGCAGAATGGAATACAGGCAACTCGGGAGGACGGGGCTTACGGTCGGAGAGGTGTCGCTCGGAACCGAGTACCTCATCAACCTGCCGCGGCGACTCGTGGTCAAGGTGATCGACCGGGCAATCGACCAGGGGGTGAATTACTTCGACCTATTCTTGCGGCATTCGGTTGCGCCGTCTGGGGGACCAGCAACACGGGCGGCAGCGGGTGCGCGTGTCCGTGGACGGCGTGCCGGTATCCGAGCGTACGTGGTACCAGCCGGACTGCAATCCCTATCGGCGTTGGCTGGAAGACGAATTCGAGATCCCGGTAGCGTATACGCGGGGGAAAGCACGGATTGCAGTGCGGTTGGAGTATGTGCCTACGGGTGACGAGGCCGCGTGGACGGAGTTCCGGTATTGGGTCTATTCAAAGCTATACGAACCGTCTTAAGTAATTGCGCTAATGGGCCAGACTGGGTATATTGGAGCAGGAAGAAGGGATTGGGCCATGCGCAGAGTGCACATCGAGGATGCCGAGACCCTCGTGGTCGCCCTCAAGCAGGAGATCAGCCGCTCGGAGGATGCCCGCTACGACCACCGGCTGCACGGGCTGCTGCTGATCTGCCAAGGGATGACCATCCAGGCGGTGAGTCACTATCTCGGACAAGCCCGGCGCACCGTGCAATACTGGGCGGACCGCTTCCGCGTCGATGGCTTGGACGGGCTGCGGGAGCAGCCACGCTCGGGCCGGCCGGCGCAGCTGAGCCGACGGCAAAGAGCGGCGATCGGGCGCGACCTGCGGCGGTCGCCGCGGGACCTGGGGTATGAGCAGAACGGCTGGGACGGCCCGTTGCTCAGTCATCATCTTGCCCTCCGCTACGGCGTGCAGCTGCAGGTGCGTCAGTGCCAACGGCTGTTTCACGAGTTGGGATTCCGCCTACGCAAGCCGCGCTCGTTAGCAGCCGACGCTGACCCCCCAGGCCCAGGCGGCCTTAAAAAAACTCCGGCGGTATCGCTTTGACCCGCGCGTCGACCTTTGGTTCCTCGACGAATGTCATTTCCAGCTCGCCTGGATACAGGATGCCGGGTTCGACGGCGTGGGCTTCCACGCCAGCGCCGGGGTTCCTGGGGAGTGGTGCGGGATCGAGCCCTCGAGCTGCGGCCCGGCGGAGCGAGCCCGACTGAAGCGAGAGCTGGAAGGATTCTCGTTCGTCGAGATCCATGCTCCCTTCGCGATCGAGCTGAGGGCGGCAACACTCGCCGCCGATCTGGTTGCGCTGGTACCGGTCCTGGGTCTGGCCGAGGATCTGGGTGTCGGCCTGGTCACGGTCCATGCCCAGCCTGCTGGCGATTCTGTTGCCTGGCGTGCGGCGATGGAGGAGCTCGGTGCGCGAGCCGGCCTGGCGCAGACCAAGGTCGCCCTGGAGATCGTGGATGGCTTCGACCTGGTGAAGGGGTGGGGCCTGCCGAACGTGGGAGTGAACCTGGATGTCGGCCACCTCTACCTGCCGGCTAACCGCGAATCGCGCGAGGAAGCGGGCGACATCGGTGATCTCATCCGGTATCTCGGGGAAACGCTCCTTCACCTGCATCTGCTCGACGTGAACGGCGAGACGGATCACCTCGAGGTCGATACTGGCGTGGTCCCCTTCGAAGAGATGGCGGCGGCCTTGCGGGATATCGGGGATCGGCTTGGAGCGACCCTGGAGTTGAATCCCGACCAAGTGACGCCGGAGGGCATCCGGCGGAGCCTGGCGTACCTGCGTCGGTGCCTGGGCGCGAGGGAGCGCGGATGAGGCGCCTCTGGCTGGCCGACGTGCACGCGAATCTGCCGGCATTCGAGGCCGTGCTGGCCGATGCCGCGAGCTGGGACGAGATCGTCTTCCTGGGGGACATCGTGGGGTACGGTCCTCACCCCTCGGCCTGCGTCGAACGGCTGCGGCAGCTTGGCGCCAGGGGGGTGCGGGGCAACCACGACACCGCGGTGCTGGCCATCCGGCAATGTCCTGTCCGTCGGTCCGCCCCGGTGGACTGGGATGAGTGGAGCTTCGACCAGCTCGACGAGCCGCAGCGGTCCTACCTGGCGACGCTGCCCTTGGAGCGTGCCATCGACTGCTGCGGGGTCGCCGCGACCGCGATGCATCATCCGGCCGGAGCGCCGTACCTGCACCCGGCCATGCCCGACGCGGTGCTGGCGGGCCATCTGCGCGCCGTTGCCCAGCCGATGATCGTCTGTGGCCATTCACACCGCCGGATCGACCGCGTCGTCGGCGGGCGCCGGTATGTCTGTGTGCCGCCCGTGGGCCAACCTCGGGACGGCGACTCGCGGGCGGGATATGCGGTAGAGGCGGACGGCGAGCTGGCATTCCACCGAGTCTCCTACGACCTCGAGCGGACGGTCGCCGACGTTGGCTGGATCGGCCTGGAGGAGGGCTTCTGCCAGCGCTGGGTGCGCTTTCTTCGCACGGGCTGGGATCCGGAGTGGTCTCGGGAATGCGGACCAGCGCACTCCTGAGGCGGACCGCCGAGCAGACCGCGCGATCGGCAAGGCTGCATACCGCCTGCCACGGGCTCGGTAAGCTACTCATGGGCAGTGCTCGAGCCGCTCTCAAGGAGGTGCAGCCCTGCTGGACCTGATTCGCAACGAGCCGCTGGTCTTCGTCCTGCTCGCGGTACCGCTGCTCTACTCGGTGGTCCTGCACGAGGTGGCTCACGGCTGGGTGGCGTCGCGGCTGGGAGATCAGACGGCCCGGTCGCTGGGCCGGCTGAGCCTGAAGCCCTGGAGGCACCTCAGCGTGGTCGGCACCCTGATGCTCTTCGTCGTCGGTTTCGGCTGGGCCAAGCCGGTCCCGGTGGACTTCAGCCGTCTCCGGCCCTTGCGGGGCGGCCTGGTGCTGGTCGCCTCGGCCGGCATCGCCGCCAACCTGGCGGTGGCCTTCCTGTCGCTCCTGCTGTACCGCTGGCTGCAGCCCTCCCCGGACGGCGGTGTGTCGGTGGTGCTGCACGTCCTGTTCCAGGTCAACGTGGTCCTGGCCTCGTTCAACCTGGTCCCGATTCCGCCCCTGGACGGCTCGAAGATCCTCATGGGCTTCGCGTCCAGACGGGCGCAGCTCCTCCTGCTCCGGCTCGAGCCGTACGGCTTCCTCGTCATCCTCGCGCTGCTGTACTTCAAGGTCCTGGACCCGGTCATCGCCGCCTTCCGCTGGGCGATCCTGGCCGTGCTCGGCTGGGCCGTGCCGTAACGGCGACGGCCCGGCATGCTGCTGCAGGAGCCGGTCCCTTCCCTCAGCCGACCTTCACCTGGTTGACCCGCCGCGCCAAAAGCGCCTTCGTACCTTCTGTCGACGTGGCCTAGCCATCTCTGCTCCTGACCGAGACCGGCGTGGCCCGCAACCGCGGAGGGGTGCAAACATGAACCTACCGCCAACCGACTCCATTCGCGTGCCGGCGGCATCGCTGTCCGAGCTGTCCACGAGCCTGTTCGTGAGCGCGGGCCTATCGCGGCTCGATGCTGAGCGGATCACCTCGCTGCTGATCGACTGCGATCTGCGCGGCGTCCTCAGCCACGGCACCCTGCAGATCAGCGGGTACGTGAGCCACTTCCTCGGAGGCCAGCTCAATCCTGCGCCTTGCCTGCGGGTTTCCGGTGAAGACAGCGCCACGGCGCTGGTCGACGGTGACGGTGGGCTGGGGCACCTGGCCGCTTATCGGGCCACCGAGCTGGCCATCGCCCGGGCCAGAGCCAGCGGGGTAGGCACGGCCGCCACCCGCAATCACGGCCATTACGGCGCGGCCGGATCCTATACTCGCATGGCCGCCGGCCACGGCTGCGTGGGATTCAGCGTGTCCGGCCACACCATGGGCAGCTTCCGCCTCGACCGGCCGACCTGGAATCCATTCGGCAACCCGCCGATGAGCTTCGCTTTCCCGTGCGGTGACGAAGCGCCCCTGGTCCTGGACATGGGCACGTCCTTCTTCGAGCCCGAGCACTTCCCGGCGCTGTTCGGGCAGGCCCCGGCCGCCTTCTTTAAGAGCATCGGGCTGGTGGCCGTGGCCAACCTGTTGAGCGGGGTCATGACCGGGATGATGCTGCCCCAGTTCCAGCCCGGTAACCGGCAGTACGCAGCGGCCGGGTACGGCGCCTTCGTCGCGGCCGTGGACATCGGTCGGTTCGTGCCCCTGAAGGCGTTCGTGGCCGAGGTGGACCGGACCATGCGGGAGGTGCATGCCCTGCCGCCGCTGCCGGGGTACGCGCGGTACGACCTGCCGGGCGGGCTCGAGCGGGAGCGCGAGCACGACTGGGCCAGGGACGGAATCCCGCTCGGTCGGGAGCACCGGAAGGGGCTGGAGCGGATCGCTGCCGAGCTGGGGATCCCGGTGCCATGGCAGTGCGGGGCTAGTGTCGCGTCGCAGAAATAAGTTGTGTCACCGAGCGGGCCGAGGCGCCCGGCCAGCTAGGCGCGCGAACGCCCTGTATCGACCAGAAGATACAGGAAGCGAGCGTAACGACGCTGGCCGGGATGGATCGACCCGCGAATGCCAAGGTATTTCTGCAACGCGACACTAGAGGGAGCGAAGGATAGGCCGGCAGAACCGCAGGCGCGGATCGGCTTCGGCGACCCATCCCTCGACCCGCAACTGCAGGCCCAGGCGGATGGGCTGCTTGAGTCGAACCGTGAGCTCGGCCGCCACGCAGACTCGACCCGCGGCCAGGATGGCGGCCCAGGTCATCACCTCGTCCAGCACCGTGATAGCCAATCCGCCGTGGACGATGTGCCGGGACCCGAGATCGGCCTCGCGCGGCTGGTAGTCCAACCA
>JBAZUN010000312.1:0-7364 GCA_041661365.1 Candidatus Latescibacterota bacterium
CTGGCCGAACGCCTGGCCGCGCAGGACCGGCCGATCTACTGCCTCCACCCCCGCGACCTGCACTTCGACGAGCACGGCCTGCAGCTCGAGCGCGAGGGCGAGCGGATCCGGGTCGACGCCGTGTACCGCTTCTTCGAGCTGTTCGACCTGAAGAATATCCCCCGGGCCGAGCTGATAACCTACTTCGCCAAGAAGAACGCGATCCGGCTGACCCCACCCCTCAAGGCCTACCTCGAGGAGAAGCTCTGGCTGGCCCTTCTCCACCACCCGCTGCTCGAATCCTTCTGGAAGCGCGAGCTGGGACCGTCCGTCCATTCCCTGCTGACCGAGTTGGTGCCCCGCACCTGGATCCTCGACCCCCGGCCGGCGCCGCCGTACGCCACCATCCCCGGGCTGCAGGTCGACGGTCAGGCGATCAACGACTGGCAGAGGCTGGGCCACCTGACCAAGCGGCAGCGGGAGTTCGTGCTCAAGCCCTCGGGGTTCTCGCCCATGGCCTACGAGAGCCGGGGGGTCAGCGTCGGCCACGACCTCCCCGAGGAGGAATGGGCCGGCCGGCTGCAGCAGGCCCTCGACGGCTTCCCCTCGGGCCCGTTCATCCTGCAGGACTACCACAAGCCGGCCCAACGGACCGCCTCGTACTACGACTTCCACGCCGACGAGGTGCGGCCGATGCGGGGCCGTGTCCTGGTCCGCCCCTACTACTACGTCCACGGCGAGGAGCCCCGGCTTTCCGGGGTCCAGGCCGTAATCTGCCCGGCGGACAAGAAGGTCCTCCACGGCATGGTCGACGCCATCCTGGTGCCGGGCGCGACCCGACCAGACGAACCCCTTCCCTGAGACGGAGCCGACGATGACCGTGGTCGCCTCGCCCCCCACCGAGCTGGACCAGAAGCTGACGCGCCTCGAGGAGATCCTGCGGCCGATGGGCCGGGTGCTCATCGGGTACTCGGGCGGCGTCGACAGCGCCACCCTGGCCGTGGCGGCCCGCCGGGTGCTCGGCGACGGCGCCGTGGCGGTGACCGCGGTCTCCGAGAGCTACGCCGAAGGCGAGCTGGAGATCGCCGCCGAGATCTGCCGCCAATTCGACATCCGCCACGAGGTGATCCACACCCAGGAGCTGGCCAATCCCGACTACGCCCGCAACCCGACCAACCGCTGTTACTTCTGCAAGCGGGAACTGCTGGTGGAGATGGAGGAGGTCGCCCGACGGCTCGGGCTCGAACACGTCATCTACGGTCAGAATGCCGACGACAGCGGCGACTTCCGCCCCGGAGCCCAGGCCGCCCGCGAGCGCGGCGCCCGAGCCCCGCTGGCCGAGGCCGGGATCACCAAGGCCGAGATCCGCGAGCTGGCCCGGCGCTGGGGGCTCAAGGTCTGGGACCGGCCGGCGACCGCCTGCCTCTCCTCCCGCTTCCCGTACGGCACGGCGATCACGGCCGAGGGGCTGCGGATGGTCGACCGGGCCGAGCAATACCTGCGGCTGAGCTGCGGCTTCACCCAGGTCCGGGCCCGCCACCACGGCGAGGTCTCCCGACTGGAGCTGATCCCCGAGGAGCTGACCCGGATCCTCGCCGAACCGGAGCTGCGGCGCGGCACGGCTGAGGCCATCCTCGGGCTCGGGTACCGGCAGGTGACCGTGGACCTGCGGGGATTCCGCTCCGGCAGCATGAACGAGGTGATCGGCCAGGCCCAGAGCCTAGACCCCGAGGTCGCGGTCGAGGCGGCCCTGACCGCGCTGGGACTGAGCCCGCACGCCGCGGAGCGACACGAGCGGATGATCTGCCTGCGGCTCACCGAAGCCGGGATAGCGATCCTGGCCGAGGTCGAGACCCGCCGCTCCCTGGTAACCCGACTGGAGGCCGCCGGCGTGCGGTACGCCGCCCTCGACCTGGTGCCCCTGACGGACGGAGCCGCGCGCGTGCCGGCAGATCCGCGGACCGCTCAGGCAGGCTGAGGGAACGGGCAGGATGGTGCGCGAGATCGTCAAGTACGGAGCCCGGGTGCTGCGCGAGCCCTGCGCCCCGGTCGCGGTCGTCGACGACGAGGTTCGAAACCTGATCGGCGACCTGTTCGACTCCCTCCGCGCCGCCGACGGGGTCGGCCTGGCCGCGCCCCAGATCGGCGTGCTCCAGCGGGTCATCGTCGTCGACGTGTCGCACCAGCTCCCGGATCAGCCCCCGCTGGCGCTGGTCAATCCCCGGATCGTCAAGGCCAGCGGCACCCAGGTCGGCGAGGAGGGGTGCCTCAGCTTCCCCGACCTGTACAGCGAGGTCAAGCGCCACGCCGTCGTCGAGGTGGAGGCCCTGGACGCCGAGGGGCAACCGTTCCTGGTGACCGCGGAGGGGTTCAAGGCCCGGGTGCTGCAGCACGAGATCGACCACCTGCAGGGAACCCTCTTCGTCGACCACGTCAGCTCGCTCAAGCGCCAGCTCATGCGCGGCGCGCTCAAGCGCCTCCGGCGCGAAGGGGAGGAGTGGGACCAGGCCCATCCGGCCGGCCTCACCTGACGGGACAGACCCTATCTCCACCGACTGCCGGCGATCCCCTCGGCGCCATTGACAAGACCTCCGGGTACCGTTAGTTTTCATCCCGGCAATCGCACCACCGCAGCACGGGATCGTAGTTCAGCTGGTTAGAACGCCGGCCTGTCACGTCGGAGGTCGCGGGTTCGAATCCCGTCGGTCCCGCCATCCAGAAGCCCCCGGATCGCTATCGCTTGCGGCCCGGGGGTTTTCTTGTTGTTACATCATAAATCCTTTTATTTTAATAAGTTACACGTTTATTTCTTCCCCGCGCTGATTCCCATTGGTTGCTGAGTAGCCCCTTTCCTCCCTACTTTACGCCCTGACCTGTCATCCCCCATTCCGACGCAATAATGCCCATTCTGGGGGATGCTGATTGTTACCACGATTGTTACAGGTCCGGCACGATGCCCGGGAGGAACGGATGGCCTCAGTCAGCAGATTCGAGCCACGCAATTGCTGGCGCGTCTCGTACACGGTCTTCCTGCCCGACCGCCGCCGGCCCCGCGCCAAGTACGCCCGCTCCAAGCCCGAGGCCCGTTCGCTCTGCTCCCGCCTCGATCAACTGGAGGCTGCCACCCGCTCAGGATTGGCCGCCGATAGGGATATCGACTTCTGGCTGGAGCGGGGCTGGCTGGCCACCGAGGAGGCGCTGGCGGCGTTCCCGGGTTACGCGGAAACCAGCGAGCGCCGCAGGCGCGTATCCCCCGACCCGACCGACTTCGCCCGCATCCTGGCCGGATACGAGCAGTATGCCCTCCAAAAGGGCAAGAGCAAAGATCCGTCGCGGAAGGCCCACAAGAACCACATGTCCTACGCCAAGCAGGTGGTCGCCTGGATGCGCGACACCTGCCCCGATCTGAGCCAACTCGACGAGGCGACCGTCCGCGAATATCACCTGGCATTGCAAGCCCGGTACGCAAGCTGGACGGTGTTCCAGTATCTCACGAAGCTGCGTCTGCTGCTCGATCAGGCCATGGCGATGGGCATGCTGCACGAGAATCCAGCCCGTGGCCTTCGCCTTCGCCAGCCCAAGCCTGTCCAGAGTCGCCGCGTGCTGACCGAGACCGAGGTTCAGCAACTCCTCGGAGCCTCCCTGCGCCACCGCCACTGGATCAGCGGTGGCCTGCCGACGGTAGTCCGTCTGGGATTGTACGCCGGGCTGCGCAACGAGGAGATGTGCTGGCTCAAGTGGGACTGCCTCGATCTTCCCAACCGCATCATCACGATAAAGCAGTCGGTGGCCGAGGCCACCGGCCAGACCTGGGTGCCGAAAGACCACAAACTCCGCCGCATCGACGTCAAGCCCGCATGCATCGACTACCTGGTGGAGGAAAGGGACCGACAGGTGGCGACCGGCCTGCTTGGTCCCTTCGTGCTGCCTGGTGGCGGCGCGCGCCGGCCAGGCTTCCGCGAGAGACCCCTGTCGCAGGATGCAGCTCAGAAGGCGTTCGGGAAGATGGCTGTTGCCGAGGGATGGGACCCTCGGATCACCATCTACTGCATGCGCCACACCTACGCCACCATGGCGCTGCGCAGCGGGGTAGACGTGCGCACCCTCCAGCGGCGCATGGGCCACTCGGACTTGAAGACCACCATGGAGTACCTCCACTTCATCGAGCCGGAACAGCACCCGATGGATCGGTTGCCGTATTGAAGAAGTGGAGTTCTGACGCCCGCAACCGGACTCCGTCGGATTACCGAACCCCTCCACCAAGCACCGGTTGTACTTAGCTCCGTAGCCAAGGACCGCCACATGGCCCACACCTGGATCACCAATCTCAGGCACTTCATGGACGATGACGGCGAGATCCCTGAAGCGCTCCCGGGTTCAGCACTCCGGCTGGTCCGCTTCCTCGGGGCCATCGTCCAGTGGGTCACCATCCACACCCCAGCGGAGTACCCCTGGACCAACGTCCCCTGCCGCCGCAACCCGGGCCACCGGCCCTGTCCTGGCGACATCCACGCCCAGTTCGACGCGGAGGAAACCACTATCCTCTGGGAATGCCCATTCTGCGGCGCGAATGGCACCATCCGCGGCTGGGAAGGCACCTGCTGGGATCGGACGGATGAGCGTCCCCCTCCCTGAGCCCAGGCCCGAGGACATCCCAGGCGATCGTGAATGAAGGCGGGTGAACCAGGGCAGTAGACCGCTGAACGCCGGAAGACTCCGACCGCCTTATTCCTCGATGCCCCCACCGCATTTAGCCCAGAACGCGACCTTGCGGGCGTGGAGAAATCGCAGCCGGCTCGCGTATCCTGAGTGGTGTATCGTCTGGGAAGGCTACACCGACAGCCATCGGGCTTTGTTCGAGTACCTCGAGGTTTACTACAATCGGCAACGTTTACACGCGGCGCTGGGCTACCTGACCCCAGCGCAATTCGAGCAGCGGCCGCGCCAAGTGGCCGCGTGAGCGTGTCCGTTTTTCCGAGGGAGTACCAGTAGAGGACGTCCTCGTCCTGGCGGTCAGCGCGAGCATGCGGCTGCCGACTGCCCACAGGCCAGCGGGCGCTCCAGGGTCGCTAGGTCAAAGCCAGGCGCCAACTCGGTGCGCCAGCCGCGCGGTGACCACCGTGAGGCCCGACGCGCTGCTGCCGCCTTCGACTACCGGCCGCAACTGCACTAACAGCGGCGACGATTTAGGCGCTTTTTTTGCCCGCAGCAAGCTCGCTAGCGATAGAATAGATTCAGCTCAACGCCCTCCCCACGGCACATCCTGTTCCGACGCCCTCTCAGCAGCCCCGCCGACTGGCGCCATTATGCCGCACATGCCTGGCTCCATTAGGGCGGTCAGTGACAGGCCACGGCATCAGCACCTGCGGCTCGGTCCGTCAGCGTCACCCCGCAACGGGTGCAGCCCAGCATTATCACGTCACAGTCAGAAGTGGACCGCCATAGCTGCCGCACCTCCCCCGCCGTCCGGCACCGAGAATACCAGCTGGTATTTGGCGCGTAGCTTCTGATTGTGCCGATCCACCGCTCTGCCAGCATCTCTGATTTGGCTAAAGGCATTATAAACGTAGATACACGCCCCAGCAGTAACGAGGAACTTCGCCGAGGCTTTTTGCATGTCGCGGTCAATTCCCGCAGCGGCACCTATCGCTCCGAAGGCCACGAGGTTCAAAGGCAGATACCGACCGATCGCCCTAGACTCACCTGCGTATATGTGCCCTAGGGGGAAGAGGCCTTGCGAGTAGCACCCGACGTAACCCAGCACCATAGCCAATGAGCGGCTCTTCTTCTCGCTATTATAACGAGCCAGCCTTGCCTGCGGGGTGAGATTAGATACATCTTCAGACTGAGCCCCCGGCGGTCCCATCCGCACGGAGTCGGCGGCGCTCACAATCGGCACTGTCGACTGCCCAAAGAGGCCAGCGGCAAAGAGCGGAAGTAGACAGAGAGCGAGACAGCCGGGGGTGGTTACTAGGGATGTGCGTGTCATTGCGCTTCTCCTTCTTTGGGGTGTTGTGCCTGCGTGGGGACAAAGAGACGGACAATGTGGTACCCAGAACCTGTGTGCCTCGGTTTTCTCTAGTTCCGAAGGTACCGTCTGAACCACGGACTGGGGAGCAGCAGCCACTCTACCTCCCATCACCACACAGGCCTGAGGCGATCGTCTGAGCCATCAGTGCGGATGCCCGCTCCAGCGACGCTCTCAGCGCACGGCAATCCTTTGCTAGATACTCATCCATCGTCAGGCCGAAGAGAATTTCGTTCGGGTAACGTCGATTTAGGTCAAGATGCGACTTCGCGACAGGCGACATGCCGCTGCTCGGGATCAACCGGACGTCAACGTCACACTTCAGCCTGCAGCTAGCGAACTGATTGGGGGTGTAGGGGCCGTAATATCGCAAGGTAACAAGAAGCAGACCGTCTATGGAGTTAGCCATGAGTTTCCTGCCGACCTCGGTGTTCGGCCCTAGGGAGGAGGAGTCCCCAAGCATCGTCCGCTTCTCGGCCGTGGTCAGTGCCAATACGGAATCGGGTAGAACAATGAACTGTACACACTCCTGCTGTAGAGTGGCAACGAGAGTGCTGCGCAATTCGTTCTCGAAACTCCACCCGTGAAGGGCGTCATTCACGCTCAGTGCTATCGCCGCATTGTCAGCCTGCGCTATCAATACGGCGCCGGAATTCGCGGTTACAGCCATCGCCCCGACGGCTTCCGGGGGGACGAACACCGAGACTTGTCCGTGCTCATCGTATGTGGCAACAGCAATGCTTTTCATTGAAGCCAATCCTGTGCCGCCTATCGAGTAGTGCGAGGGGGCACAACGCAAAGCAACAGCAGGCAGCAACAGACAGGCACCGAGGAAGGCGCCAACAGAATGCCTTATTCTACCCAAGGGCCACCTTGGGGGATATGCTGTGGTTGGCGTTCACCATCCCGTCGCGAACGCGCCTTCGGCTGAGCTCGCACCAGTAACGACCGTCTCGAGCAATCCCTTCCGCCAGTGCCTGCATGAAGCTCGATACTCCCCAACCGCGTGAAAGCAAGCTCCCCCGAGAAGTAACCCGGAAGAGGCTACACAACCGTGAGGTTTGTTTCACTTAACCCCCTCCTGCATTGTCCCGATAATCCCCTACCCGGATCTGAGCTAAGGTACTGCTCCACGGCCCGCTCCAGCCCACGCCCAAGGTGATACCTTCCTACTCTGCCCGGGCCTTCAGCGCCGCGCAAAGGCCTTCGTCCCACCGCAGGGAAGATGCCACCGACTCGCCGGAATCCCAAGGTGGGGTCAATATGGCAGCCGGTCCGTGGCGTGCTGCTCGGATCGCCCTGCCAACCTACCGCAGGAGCAGCATCCGTCGCACCTGAGTACCTTCCTCTAAGCACA
>JBAZUN010000313.1:0-7350 GCA_041661365.1 Candidatus Latescibacterota bacterium
CGCCATCAAGTGAAGACGGTAATCCGAAGGCTCCAACACCACAATCTGCATTGGCATAGCGTTGCCCGAGAGCATCGCTTGGCGTTTTGTAAATGGTGATGTTTCCCGTCATCAGGTTTCGAAATTGTTCGACAGCTGGATTGGGATTGACTTGACGACACACCTTGTCGAAATAATCAAGACGTTTGCCTTTGTCCAAATCGTAATTATTGGAAGCATACGGCCAGCCCGGAATAGTAACGAAACGATTGTCTTTACGACTACTTTCCTTACCATCCCAGCGCAGTCCTTCTCGTCCATCACGATACAATTTCCAATCTTGATTTGGTGTAAAACCATCCGTCTCAAGCACATAAAAGTAAAATGGGCTTTCATTCGGTTTGGTCGCAAAAACTCCGAGATAGGCATCCACATGATGCGCTATCTGAAAGTTTGGAATAACGGAAACGCCTTCCGCAGGCAGAGGGTTATTCAAGATGAATCGAACGACATAATCTATTCCCGCTTTGAGTTTTGACGCATCACGGATGAGGTAACCCTGTCCATTCTTGTACGTGTTTATACCATTGGAAAGCGAAGTATCTTTCACTCCGTACAAACTTTCCATATATTCTTTCGAACAAGGTATGCAGGAAAACTCAATGCTATCAAAAACAATCGCATACGGTGGCGCCGTTTTTCGTTCCGTCATATCTATCTCAAAACCGAACGGTTGCCATCCGTCATGACGATGATTCAGAATATCAATAGCCTCTTGGTCAAAACGAAAGCGCACTTCAATCACATTGTTGTAACCGTACACATGTCCGAAGACAGGAGCCCATTCATGTTTAGGTGTTAAAGATTGCAGACTCCCATTTGCGTTCTTAGGAAGAATATCATCCTTATGACAGCTTAAATCTTTAGAATCACAAAGGTCTTGCGGTGCTTTGTAACTTACCTGATTCGCCCAGACTGGTTGCATCATACACATTCCAAGCATTATGCTCGGCACTATTTTTTTTGGTTTCATCGGATTACTCCTATTTTGTTGTCAAAGAAGATTGGTTTGCAAATACGTTCATTTACTCCCCGAACAATTTTCGAGAGTGTCTCGAAAACTGCTTCGCGAAAAACGAATGCTACTGACGAAATATGTCTAAATCTTTATTGATGAATTTTAATTGGTAGTCACGTTCAAATTTCGCTCCTTCAATTCTCTTTAATCCCACTCGCTGCTCATCCATATCAGGATAACGGTCAGTACCATCAAGTAAATACGCATACGCCGCTTCTATTTGAGCATCGCTCTTTGGCGGACAATTCTTCATCATATATTCCACTACGTCGGCATGCGTAAAATGAGATTCTTGGCTATCTATGTTCCAATATTTATTCACCTGATTTAGGGAATACCGCTCAATAGAAGTTCTGGTTACTGGACATCCCGCATATGCAGATAGATAACCATTGCGGATATTATTCAGCCTTATCGCATCTATATACCGAGAAGCCCATATATACGCTCCTCCGAGAATAAGGCAAACAATGCCCAATGACACGATAAGCTTGCGTGAAGGTCTCCAAGTGATGCGCGATAATATGTTCTGCATAGGACGATATAAGTTTCTTAAAGCTATACCTGAGAATAGCAGAGGTGGCTACTCCTGTCAAGGCTTATTTTAAGCCAAATTACCGAACTATGTCCTACGCACGAGAGTTAGAATCATTTATTGTAAATATTTTAGAATTTCTGTACACAAAAAATACATTTACAACAATTGCTACTGCTACGATTGGAATCGCCGTATCCAGAAATAGTCCGTGGAAACCAATCATCAATAGTAACATCATCAAAATAAGTAATCCATAATAGAAGATTGACTGTTCGATATGAGTATGCAAAACCGAATGATACGTCTTTTCAACGCGTGCAAGAATTAGATTAGCAACCAAAAAAATAAGGCTGCCCAGGAATACGATTGGAAATAACCGCAACACATCAAATTCATTCATATGGAAAATCCTCCCAATAGACTGCAATACCGGAAAAAGCGGGTGCGTATTCGTAGAGTACTCGCCTGACACATAAAGAACCCTTGCAAAAACATCATGCCAAACTTCTATCATCATCCAAAAGAAGAAAGGGAAAGGTACTGCGTAAATGATTGACGGCAATATTTTTTTAAACATATTTATAAATCCTGATATAATAACCTAAACTCCCCTATTCTTACCGTTTCGATAGTCTAGAATTTTCACTAGAATTGTCAAGAAATCAAGCAATTATATTATTTATACCCACCCCCACTCGAAGGAATCTTGAATGTTTGAGGATTTGCTCCCGGTACTATAACCCCATATCTGTACACATTGTTCTTATCCTTCGCGTAGCCACCCCCAATTTCCTCAAAAGTCTTCGCGTCAGCACCTTCCAAAGGTTTCAAATACGATGTGCTCAAACCAGTACTTCTTCCAACGATACACACGTTATTTCCACGAATAACATAATTCGGAGCCTTTCCTTCAACTACTTCGTAGCACGGATTTCCAAAAGATTGAATCGCGTTTGTTCCGTGAGAACTCGTGAAAAATGCAATGATTGGAAAGACAAATAGTATAACGCCATATCGAGTAAACAGTTTTTTGTCAGTCTTGATAAAAACCCATACGTACAATGGAAACATAATCTTTATGAACGGCAATATCACGCCATACATCATTGAGACTGTGATAATAAGAGGAAGAAATACAATCATTCCTGAGCCTCCTTTATCCAAAGCATCGCCAAACAATACGTCAATTGCAACAATCAGTCCGCCAGCTATACTTGCGATAAAAAATAACTTCGGAATGTATTTTTCAATCAAGGGTTTGTCAGGTTCATTCACAAGAACAAAAGCAAAAAATGCTACTACCAACAAAATCATACCTACCAAGAAACCTTCGTCTTGAGGTATTTTAAACAATGACCACCATATCGAAATTCCCAACAAAAAACTTGTCGCGATTTCCAAAATCCGCCATCGACTCCGATTCCATAAAAGAATAGTCCAAGAAGTCAAAAATACAGACCCTGAAAAAAATAATGTCCAAATAGGTGCCCACCTGAAATCTTCATGCAAAACCATATCCCGAGAGACAAGGTAGTGTATAAGAAATGTTGCAATGACAAGAAATATTTTAATGATTGCTTGCATAAATTTATGTTAGTCTTGCAATCTTCCTCCCCACTCAACAACAGTAAATCCGGAACGTTTCTGCTTTTTGAGATCATACCCTACAATAGGCCTCCAAGCATCCAATCCTTCATAGTCCATCATAATACGAATGATAGTTTCGGGACGTGGATCTATCTTTAATGGAGCAATTCTATCAATGTGATCCCTGGATAAAAACGTGACAAAATAATATGGTTTGTTTTGCTTCCTCATTTTTGGAACCCAAAACTCTTTAAAATCTTCTGTTTCTTTTTGAGAAAGTCCCAATTGATTAAGTTTATCATCAAAGAATGCCTCTAGCCCATCATTTGATGAAACAAATCCTTGTTTCGGAGTTCGATAGAGAGCGTCACTCCCTCCTTCCCAAAATAAGTACGGATAATCCTTGTTATCCGACTTATTCATAATGGTTCCATCGGGATGAGCAGTGACATTCCAGCCATCTCCGTAATAAGGCTCGGAAACACTGACGCCTTGACTTGGAAAAACATGGACTGAAACATTCGTAATTTTTTCCGGATACAAATAAATAACCGGTTTACCGCATCCGCCAACAGGCTGTATCGCATCAGTATTGTGAAACTCAATAACTCTTCCGAGTGAATCGATCCAATACACCAATGGTTTTAAAGCGAGAAATTCATCCTCATTTGAAAAAGGTTTATTTCCGCCGTTAGAATAACTGTCCACGGCCTCCTTATATATCTGCTTAAAAATTTTTTGATCGGTGTTCTTCAGGCCGTATAGAGTCTCACCTCCATTGGTTTTTCCGATAGGGCTCAAGTCTTTCTTAACATCTACATATCCGGAAACATCACTGATATAAACATGAAAACCACAAGAATCCGGTTCATTACTATAGCTATTCATATTGGACATTCCATCTTTCCATGTAGCCAGAAAATGGTTCTGTTCGTCTAAAATGTCAGCCTTAAGCGCATAAGCTTGAATGATTCCGTCCATTCTCCTGGCATATATCCCTCCGACACTCAAAGGTTCAAAATAAGCCTGGGCAAGAATATATTTATACTCTTCATTTTGTTTATGCGATACGGACGGATCAATAGATTTCTCTGTGTACGCATTAAACGGATATTGTTGCGAAACATTTTTCTTGGGAATCCATATGCTCCCAAGATCATCGTGAACAAAGACCTTTTTCAATCCTTTTTCCGAGAAGAATCCTCTGGAATAATATGTATCTTTCACAAAAGTTCCCTTATTATCCTTTCCAAAAAACTTAGTCGGAAAAGAGGCAAGATCCTCAATACGCGTATCTTCATCAAATACAAAATTTGGTATCTTTGAAGCGTTTATACCATCCTTTTTAAAAACGTACTCACTGTCAAAAATAGCAATTTTATGAAAATACGCATTGCCGCCTTCATTAACATTGATATCACTTTGAGCATCTGCATACTGCAAAAATACAAACTGTCCGTCCTTACGTAAAAAATGATATATATAAGGAGCATCACTTCCAGGACCATCCATAATCCACACTGCGACAACAAGAACATCCATTCCCTCATATTTGCCGCCGATCACGCTACCAACCTGAACATACCGAATTCCTCCAATCGGATGCGCCAGCTGATTTTCATTATTCTGATTACGAGCATCATATTGGTATGTTCCTTTGTAGACATCAGGGATTGTCCAACCAAGATCGCCAAGATCCTTAGGGTCTTGCCATTGTACTTGCCCTTTCCGAATATCATTATCTGAAAACTCAGTGAAAATTTTTGTTTGTTCATAAGGTGGAACGAGCGCATTACCAGCATCAACCTGATTGTCCACATTTTCAAGTGGCAATGATTTCTCATCAGCATAAGCATTTGTTTTTTCAATTTTTGAATGTTCTACCACAACCGCTGGATGCAGGATTTTCAACAACATCCAAAACCATACCACAAGAAATACCGCCAAACATAAAACAATGCCGGCAAAAAACGATTTTCGCATACTGATTGCGTTTAAAAAACTCTAATTAGCTGATTCAAGCATATTTCTCGCTTAAACCAATATAAAAAATACCTCGGACTAAATCAATGACCTTATACACAGCCTAGTACATATTTAAGCTTTTGTATAGACAAACATCAATCCCTGCATTCCAGAAGAGAATACGAGTTATCTGAGGTTTCTGTATATATTCCCACTTGTATTTCCGGTAATTTCGCAAAATATCCAGAAAATCCTCTTTTGTGAGTTCAAAGCCCAATTTGGAGGCTTCATCGATAACCACCAAGTAATCGAACATATTGGTCACGCCACTTTGTCGGATGGTCTCGAAAGCCAGGAATTTTTCGCAGGTCTAGCAAAATATCACTGATTAGGTCAGTGATATGATAGCTTGGGTGGAGTGAAAGTCAAATTAAAAGCACTATACAGGTTCCTTCCGTATAGTGCCATTATTGTTTTATCTCCACAATTCTTGTGAGATATTTTTACCCTATGAAGTGAAATGAACAATAAAAGCTTCGTCATCATCTGGATGAACTGAGAACTCAATTAAAATCTCGCCATATACCGTATCTGTAAGTAACACTGAAATAGTATCTTCTTCAGAACGGTAATCACCTAGAGCTAATTTTTTGAATAACTGCTTTCTTGCATCTTTCCGGGAGGCATCATCTGCGATAACGCCTATACCAAACCAATCTTTAAATGTAACGATATCAGGATATTCCAAGTATACAGTAAAATAACCGAAATCACTGTCTTTTGAATAAACAACACCTCGATGTGCCGCTTCGCCACATTGTAAAACATCCCAAAACTCGTCATCTCCCATTACTTCTCTCATCATAAGAGAAACAAAACTCAATATAGCCACCATAATACCACCTACCTGTTTGTTTTGATTTAAAAAATTAATTATTAGACTTTGCAAAGAGAAATCTGCTATTATAATCTTCGCGCAGCACCGAAATAACCATTCATACCGCCCGAGCCACATATTGTGTCAAGGATACGGCGTCTTCCTCCTGCCTCTGCAGAAAGCGCAAGATACACTTTAATCATCCCAAAACCCGACTGATACTTTTTAACAGTCCCCAAACCAATGATTTCACATATTCTTTGGTTATCAGGAAAAGTGATGGCGTAAGTCAGAGTTTGCCACACCGTCCACGCTTTCCATGGATTTTCTCTGCAATCCTGTTCGATTTTTTGTTCAATATGTTCCGGTGGTATGGGCCAATATTCGTTGCCTATAGAAAATATTTTATTTTCATATCTCACAATCCCCTCTTCTCCATTTTCTTTGCTAGAAACAACAGACAACCACCAATCCGTAACGCCCTCACATACCTTGTCATAATGACCATTTTCAACCAGCTGAGCAATACTTAAAGAGTAGTCAACTTCCGTCACATCACCAAATGCACGTCTGACCGATTCAGACTCCGATAACGCTAACCATTTTTCAACCTGATTCATGAGAATTCTCCTCTCAGTAATAGAAATTCATGAGACAATAATTATAAATTTTTAAATAACTACTGAAACCCTGTCCTATTATGTTTTCGATAGGACACTCTATTATTGCTTATTATCGCTTGATTGTCAATAGATAACGCAAAATATCGCGGGTGGGGTCAGTGATATGATAGCTTGCGTAGGGTGGAAGTCAAGGGAAAGTTAAAGAGCAATGATACATAAAGTACACATTGCTCTTATTGTGTCGCTCACTGGCGACTATTTTTTGGTTATTGAATAACACCAATATCTATTAATTGCAGAATGCTTCGTGACTGAAGCGTTTTGGGTTAAAACCAAGTTTCCTCAGTTCATCGCCACTTAGCACTGTCCGTGTCTCATCGTAACGTGATTCCTGGTCACGAGCAGGTGAAGTGATAGGAGAAAAACATTCTACCAACAGTTTACCTGAGTCAAGGCATTCCTCAACTTTCTTACGATATCCAGCGTCAACCAACATCCGGTCAACAACGTAATCACTACCTTTCTGGCATTGACGCCGATATAAAGGAACTTTTTTATCTGCCGTAGACTCTATAATGGCCTGGAAATCCTGGACACGAAATCTGCTACAATGAGAGAGAATGTAATCTCTCAAACCCTATGACCAAACAACCCAAAAGTTTCACACCTCAAGAGAAATCCCAAGTAGCTCTCGCAGCCATCA
>JBAZUN010000314.1:0-7342 GCA_041661365.1 Candidatus Latescibacterota bacterium
GGAACCGCCGCGACCGCGCGCTCCATGACCTGGTCGGCCTGGTCGAACTCCTCCTGGCCGACGTAGTACCGGGCCAGGTCGAGCCACCCCTCGGCAGTGGACGGCTCCTTGCCGACGATCTCGTTGAAGATCCGGATCGCCTGCTCCTGCTTCCCGGCCTCGGAGAAGGCCACCCCGAGCCGGTAGAGGAAGCCGGTGTCCTCCTCGCGCAGCACCCGGTCGAGGTCCTCGCCGGTGGTCAGGGCCCGGGCCAGATAGTAGTAGACCACCGGGCTCTCGGTCAGGGCATGGCCGGCCTGCCGGTACACGGTCAGCGCCTCCTCGCGCTGGCCGCGCGCCTGGAGCACCTCGGCCAGGCCCAGCCAGGCGTCCTCGGTCTCGGGGTGCTCGCGCAGGATGCGACGGTAGATCTCCTCGGCCTGCCGCTGCTCCCCCACCCGGAAGAGCACCGCGGCGATGTCAGTCTTGACCTCCACCGGCGCGTCCGGCCGCCGGAGCACCCGGTGGAACAGGGGCGAGATCCGCTCGGTTCGGCCGGTCTGCAGGTAGAGGTAGGCCAGGTGTCGGTAGAGACGCCAGTTGTCCGGCTCCTGCTCTACCAGCAGCTCCACCTCGGCAACGGCCTGGCCCGGCTCCTCGGATCGCTCCAGGAGCTGGACCATCGCCCGCCGTAGGTCGCTGCGCTCCGGGTCCAGCTCGACGGCCCGGCGGGCGAAGCGGAGCGCCATCGGCAGATCGCCGAGGGCGCGGAAGCTGCTCGACAGCTCGGAGAAGATCGTGGGCGAGGTCGGATCGAGGTCCGCGGCGCAGCGCAGGGCCACGATCGCCCCCAGCCAGTTGCGCTCGGCCTGGTAGACCTTGGCCTGCACGAAGTAGCGACGGGCTTGGCGCTGTTCGGCTTCGCCCGGGGTCGACCGGGCCGGCCCCCGGCCCCAGGCGCCGGCGCAACCGCTCGCTCCGCCGAGGAGTGCAGCCAGGAGGAGAACGCCCAGCCATCGGGAGAGGGATGCCCGTCCGAACCAGGACGCCGTACCCCGGATCACGAGGCGACCCTCCGGGGATCGAGCGCGTCCCGCAGCCCGTCGCCGAAGAGATTGAGGCCGAGGACGACGACGAAGATCGCCAGGCCGGGGAAGGTCATCACCCAGGGCGCGGTCAGCAGGAGCTCGCGACCGCCGGACAGCATGGCCCCCCACTCGGGGGTCGGGGGCTGGGCGCCCAGGCCGAGGAAGCTGAGCCCGGCCGCGTCGAGGATGGCGGTGCCCAGGCTGAGGGTGGACTGCACCACCAGGGGCGCGGTGCAGTTCGGCAGCACGCTGCCCAGGACGATCCGCGTCCCTCCGGCCCCGAGGGCCCTGGCCGCCTCGACGTAGGCCGCCTCGCGCACCGAGAGGACCGAGGCCCGCACCAGTCGGGCGTACTGGGGGACCATGACGATGCTGACCGCCACCATGACGTTGTCGATCCCCGGCCCGATGACGGCGACGATGGCGATGGCCAGCAGGATGCTCGGGAAGGCCAGCAGGATGTCGACCAGGCGCATGAGGACGGTGTCCGTCCATCCGCCTTTATATCCGGCCACCAGCCCCAGGAAGGTCCCCGCGGTCAGGGCGATGCCGATGGCGATCAGCCCGATCCGCAGCGAGATGCGCGAGCCGTGGAGGACGCGGCTCAGGATGTCGCGGCCGAACTCGTCGGTGCCGAGCGGGTGGGACAGCGACGGCGGCTGAAGCCGCTGGTAGAGGTCCTGCTCTAAAGGCGGATGCGGGGCCAGGACCGGGGCGAGGACGGCGACGACCAGCAGGCCGGCGAGGATCCCCGCGCCGGCCAGGGCCAGGCGGTGCCGCCGCAGGTGCCGCCAGGTGTCACGCCACATGCCCGGTTTCCTGGCCCGTCCGCCGTGCGATGGTGGCCTCCACCAGCTCCTGAAGCCTGGGCAGGCTGACCGGCTTGGCGATGAACCCGTCGAAGTCGTGGCCGCGCACCTGCTCCTCGTCCATGTACCCGGATACGGCCAGCACCGGCAGGCCGGGAAAACGGCTACGGAGATTGGCCAGCAGGCCAAATCCGTCCATCCCCGGCATGCAGAGGTCGGTCAACACCAGATCGAGCTGGTCCTCTTCCACGCGCCGGAGCGCCTCCTCCCCGTCTGCGGCCTCGACCACGGCCAGGGCCGGGAGGGCCTGGCGCACCAGCCGGCGGAACTCGGGCTCGTCGTCGACCACCAGGACGTGGGGTACCAGCTCCTTGACCTGGGCGTCGAGGCGCGCCGCCAACTCGTCGCGGTCGCCGCCTCCCTGTTGCACCAGCAGGTCCAGGGCCAGCCGCGCCCGGTGCTCCTGCTCGCGCAGCCGGCGCTCGAACACGGCGATGCGGCCCTCGAACCGCCGGGCCGCCATCTGGTGATCGCGCAGGCGGACGTTGTCGTTGTTCAGTTTGAGCGCCAGGACGTCGATGATGTTCCGGTAGACCATGGCCCGCAGATCGCGGTCGTCGCGCAGCATGAGGTCGAACTGGCCCCGCTGAACGACGAAGATGTTGCTCGCCTGGACCGCCTCGACCGTGGCCGAGCGGGGCTGCCCGGTGATCACCCCCATCTCGCCGACGGTGGTGACCGGAAGCAGACTGGCCACGCGGATCCCCTCGGCGGTGGCAACGACCAGCTCCCCGGAGAGGAGGATGTACATCTCGTCGCTGGCGGTGTTGCTCTGGCAGATCACCTCGCCGGGCAGGAAGGTCCGGTGCACGCACAGACCGAGGACCGTCTTCACCTGACTCGGCGATAGCCCCCGGAAGAGCGGGATCTTGCGCAGGACCTGAACCAGCAGTTTGCTCGTTTCGACGGGCAAGCAGTCCCCTTCCGCGCCCTGACCGGGCTCTTACGTACCCGGCGAGAATATAAACCGCCTCGCCGGGACCGGCCATCTCAGGAATCCGGCTCCAGCACGAGGATCGACAGGGGCGGCAGGACCAGCTCCGCCGACTGGGGCTGGCCGTGCCAGGGAACCGGGACCGCGGCGACCGCGCCGCCGTTCCCCAGGCCTGAGCCTCCGTACCAGGCAGCGTCGCTGTTGAGCCGCTCACGCCAGGTCCCGGCGCAGGGAAGCCCAAGCCGATACCCGTGGCGCGGCACCGGGGTGAGGTTGAGCGCAAAGGCCAGCACGGCGCCACTCTCGGGGTCGCGGCGGAGGAAGGCGATGACGCCGTTCTCGACGTCCTGGCAGTCGACCCATTGGAAGCCGTCGGGTGTATAGTCGGCCCGGTGCATGGCCGGATGGCGGCGATAGAGGTGGTTCAGGTCGCGGATCCACCGCTGCACCCCCTGGTGGGGCTCGTAGGCCAGCAGCTCCCAGTCGAGCTGCACCTGGTGGTTCCACTCGCGCCACTGCCCCAGCTCGCCGCCCATGAACAGGTGCTTCTTCCCCGGGTGGCCGTAGAGGAAGCCGCAGAAGAGCCGCAGGTTGGCGAACTTCTGCCAGGCGTCGCCGGGCATCTTGTCGAGGAGGGAGCGCTTGCCGTGGACCACCTCGTCGTGGGAGAACGGCAGGATGAAGTTCTCGCTGAAGGCGTAGAGCAGGCTGAAGGTCAGGTCGGAGTGGTGGAACTTGCGGTGGACCGGATCCTTGGCCGCGTACCGGAGGACGTCGTTCATCCAGCCCATGTTCCACTTGAAGCCGAACCCCAGGCCGCCGGCGTAGACCGGACGCGACACCGCGGGCCAGGCGGTCGATTCCTCGGCGATGGTGATCGCGCCCGGGCAGCGGGCGTAGACCTGGGTGTTGAGCTGCCGCAGGAACTCGATGGCCTCGAGGTTCTCGCGACCGCCGTACCGGTTCGGCACCCAGTCACCGTGCCCGCGGGAGTAGTCCAGATAGAGCATGGAGGCCACCGCGTCGACCCGCAGGCCGTCGACGTGGTACCGCTCCAGCCAGTAGATGGCGTTGGACAGCAGGAACGAGCGGACCTCGCTGCGCCCGTAGTTGAAGATCAGGGTATCCCAGTCCGGGTGCAGTCCCTGGCGCGGGTCCTCGTGCTCGTACAGGCAGGTGCCGTCGAACCGGGCCAGGCCGTGGGCGTCGCGCGGGAAATGCCCCGGCACCCAGTCGATGATGACCCCGAGCCCGCGCCGGTGCAGGTGGTCGACCAGGTAGGCGAAGTCGGCCGGCTCCCCGAACCGGGAGGTCGGGGCGAAGTACCCGGTGACCTGGTATCCCCAGGAGCCGTCGAACGGATGCTCGGCCACGGGCATGAACTCGAGGTGGGTGAAGCCGAGGTCGAGGGCGTAGTCGGCGAGCTGGTGGGCCAGCTCGCGGTACCCGAGGGGCTCACCGGTTTCGGGGTGGCGCCGCCACGAGCCCAGATGTACCTCGTACACGGCCAGCGGCTCCTCGAACCAGCGCCGCCGCGGGCGGGCCGCCATCCACTCCTCGTCGGCCCAGGGAAAGGCGTCGATGCGGCGCACCACCGAGGCCGTGCGGGGAGGACGCTCGCAGCCGAAGCCGTACGGATCGGCCTTCAGGTGGAGCCCGCCGTCCCGGGCCTTCACCTGGTACTTATAGACCTCCCCCTCGCCCAGGCCGGGGACGAACAGCTCCCAGATCCCCGAGGTTCCGAGCGACCGCAGGGGGTGGCGGCGACCGTCCCAGCGATTGAAGTCGCCGACCAAGCTGACCTGACGGGCATTGGGGGCCCAGACGGCGAAGAGGACCCCGCCGGCCCCGTCGACCACGGTGGGATGGGCACCCAACCGGTCGAAGACGTGCAGGTGCGACCCCTCGTTGAACAGGTACTGGTCGTACTCGCCGACCAGGGGCCAGAAGGAATAGGGATCCCGGCGCCGTTCGAGGTTCCCCGTCCCGTCGACGACCTCCAGCTCGTAGGCGAACAGGACCGAGGCTCCGGGGATCAGAACCTCGTAGATCCCCTCGGGGTGGATCCGTTCGGCGGGGTACCGACCGTCGCCGTCCCGCGCCACCACGGTCACCTCCCTGGCCTCGGGCAGAAAGGCCCGCACGGCCAGGGCCGCACCGTCGGTCAACCGCAGCGGGTGCATGCCGAGGACCGCGAAGGGATCGGCCAGCTCAGCGCTCAACAGCCCCCGGATCTCGTCGTCGGTGATCGTGGTCGTCATCTCCAGCTCCTTCGGTCGTGATGCTCAAGCCCGACCCGATTCCCCGCGGCTAAACAACCTCCTGAGCCCAGGCGGCGCAAGCCGGTCCTCCCGTTGCCCGGGTCCAGCGGCCGGCCTACATTGGTGCCGGCATTCTCTGCGCGCCGGGATCGCGACCTTCCCCGGCGCCCGTGCCGAGCGAGGAGTCTATCGTGCGCCGACAGCGGATCGCCGGCTGGGGCCAGTACCCGGTGACCGAGGCCGAGGTTGCCCGGGTCCGGTCCCGCGAGAACCTGGTCGAGCAACTGCGTCGGCCCGGCCCGTGGCTGGCCCAGGGGAGCTGCCGCTCGTACGGGGATGCCTGCTTGGGGACCCGGGTCCTCTCCACCCTGCCCCTGGGACATCTCCTCGCCTTCGACGCGGAGACCGGGGTGCTGCGCGCCGAGGCCGGGATCACCCTCGACGAGATCCTGCGCTTCGCCGTCCCCCGCGGCTGGTTCCTGCCCGTGACCCCGGGGACCAAGTACCCCACCCTGGGCGGCTGCCTGGCCGCGGACGTGCACGGGAAGAACCACCACGTCGACGGGGCCCTGAGCCGGCACCTGGACTCCCTGGAGATGGTGCTGGCCGACGGCAGCACGGTCCGCTGCTCGCGCACCGAGCACCCGGAGCTGTTCCGCGCCACCCTGGGCGGCATGGGGCTGACCGGGGTGATCTACGCCGCCATCCTGCGGCTCCGGCCGATCTCCTCGGCCTGGATCGCCGTGCGGACCCTGCGGACCGGCGGGCTGGCCGAGACCTGCCGGCTCTTCGCCGAGACCCAGGACCAGCACCGGTACTCGGTGGCCTGGATCGACTGCCTGGCCCAGGGCAGTCGGCTCGGACGCTCCCTGGTCATGCTGGGCGACCACCTCGACGCCGACCTCGCGGGCCGGCCCAATCCCCTGCAGGTCCATCCTCCCAGCCGTTTCGAGGTTCCCTGCACCCTGCCGGGCTGGGTGCTCACCCCCTGGTCGATGCGCGCCTTCAACGGCCTCTACTACCATCGCCAGTGGGGCCGCGAACGCCGGGCGGAGGTTCACTACGACCCCTTCTTCTACCCGCTCGACGCGGTGGGCCGGTGGAACCGAATCTACGGCCGCGCCGGGTTCCTGCAGTACCAGTTCGCCGTGCCCATGGCCCGGGGCCAGGAGGCGGTGGCCGAGATCCTCGGGCGGATCGCCGCGCGGGGAGCCGCCTCGTTCCTGGCCGTGCTCAAGGCCTTCGGGCCGGCGGACGAGGGGCTGTTGGGGTTCCCCATGGCGGGGTACACCCTGGCCCTGGACCTTCCCCTGCGGGAGCCGGGGCTCGTCGGTTTCCTCCGCGAGCTGAACCGGACCGTACGAGAGGCCGGCGGTCGGGTCTACCTGGCCAAGGACGCGGTGCTCGAACGGGAGGACTTCGAGGCCATGTATCCGGGACTGCCCGAGTTCAGGCGGGTCAAGCGCGAGGTCGATCCCGAGAACCGGTTCCGCTCCCTGCAGTCCGACCGGCTGGGGCTGACGTGAGCGGCCGGGCCCTGATTCTTGGCGCGCGCAGCGCCATCGCCGAGGCCCTGGCCCGGCGCCTGGCCGCCTCGGGACGTCCCCTGGTCCTGGCGGCCCGGCAGGCGGCCTCCCTCGAGCCGGTGGCCGCCGACCTGCGCCTGCGCTTCGGCCGACCGGTCGACCTGATGGAATACGACGCCCTGGACCTGGAGGCGGCGGCGACCCTGCCGGCGCGGGTGCACGAGGCCTACGGCGAGTTCGACCTGGCGGTTCAGGTCTTCGGGTTCCTGGGCGACCAGCGAGCGGCCGAGCAAGACACCGCGACCCTGCGCCGGATCACCGAGACCAACTACACGGCCGCGGCCGTGGTCCTCGGCCACCTGGCGAACTACCTGGTCGAGCGGGACCGACCGGCGGCCATCGTCGGGATCGGCTCGGTGGCCGGTGACCGGGGCCGCCAGAGCAACTACGTGTACGGCGCGGCCAAAGGGGCTCTGGCCCTGTACCTGCAGGGACTGCGCCACCGCCTGGCCGCCACCCCGGTCCACGTCCTGACCGTGAAGCCCGGATTCGTCGACACCCCGATGACCGAGGGGATGGAAGGGCTCTTCCTGGTCGCCTCCCCCGACCGCGTGGCGGCCGACATCCTCGCGGCCCTGGAGCGGCGCCAGGACGTGCTCTACACCCCTTGGTTCTGGCGCTGGAT
>JBAZUN010000315.1:0-7327 GCA_041661365.1 Candidatus Latescibacterota bacterium
GATCTGGGACTTCGCGGTGCAGCCTGGCTCGGTCTTCCCGCGGCAGGTGCGGGCCGCGATCCGCCGCCAGGGCGCTTTGATTCACGAGGCGTCCTGGCCGGTCCTGGACGCCCACGGCAGCGCCCAGCTCTCCTTGACCGACGTCGACCTGTGGTGGCCCTTGGGCTTTGACGGGCCAGGGCCGGCAGCCCTGTACGACGCCGACCTCGAGCTGGTCGGCAGGGACGGTGAAGCACTCGGGGTGCAGACCACCCGGCTCGGCCTGCGGACCGTGCGCCTGGAGCGCACCGAGGCAACCTCAACCGCCGAGCCCGGCGAGTTCGTCTTCCGGATCAACGGCGAGCGGGTCTTCTGCCACGGCACCAACTGGGTGCCGCTGGACGCCTTCCACTCGCGTGACCAGCAACACCTGGACGCGGCCCTGGAGATGGCCGTCGAGCTGAACTGCAACATGCTCCGCTGCTGGGGCGGGAACGTGTACGAGGATCACCCCTTCTTCGACCGCTGCGACCAGCGCGGGATCATGGTCTGGCAGGACTTCGCCATGGCCTGCGCCATCTACCCGCAGGACGGCGACTTTGCCCGGCGGCTCCGCCACGAGGCCGAGGCCATCCTCCGCCAACTGCGCAACCATCCCAGCCTGGTCCTCTGGTCGGGGAACAACGAGATCGACGACGCGTACCACTGGCACGCCGGCCTGGATCCCAACACCGACCGGCTGAGCCGCCAGGTCCTGCCCGAGGTGGTCCGGCGTCTCGATCCCTTCCGGCCGTACCTCCCCAGCTCGCCCTATCACAGCCCCGAGTACCTGCGGCGCCGCGACCGCGGGGCCCAGATGCCCGAGCAGCACCTGTGGGGTCCGCGCGGCGACTTCAAGGCCCCGTTCTACACCCAGTCGGCCTGCCACTTCGTCAGCGAGATCGGGTACCACGGCTGTCCTGACCGCCGCTCCCTGGAGCAGTTCCTCGACCCGGATTCGGTCTGGCCCTGGCAGGGGAACGACCAGTGGCTCACCCACGCGGTGCGGCCCCAGCCCGAGATCGAGTTCTACGACTACCGCATCGGACTCATGGCCCGCCAGATCACGGTCCTGTTCGGCACCATCCCCGAGGAGTTGGACGACTTCGTGCTGGCCTCGCAGATCACCCAGGCCGAGGCCAAGAAGTTCTTCGTCGAGTGGTTCCGGCAGGGGAAGTGGCGGCGGACCGGGATCCTGTGGTGGAACCTGCGCGACGGCTGGCCGATCATCTCCGACGCGGTCGTCGACTACTACAACCGGCGCAAGCTGGCTTACGAGTACCTGCGCCGGGTCCAGGCCGACCTCTGCCTGATCTGCGGTGAGCCGGTCGACGGCCGTCACCCGGTCGACGCGGTCAACGACACCCGCCGGCCGGCCTCGGGACGGCTGTCCCTGCGCGACGCGGATTCCGGGGAAACGCTGTTCGAGGCGGAGTTCAGGGTCGCGGCGAACGGCCGGCAGACCGTGGGATTCGTGCCGAGCGCAAACCGACCCTCGCTGTGGCTGATCGACTGGACCGTCGAGGGTGGGGCGACCGGCCGGAACCACTACCTGGCCGGACCGCGGCCGTTCAGCCTGGACGACTACCGTCGCTGGCTGGGCCTGCTGGGGATCCCGCCGGAGGTGGGGCCGGTGCGACGATGAAGGGAACAGCAATTCGGCCGAATACGAAGGTGCGGCGCGAAGATAGGAGAGTCAGCGCCGGCCGCGGGCCGGGGCAGCGGCGCCCAGCTCCTTGAGCCGGGCCTTTGCCAGGGCCGCCTCTTCGGAATCGGGGTACTGCTGGACCACCTCCCTGAGCCGCTGGGTCCCGGCCTTCTTCTGCTTCTGCTCCAGCAGGGCGAATCCCAGCTTGAGGGTGGCGGCGGCTACCTTGTCCCCGGTCGGATACTCCTTGAGCAGGCGCTCGAAGGCCGAGGTGGCCTGGGGGTAGTCCTTGAGGGCGTAGTGGCACTCGCCCTGCCAGTACAGGGCATTGTCCGCCAACTCGTCGCCGGAGAAGGTCTCGAGGAATTGACCGAATTCGGAGGCTGCCTGCCGGTATTCACGGGTCTTCATGGTGCCGAGGGCCAGGTCGTAGAGCGCCTGGGGATCGGCCACCAGGGGGGTCCCGGCGGTCGCACCGGCCGTTGCCTTGCCGGGGGGCGGCGGGGCCGGGGCCGAGCCCCCCTTACCGACCCCGTAGACCCGGATGGCTTCCACCTCCTGCCGCACGTCGGCCAGGCGGTGCACGATCTCGTCCATGCGGGCCTGAAGCTGCTGCATCCGCTGGGCCATACCCTCGCCGTCGGTCGCCATCCCGGTCCACTTGTGCCGGGAGGCGACGCTCTCGGCCTGCAGCAGACTGTCGACCTGGGAGAGCTCGCCGGCCACTGCGGTCAGGCGCTCCTCGACGCGGAGCACGTCCCCCCGCAACTGCCTGACCGCCCCGCGCGTGGCGCAGCCGGCGGTCAGGCAGAGCAGGAGCAGGCAGGTTCCCCTCACCACCTCCCCACGCATCCTGCCGGCCGATTCGCTTACTGAGCCGAGAACTCGACCCGGCGGTTCTTGGCCCACGACGCCTCGTTGTGGCCTGGATCCACCGGCTTCTCCTTGCCGAAGCTGACCGTGCCCAGACGCTCGGCATCAACGCCGCCACGGACCAGGTAGTTCTTCACCGCGTCGGCCCGCTTCTGGCCCAGGGCCAGGTTGTATTCCACGGTGCCGCGCTCGTCGCAATGGCCGGCCAAGGTCAACTTGATGCTGCTGGCCATGTTCAGCTTGTCGGCGTACCCGGACAGGGAGCCCTGCTGGTCGGCGCGGATGCTGTAGTCGTCGTAGTCAAAGTAGACCGGAACGAGCTGACGGGCCGCCAGGGCGGCGGCCTCGGCGTCGGCCTTGGCCCGGGCCGCGGCGTCGGCTTCGGCCTTCAGGCGGGCCTCGCGGGCCGCGGCGTCGGCGGCGACCTTGGCCTTGGCGTCGGCCTCGGCCTTCAGGCGGGCCGCCTCGACCGTCTTGGCCGCGCTGTCGTCGACCTGGACCACGGGCTTGGTGCTGGCGCAGCCGACGGCGAACAGGCCAACCGCCAGGGTAATGCTGATGAACCACTTCTGCTGCTTCTTCATGGGCTCCTCTCTCCTCTGAAAGGTCACGGGGTCATCACCGACTGGGAGTCGAACTAAAGGCGTTGGACGTGGCCATCACCTCCTTTGCCCCTGAAAATGTAGCGAAAACGAGCGGCTAAGGCGAGATCCGGCGGCTCAAGGCCCTTCCGCGGGCCAGGGAGACCAGGCCGGGACCATGCAGGTACCGCTGACGGTGAGCTTCCTCGGGTTGGACCCGTCCCAGTTCATCACGTAGAGGTCGCTCTGGCTGCCGTGGGTGCCGCAGTACACGAGCTGCAGACCGTCCGGCGACCAGGAGGGGTTCTCGCTGCTCCCTCCGGCGGTCAGCCGCAGCGGGGTGCCGCCGTCGACCTCGACCAGGTACACGTCGAAGCCGTCGAAGCCGCGGCGCACAAAGGCGATCCGGCGGCCGTCCGGGGACCAGACCGGCGAGCCCTCGTACGCGTCCGGCTCGCCGGTGAGGCGGTGCACGTCCCGGCCGTCGCCCGTGGCCAGGTAGACCTGGGGGAGGCCGGTCCGGTCCGAGGTGAAGGCGAGCCGGCGGCCGTCCGGGGACCACGAGGGCTCGGTCTCCACCTCGGGGTGATCGGTGATCCGCTCCAGCCGGCCCTCGGACATGGTCCAGGCGTACAGGTCCATGCTCCCCTTGGCGGTCATGGAGAACAGGATCCGCTTGCCGTCGGCCGACCATTCGGGAGCGGTGCTCATGGGAGAAGGGACCCGCAGCGGCACGGCCACCCCCGAGGCCAGGTCGAGGACCCGCAGGACCCACTTCCCCTGGTTCAGGGAGGAGTAGACCAGCCGCCGGCCGTCCGGGGCCCAGGCCGGGGAAAGATCGATGGTCTGGTCGCTGGTCAACGGCCGCGGGAACTGGCCGTCGTAGTCCATGACGAAGATCTCCTTGCTCCCGCGGAACCGGTCGACATAGGCGATCTGGGTCTGGGCCACCCCCCGTTGGCCGGTCAGGGCCAGGACGATGTCGTCGCTGACCCGGTGGGCGGCCAGCCGCACCTGGGCCGGGGCCGCGGCGTACGGCTTGGCCACCAGCAGCCGACGATCGGGCAGCCGGTAGACCGCGGCGAAGACCTCGACCAGTTCGGCCCGGCGCTGAACCGTGCCGCGGACCAGGGCCCGGGCTCCGGCGGACGACCAGCGATCGAGCACCGGACCCCAGCCGCCGCTGTCGGCCCGGACCGTGTCGGTCACCACCTCGAAGTGGACCGCGTTCCGCAGGTCCTGGGTCAGGACGGCGTTGAACACCCCGGCGGCCTGCACCAGCTCGGCATCCGTCGGGTCGGCCGTGAAGGGAAGGAGCGCCACCGGGGTCTGCCGGGTACGGCCCTTGATGCTGAGGAAGACCTCCGGCATCGCGGCCGCGCTGTCGGCGGCGGCCCCGGCCTGCTTCTTGGACTGGGCAGCCCCCGGCGCGGGAAGGATAAGGCACAGCAGGATGGGTACCAGCCAACCGGTCCTGGAGATCCGCACGGTCCTCGCCTGTCCTCCCTTGCGCGGCCTTTTCAAGCTCGGCCCCGGCCGTCCAGCCGGGATCCAAGCGCCGCTGGTCTCATTCGCCGTAGAAGTCGAGGTGCACCCCCAACCCGGTCCCCTTGAACCCGCTGGGGAGGGGATTCACCGGGCTGGCTTGGAACACCGCCTTGCGCGCCGCATCGTCGAACTCAAAGGTTCCGGACGGCGCCTCGACCCGGCATTCCAGCACCGTGCCGTCCCGGTCCAGGGAGAAGAACACCGTGGCCTTGAGGGCCTGCCCGGCGTCCGCGATCATCCGCTGGTCCCACTTCTCTTTGATCAGCGCGGTCAGGGTGTCGAGGTACCCCTGGTAGGGAAACGCCTCTCCGTCGATCCTCAGCCCGCCGCTCCCTTCCTTGCCGATCCCCGAGCCCCCACCCTTGGCTGGCGTGGCCGGCTTCTCGATCGCGGCCTTGGGCTTCTTGACCCCCCGCGGGGCGCTCTTCTCGCTCGAAGGCGCGCTGTCGACCTTGATCCCGCTGCGGGCCTTGAGCTTGCTGGTCTCCACCGGCGGTGCTTTGCGCGCGGCCCCACCGGCACCGGAGCGCGGCCCGCCAGGGGCGGCAACGAGGTCGACGGTGGTGTAGGTGTAGACCTTGCCCGGCAGGAGACGGGGCTGCTCGTGGGCCACGGCCATCACCCCCCCGATGGCCGCCAGGTGGCCGACGACCGAGAGGATCACGGCTCGTTTCATCGTTTCTTAGGTCTAGCGCTGGTGTTGACGATCTCGACCACCAGTCCCACCTGCTCCACCCCGGCGGCCTTCATCAGCCCGACCGCCTCGATCACCTTGCCGTACGGCACCCGTTCATCGGCGCGCAGGAAAACCCGCCGGTCCGGCTTGCGCATCCGCGCCGCGGCGAACCGGTTGCTGAAGTCGGCGTAGCTGACCCGCTCCTGGTCGATCTGCACCTGGCTGTCGTGGGTGAGGGTGACGGTAATCCCTTCCCCCTCCTCGGCCTGCCCCACGGTCGCCTTGGGCAGGCTCACCGACAGATCCTGGAACAGGGCCGGGGCCGTGACCATGAAGATGATCAGCAGCACCAGCATGACGTCCACCAGGGGCGTCACGTTGATCTCGGAGAGCGCTCCCCGCCGGCGCCGACGACGACCCGCCATCATCCGGACAGGACCTAGCCTTCGCCGGCCAGCACGGCCGCCAGCTCGGCCGCGAAGCGCTCGACCTCCCGCTGTACCGCGTCGGACCGCGCCAGGAAATAGTTATAGGCCATCACGGCCGGGATGGCCGCGCCCAGGCCGGCGGCCGTGGCGATCAGGGCCGCCGCGATCCCGGGCGCCACCACGGCCAGGTTTGCCGAGCCTTGCTGACCGATGTTGCGGAAGGCGTCCATGATCCCCCAGACCGTGCCCAGCAGCCCGATGAAGGGGCTGACGTTGGCCACGGTGGCCAGGAAGCCCAGGTGCCGCTCCATCCGGGCGACCTGCTCGCCGACCATCCCCTCGAGGAGCTTCCACAGATCCTCGCGCTGCCCCCGCCAGGCGCCCTGGCGCTTGGCGTACCCGGAGAGGAACTCATGGGCCGCGCAGAACAGCCCGCAGACCGGAGAGCCCCGCATCGACTTGCACTGCCGGTAGACCTGGCCGTGCTCAACCCCGGAGCGGAACAGCTCGAGGAAGGCAGCCGACTGCTCGGCAGCCCGGCGGAAGTCCGCCACCTTCTGACCGACGATCGCCCAGGAGAACACCGAGAAGAACAGGAGAAGGAACAACACCGTCTGGGCAAAGGGCCCGGACTCGACGACGAGGCTGATCACGTTATCGGACACAAACCACTCCCACGACCGGCCAGGCAGCCGCCACCGTGCTCGCCCTGGCCGCACCACCCACGGGCCATTCCCGGTGATCTACTTGCGAGCCATATAATAAAAGCATTGCGGCAACCTACCTCAACAGGGTCAGCTTGCGGAAGGCGGACCAGGTGCCGGCCTGCAGCCGGGTGAAGTAGATGCCGCTGGTCACCGGGGTCCCGGCGTCGGTGGTGCCGTCCCAGGCCACCAGGAAGGCCCCCGGGCCCTGCACCTGCTGCACCAGGTTGCGGATCCGCCGGCCGGCCGCGTCGTAGATGTCCACCTGAACCAGCCGCGCCTTCTCGAGCACGTAGGCGATGGTGGTGGCGCTATTGAAGGGGTTGGGCGCGTTCGGCCCCAGTTGGGCCACCGGCGGCGGCAGCGCCCCCTCGGCCTGGTCGGCCACGGCGGGGGGCGGGACCGCGGAGGGAGCCTGGTCGCCGAAGTAGAGGGCCGACCGGGGGATCACCTCCAGGGCGGCGAGGAACTCGGCGTAGAAGTTCTTCCCGGCAAAACCAAAGGCCTTCCCCCGGTACCGATCGATCAGCGCGGTCAGGTCTTGGGAGCCGACCTCGCGGACCCCACGGGCGATGCCGGCCGCGCCGTGGTTATACGCGGTGATGGCCAGGGGCCAGTGACCGAGGGCCTCGTAGTTCTGCTTGAGGATGCGGGCTGCCGCGGCCGTGGCCTTGAGCGGGTCGCGCCGCTCGTCGACGTGGCGGTCCATCCGCAGCAGCCGCACGGCCGCGGGACGGGTGATCTGCCACAGGCCCACGGCACCGGCCTTGGACCGGGCCTCCGGGTTGAAGGCCGACTCGATGAAGGCGAGCACGGCCAGGGAATCGGGCACCCCGTGCTCGCGCAGGATG
>JBAZUN010000316.1:0-7318 GCA_041661365.1 Candidatus Latescibacterota bacterium
CGGGCATAGACCGCCAGCGCGGTCCGTAGATAGTGTCTGAGCATGGTCAGTTCACCTGTCTGCCGTCGAACAACCGGATGATCCGCCCGGTCCGCTCGGCCAGCTTCGTATCGTGGGTGACCATGACCACGGTGGTCCCGCCTTGGTGCAGCTCCTCGAGCAGGCTGACGATTTCGCTGCCCATCTGGCTGTCGAGGTTCCCGGTCGGCTCGTCGGCCAGAAGGAGGCTCGGCTTGCCGACGATGGCCCGGGCGACCGCCACCCGCTGCTGCTGGCCACCCGAGAGCTGGGACGGGAAGTGGTGGACCCTCGAGGTCAGGCCGACCCGCTCCAAGGCCTCGAGGGCTAGCCGCCGCCGCTGCCGGCTCGAGAGCCCGCGGCGGTACAGAAGCGGGATCTCGACGTTGTCGACCACCCGCAGGTCGGCGATCAGATGGAAGGACTGGAAGATGAACCCGATCTGCTCGTTGCGCAGTCGGGACAAGGCTCGGTCACCCCAGCCGCTAACCTCCTCCCCGCGCAGGCGGATGGTCCCCGCCGTGGGGCCGTCGAGCAGCCCCATGACGTTGAGCAGGGTGCTCTTGCCGCACCCCGACGGCCCCATCACGGCAACGAATTCCCCGTCTCCCACGGACAGGTTGATCTGGCTCAGGGCCAGGGTCTCCAGCCGGTCTGTGCGGTAAACCTTCTCCACCCCATCCAACTCGACCATGCCGACCTCCTTCACTCGATCTTGACCTCCGCCAGGTGCAGATAGTCCTTGACCTCCGAGATCACCACCTCATCGCCTTCGACCAAGCCCTCGGTCACCTCGTACTGCTCCACCCCGGACAGGCCCAGCCGCACCTCGGTGCGAAACGCGGTCGAGCCGCGCACGACGAAGACCTGGTGACTCCCCTCGCCGCCGCTGACGAACGGTCCCTTGGCCAGCCGCAGCACCTCTTCCTTGCGGGCGGTAACCAGGTAGACCTCGACCCGCTGGTTGCACCGCAGGCCCGAGCCGGCCGGGTCGTCAAGCCGCACGTCCAGCCGCACGGTGGCATTCTCCACCGTGGGCATCACCTGATTCACCGTGGCCGGCAACAGGCGCTGGTCGCTGGCCCGCACCCGAGCCACCATCCCGCGGCTCAGCCGGCCGGCGTGGATCTCGGCCGCGGTCGCGTCGATGCGGAAGGAGCGCAGGTCGGCCACCCTCGCGACCACCTCGCCCTGACCGATCGAGGCCCCCTCCTCGCTGACCACCCAGGTGACCACCCCGGCCCGGTCGGCCCGGATCTCGGCCCGCTCCAGTCGGCGCCTGGCCTCCTCCCGTTCCTGTTCCTGGATCCGCATCTCCACGGCGATCCCGTCGATGCGAGTCCGGGTCGCGGCCCGGTCGTCCTCGGCCTCCTGAGCCAGTTGCTCCTGCTCGATCTGGGCCCGCTCCCAGGCCAGCTCGTCCTCACGCACCTGCTCCTGCGAGACCGCGCCCAGTCCCACGAGCTGCCGGCTCTGGGTCAGCCGCGCCGCGAGCTGCTTGACCTCCAGCTCCTTGAGCCGCTGCCGGGTCGCCACCTGCTTGAGCCGATGCTCCAGGTCCAGGGACATCTGCCGCTGCTGGTTCTCCTTGAGGGCCAGCTCGTCGGTGAACCGTGCGACCGCCGACTCTGCTTCGCTCAGGTCCAGCTCGAGGATCGGCTGTCCGACCGCCAGCAAGGCTCCGGGCCGCTGCAGGACGCGCAGCACCCGGCTGGAGATCGGGCTGACGATCACCTGTTCGACCTCGGGGACCACGGTCCCGGAGGCCGTCAGGGTCGCCTCCACCGGGCCGCGGTCCACCCGCGCCGTGCGGATCCGGTCGCGGTGCAGCGAAGGCTTGATCCATCCTGGCAGCCAGACGAGCAGGCCGATGGTCACGGCCAGGCCGGCCAGGGCCAGGCCGACGGACCGAATCCGGCGCAGCCGAGAGAGGCGGGGGTCGAGGGGGCGGTCCATCGCGGGCTCCTGGCGGCCGACCAGACGGGCAGCGGCTGGTCGCTGGTAGCCCTGGCAAAGGACGTGCCACCGCCGATCAGGCGAGCGGCAGGTCGGCGAGACGGCGGACGGGGGCAGGAGGTGTGCGGATCCGGACAATGGCCGTCCGGTTCCGGGGGACGGTCAGGCGCCCGGGGGAGAGTCGCCCTGGTCGCTCCGCAACTCGTCCACGGGGTTGGCCCGGACAGCCCGGACGCACTGGTATCCCACGGTGGCCAGCACCATGACCAAGGTACCGCCGCCGGCCAGCAGGAACGGCCCGGATCCGACCGGAGCCCGGCACGCGAACTGCTCGAGCCAGCGGCTCACGGCCACTGTCGTAGCTCTGCAGGGCTGCCCGGCGTCGCGGGCACGACAGCGCGTCAGTAGTTGGTCGATTTGCCGAAGCTGTCGGCGAAGAGAAAGAAATCGTCTAGGTCAACCCGCCCGTCGCCGTCGAAGTCGTAGAAGGTGTTCGTGGACCCGAAGCGATCCGCAAACATAAAGAAGTCGTCGAAGTCGACGGCCCCGCTGCCGTCGAAGTCCATGAGCAGACCCGTGTCGACCGAGCCCTCCAGCAGGCGCAGGACCGTTCCTGGTTGGGCATCCTTGTCATTGGTATTGACGGTGTCCAGCTTGATGTCCGTCCAGTCGCGGAATCCGCTCAGGACTTCGACGTCAAGCGTCGCCATGGGCGCGCCGCTCTGCCATGAGGCACACTCCACCTCCAGGCTGGCCTGACCAGGGGGTGACACCGCCACGCGAGCCGCACACCCGGCCGCGACGGTCGATACCGAGTCGGTCACCGCCAGCGCCGCCGGGTCGTAGCTCAACCGCAGCCTAGTCAGCGTGCCGTCCCATTGGTCGGTCGGCAGCACGGCCACATCCAATCGGCTGCCAGTGCGGCCTGCCCCCAGCACCTGCCCTGGCGGGGCCACCCCCGTCCAGGCAATCCCCACCAAGGCCGGCTGGCCGCCCACGGGCACTACCCCAATGCGGGCCTCACGGGTCGCAGTAGCTACGGTGCCCATCAGAGTCTCGCGCGCCACCGTGACCGACACCGTCAGTTGACCTGGCGCCCGTGGTGGCAGACAGGCACTCACCCGCCACGGGATCACCATGGTCGTTTGAACGCCGCCCGAGAACGCGATCGCGATGTCGACATGCACGGTGTCGCCCACGTCCCGGATTTGCCTCCGGGTGAACTGGTATCCCGAGCTTGGGAACTCTCCTGTCACCGAGATGGTGATGCTGTCCCTGCTGCTTGGTATGGCTGGCTGGCCATTCACGTCCACACCCCAGACATACCCCTGGTACCCGAGGCTCGCTCCGCCGCACGGACCATCCGCCTCGTATACGCTCTCGGCCGTCGCCGACCGTGGGCCCAGATAGCACAGCGCCCCGACCGCCCCGTACCACAACCATCTGAGGGGCACATGCGACATCACGATCATCGTAGGGTTCGCGTCGCAGATTTTCACGGGTACGAGCCGGGTTCCCAGCCAGTGGCGGAGCCCCAAGCCCTCCCTCTCCTTTCGCTGTGCAGTTCCCACAAGCCAGATTACCCGTTCGGCGAACTGACCGCGCCGCCAGGCGGGCGCCTACCGCACCAGAGCCAGCTTGCGCGTGCGCTGGTATGCACCCGCCTTCAAGGTGCACAGGTACACGCCGCTGGCAACGGCCTTCCCGGCCTCACTCCGGCCGTCCCACACGACCTGATGGCGGCCGGCATCCTGTGCGCCCTGCGCCAGGATCCGTACGCGCTGTCCGGCCAGGTCGTAGATCGCCAGGGAGACGTCCCCGGCCACGGCCAGCTCGTATTCGATCGTCGTGCTCGGGTTGAAGGGGTTGGGGTAGGCTGGCAGTAGCTCTGGTTTACGGGGCAACGCTGCCGCGGCAGCATCGGTGACGGCCGTGGAGCCCTCGCCGGTCTGGTCCGGCAGGGACGAGGTGATCCGGATGTCCTCCAGCCACACCGGGGTGGTGGTGAGGAACCGCAGGGCGGTGATCACGGCAGGTCCGTCAATCAAGGCTTCCGCCGGCACACTGATCTGCACCCACTGGCCGGGGGAAACCGTCGGCGCCTGGCCCGGCTGCGTGAGGTTGTTGATCCTGAGCGCTTCGGTACCGGATTCGCGGTACGCCCACAACTGCAGTTGCCGCGCATACGGGGCGATCGGCTCGCCTTCCCAGGTGCAGGTCACCTCACCCTTCAGGAGGAGCGCCACGGTCCCGCTGTGCACGTGCGTGCCCGACAGCAGATCGGCCGACGAGCCCTCGCAGCGCCAGCCGGCGACGGGCCCGTCACCATAGACCGGGAACGAACCCCGTGGCACCACCAGGTAGTTGGCCCGGCGGCTGGCCCGGGTGGCGGGGGAATCGGGCAGGGCCGCGGCCACCACCACGCCATAGGTGCCATACGGACGGTCGACCTCGATCGGCAGCAGGCCCGACCAGACCCGGTCACCGGCCACCGAGTCGGGGACCACGCCGTCGTCGCGCATGGCAAGGGTGCGCAGCGGCTGCCCCCACGAGCCGAACTCGGGTTCGAGCACGCCGGTGACCTGCAAGGCCGGCGGCAGACCGATCCCCGAGTCGGGCCACGGATCGACCCGGGCCGTGATGCGCACCGTGTCCCCTCGGCCCACGACCGGCGTGGCCGTGACCGCCCCGATCCGCGCCACCCGCCAGGCGACGCGCCGTACGTAGGCGCTGTCGGTCCTGGCCCGGATGTAGAGGGTACCGAGAGAATCGACGCCCACGCCCCAGATGGCCGGGGCCGCCGGCAGGCCCTGACCCAGCGCGGTCCAGTTGGCGCCGTGGTCGTGGGACTGGTACACCAGGTCCCGCCCCCCCACGGTCGTGTAGATGGTCATGGGATCGACGGGGTCCACGTTCCAGAGTCCCACACTGCCCGCAAGGCCGAAATTCGGCCGGCTGAGCGATCCGAGCGCGTCGGCGCCCCCCGGCTCGGAGACGTTGACCTGGTTCGACCAGGAGACGCCGGCATCCCGTGTCCCCATGGCCCCGGTGAAGACCATGTGAGTCAGCTCGCCCGAATACTTCGCGTACGCCACCCCCTCGTACCCGAAGAGGTAGCCCACCCACCGGTAGCGTATATCGGGATCGAGCGGCACCCAGCCCTGGGCGTAGGACGGCAGCACGCGCACGCAGTCCTGGGCCTTGGCCAGTTGCCCGGCGCGAGTGACGTGGCCAGGGACATCGGCCGCCGCCACCAGGCGCCACCCCAGGTCGTCGGCCGAGGTGATCCGGACCCGGTAGACGACATTCGCGTTACCATAGTAGACGACGGCATCGTCGGCCGGGTCGCTGCCGATCCGGGTCACCGGCTGGATGTACGCCACGTGCTCGTCGGTCACGGCCTCCCAGACGGGTGAGGCGCTCAGACTCATCCGGTACACCCCCGCATAGGAGACCCGCTGCGAGGATGGGGTCTCCCAGTTGCAGGCGGCGTTCAGGTCCTGCATGGCCACGTAGAGATAGCGACCGTCGGACGAGACGTGCAGGGCCGTTGCCCCCCTGACTTCGGGCGGTCGGCTGATGCCCCTCTCGTCGAGGTAGATGACCTCACTGAAGGCCAGGAACACCCGCTGACCGTCCGGGTGCAGCGCGGCGGCGTAGAACCTGGCGTCGTAGCTGCAGCGCGAGCGGGGCTGGCTGGTCACCAGCAGTCGCCAGGTGGTCCCCTCGTCGTCGCTGCGCCAGACACGCGTCTCGACCCGGCTCTCCCCCGATGGTGGATCGTTGTAGGGGCTCTCACCGGCTACGTACACGGCGAGGTTGCTGGTGACCGCGACCACGCGGACGCTGGTCAGGCGGACCTTCTCCTGCGCGCTCAGCACGCTCATGACCTGGTCGAGTGGCACCGACAGGACGTCAGCCACTGGGACGGCGAACGGGGTCGACCAGGTGCCTTGGGGCGCGTCGCCCTCCGCGCTCTGTTCAGGGATGTTGGCCACCACCATCTGCACGACTAGGTCGGCGTTGCCACCGTTCGAGCGGATGCGGACAGTCGCTTCGTAGAAACCTGGTGCCAACCCTATCCCTGTGGTGCGCAGGGTCAAGGAGATCGGCCCTGAACCGGAGAGCGTTCCCTGGTCGGTGCTGCCCGTGGGCCCGCGCACCGAGAGCCAGTCCGTCGTTTCTGAGATGGTCCAGTCAAGTGTCCCGGTGCCACCATTGGTCAGCGATAGCGCCGATCCCTTGGGCACGCCGTCTAGTTGCAGTTGCTTGGGCGAGATCACCAGGACCGGCGTCGCGGCGCCGGTGGCGGTGGAGTCGGGTACAACGGCGCCACCGGGAATTTGGCCTTGGGCGAAGAGCTGCTGGACTTCTACGGCCGAAAGGGCTCGATTGTACACGCGCACCTCATCGAGCGCGCCCTTGAAGCGCCGGTCAGCACCCAGTGGTTCAGGAAGACCACCCAGGCAGAAGGCCGTCCCCGCCACGGTACTGATCGTCAGGATACCCCTTCTCACCTCCACCCCATCGATGTAGAGGGTAGTGGATCTGGGCGTCATGGTCACGGCCATATGGTACCACTGGCCCAGCTTCATCGAGGGGATTCCCCAGACATCGAAACACGAAGAGCACCCGATGCCTCCTTTCCCCGGCGAGAAGAAGGGCAGCACCTGCCCGTCCCGGCGGTTCGCCCCGAGCAGGAAGGCACCTTCGCTGCTGCCGACCTGGCCATAGCCGGCGAAGAGCGCCTCTTCCGTGGTCATCTCGTCCAGTCGGGTCCACAGGGCGAGGGTCCTCTCCCCATCGCCGCTGGGCATGCTGTCCGCCGCGGCCTGGATGTAGCTCGACCCGTCGAAGTAGAGCGCCTGTCCGACCGGCCCGGCGATAGCGTTGACCTTGCCCACGATTGTGCCGTCGTTCCCCGTGCCGCTCGAGTCAACCACTACCGACTAAAGCCGGTAGCGTGGGCGACGGCTGAAAGCCGAAGTGGTTCCGGCTAAAGCCGGCTGCGCTCACTCGGGCACCTCTACCCGGAAATCCGCGTCTGGTCCCCCGCCCTGGTGCCGCTCCACATACTCCCGGATCATCTCGTCGGTCACCGTGCCCGAGGTAGCGCAGAAGTACCCCCGCGCCCACAGGTGCTGACCCCAATACCGCCGCCGCAGTTCGGCAAATTCCTGCTGCAGCCGCCGCGAGCTCCGCCCCTTGATCCATTGCATCATCTGCGCCGGCGCTAGTTGCGGCGGCGCCCCCACATACACATGCACGTGGTCCCGCGACACCACCCCCTTGATGATCGTGATCTCCCGCGCCTCGCACACCTGCCGGATCACCTCCCGCGCCC
>JBAZUN010000317.1:0-7316 GCA_041661365.1 Candidatus Latescibacterota bacterium
GACGAGCTGGCCAAGACCTACTCCCGCTCCACCTGGATGCTGGGCAGCCACGGCGGCCGGGCCCGGCTGCAGACCGACATCCAGGGGATCGGCGTTGCCACGCGGCTGGAGATCGGCCGGTTGACCTTCGGCGAGGAGAGCCAGAAGGAGCTGATCAACAACGCCTTCGAGCTGTTCCACGAGGCCCAGCGGCGGGGCCTGGTCTCCGGGCCGATCGACCGGCTGACCGTGCGTTTCTCCAAGGCCGATCAGCGGGCCGCCGAGCGGGAATCGATCCGCCAGGCCTTTGCCGAGGCCTTCGAGGGGATCGAGTGCTCCTTCCTCAGCCGGGAGCGCGACCTGCTCGAGGTCGGCCAGTGCATCGTGTACCAGACCGTGGTCCAGTACCTGCGCGAGGACGGCCTGTACCACAGCGCCCACCGCAACCGGATCGAGAAGGTGCGGCGCCATCTGCAGCAGGAGGTCGGCCGGTACGAGAACCACAAGTTCTACGTGCGGCCCCAGGCCGTGGCCGGCGCGGTGCCCAAGCTGGACTTCTGCTACACCGGGGCCGAGGCCGACCGTCTGGTGGAAGCCTTCATGGAGGGGTACACCGACGAGAAGCCGCTGTTCGTGCCGCCGGCCGACTTCGCGGTCCAGCGCGAGGAGTTCGTCGAGCTGGTCGACTACGAGCGGGCCAGCCGCCGCTTCGGCGGACTGTGGGTGTTGCAGCAGGACATCGTCCGCTACCTCTTCCCCCAGCAGGTCAGCGTCCTCTACCTTTTCTTCGACGACGAGGTCCAGCCCGAGCTGGACCGCTGGTTCACCTGGGAGGAGCTGCACCAGCGCCAGGAGCGGTCGCCGTTCATCGCCAAGGCGGCCAGGCATTCGCAGACCTTCCTCGAGATGGTGCTGGAGGGGCTCTGGCGGAACTACTTCGTGGTCCAGGACGAGGACCGGTACCGGCTCCGCCCGGGGTTCGCCGACTTCGCCCATGTGGCCTTCTACCAGTTGGGCGAGTTCCGCAAGCGGCTCCTATGACCATGCCCACGACCAGATGAGCCTTGCCGGGGGCGACTTCACCCGCTTGCCACTCGGACCCGGAATCTGTCTGCACCTCAACCCCTCGTCCCGCTTCAAGAGCCTCCGAGTCGACCTCTTCACCAGTGCCCGGATGCGGCCGGGCGACTGCACCCGGGTGGCCCTGATCAGCCGGCTGCTCGAGCGCGGCACCCGGCGGTACCCTGACCTGGCCCGCCTGGGTCGGGCCGTCGACGAGCTGGACGGTGCCTTGCTCGGGGCCGAGGTCGACCAGCTCGGCGACCGGCAGCTCCTCCATCTCTTCCTCCAGGTCCTCGACCCCCGCTACGCCCGCCGGCAGGGAAGGGACCTGCTCGGCCCCGGCCTGGAGCTCCTTCACGAGCTCCTCGGCGAGCCGGCCGAGGAGGGGAACGGCTTCCGGCGCGACTACCTGCGCCAGGAAAAGGCGGCCCTCAGGCAGCAGATCGCCAGCCTGTACAACGACAAGCTGGCCTATGCCCAGCGCCGCTGCATCGAGGTGATGTGCGGCGGCGAGCCGTTCGGGCTCTCCTCGCTGGGGGATCCCGCCGACCTGGCCGCGATCCGCGCTCCGGGACTCCGGCGGTTCCACCGCGCCCTGCTGGCGACCAGCCCGATCGACCTGTTCGTCAGCGGCCGCGTCGACGACGATCTGCCCGGGCGCCTGGAGCGGTTCGTCGACTGGAAACGGCAGTTGACCCCGCCTGAGCAGACCCCGGTTCGCCCCGGGCGCCGGCGTCGGCGGCCTCGCCGGGTGATCGAATCCCAGGAGGTCAGCCAGGGCCGCCTGGTCCTCGGCTTCCGCACCGGGATCCGCCTGGGCGACCCATGCTATGCCGCCCTGTCCCTCTTCAACCTGACGTGGGGCGGCGACACCAGCTCGCGGCTCTTCCGGAAGGTGCGCGAGCAGGCCGGGCTCTGCTACTACATCGGCTCCCACCTCGAGCCGCTCTGCGGCCTGCTCTTCGTCTCGGCCGGGGTGGAGGAGGCCGATCTGGAGCCGGTGCTGGCCAGCGTCGAGGCGCAGCGGCTCGACCTGGCCCAAGGCCGGATGGCCGCCGCTGAGTTGGAGAATGCCAAGTCCCTCCTGGCCGGACGGCTGACCGCCTTGGACGACGACCGGCCCGGCCTGGCCCGGTTCTGCTACCGGCAGCAGTTGGGGGGCGCCTCTGCCGACCGGGACCGGTTGCGGCGCGACCTCGCCGCGGTCACCCGGAGCCAGGTCGCCGAGGCCGCGATGAGCGTGACCCTGGACACGGTCTATTTTCTCAAGGGGACACGGCCGTGAGAGGTCGCACCGTGACGCGGCTGGGGGATTCCTGCTGGTGCGGCCGGTTGACCGGCGGTCTGCCCCTCTACGTGCTGAGCAAGCCCGGCTTTCGCCAGAAGAGCGCCTTGCTGGCCGTGGGGTTCGGCTCCATGGACCAGCGGGTGCCGGCGACCGCGGGCGAGCCGGCCCTACCCCTGCCGCCGGGCGCGGCCCACTTCCTCGAGCACCGGATGTTCCTCAAGCGGCAGGGGGACATCACCGAGCGGTTCGCCGAGCTGGGGGTCGAGGCGGACGCCAACACCACCTACACCCATACCGGGTACCAGTGCTCGGGCACGGACCACCTCGACGAGGCCCTCGACCTGCTCCTCGAGCTGGTGTTCGAGCCGTACCTGACCGTGCCGGGGGTGGCCCGGGAGCGGGAGATCATCGTCCGCGAGATCGAGCTCTACGGCGACAACCTCGAATGGGTGAGCTACTTCCAGGCCGTCGACGCGTTATATCCGGGCCACCCCCTGGCCACGGACATCGCCGGCACGATCGAGAGCGTCAAGCGCCTCGACCGGGCCGTCCTGGCGCGATGCCATCGGGCCTTCTACCACCCGGGGAACATGGCCCTGTTCGTCTGCGGCGACGTGGCGGCCGAGGCCGTGGCCAGCGTGGTCGAGGCCGGACTCCGACGCCGTGGTATCGGTCCGGACGGCTCCGGCGGCGGCAAGACCAGGCCGATCCGTCACCTCGTCCGCGGCGGCCGGCCGGCCAGCCGGCACTCGGTCCTGCCGGTGGTCCTGCCGCACCGGTCCCTGGCCTTTGCCGATCCCCGGGCCGGGCTCCGCGGCACGGCCATGCTGGCGCGGGAGCTGGCCCTCGAGCTGGCCCTGGACATCCTCTTCGGCGCGGCCAGCGCCTTCTACTGCCGCCGCTACGCCGAGGGGCTGGTCGACTCGGGATCGTTCGGGTTCGAGGTCAACGTCGAGCCCTGGTTCTCCTTCTCGCTGATCGGCGGCGATTCCCGCTGGCCGGACGAGCTGCAGCGGGCCGTCCTCGACGAGCTGCGGCGGGCCCGGCAGAGCGGCGTGATCGAGGCCCAGTTCGAGCGGGCCCGGGGCAAGGCCTACGGCCACCTGGTCCAGGGGCTCGACCAGGTCGAGGCCGGGATCCAGCTCATGCACGCCGCGGTCAGTTGCGGTGCCCATCCGTTCGACCTCATCGCCGCGCACGAACGGCTCGACGCGGCCCAGGTGCGCGATGCCCTGGTCACCGGCCTGGATCCGCAATGCCACGGACTGGTTCGCATCGACCCGGCCCCGACCGACCCGACCGATCGGTGAGCGCCGACGCCGCGGCCGGTACCCGGCTCTTCGCTTTCTACGCCACGACCATCCCCGGGCTGGAGCCGGTGGTGGCCGACGAGCTGGTCGAGCGTCTGCCCGGTATCGAGGCGATCCGCGTCCAGCGCGGGCGGCGGCAGGGAAGGGTCTCCTTCTCCTACCAGCGGTCGCCGCGGCACCTGCTCGAGGTGCGCTCGGCCCGCGGCCTCTACGCCCTGCTGGCCGAGATCGACGGGATCACCGTCGGACGGCCCGGCCTCGAGCGGATCGCCGCGGCCCTGGCCGGCCTCTCCCTGACCGCGGCCGGTCGTCTGCTGGTCGCCCTGCAGCCGGATGCCGAGCCGTCCTCCTTCCAGCTCAACGCCACGGTGCAGGGACCGCACCGGTTCACCGCGGCCGACCTGACCCGGGCCGTCGAGGAGGCGTTCGGTCGCGCTGGACTGCGGCGCCGCCCGGTGGCCACGGCCATGCACCTGCAGCTTCAGGTCGAGGGCCGCCGGGCCCACCTCGGGCTTCATCTGCCCTCTTCATTGACGCGTGACGGGGAGCCGCTGGCCTACTGCCTCGGCCGCCTGAGCGGGATCGGCCCCGAGGACGCGGTGCTGGTGGTCCGCGGCGGTCGACGCTGGCTCAGGGAGTTGGCGACCGCCTTCGGTCCCCGGCTCCTTCTCGGCTTCGACGACCCGCCGGTCCGACAGCCGGCCGGCTCGGTAGTCCCGGCAGAACCTCCGCGGCTGCTGGCGCTCGGAGAGCACCTGCCCCTTCAGGACGGCTCGGTGAGTTGCATCCTCGGTCTGGCCGGTGATCCGCGCCTGGCCGAGGTGCGCGAGTACCTTCGCTGTCTGGCCGAGGGGGGGATGGCCGCGCTGGTCGTGGGTGACGCCCAACGGCTCGTGACCATGCTGCGCCAGCACCAAGTCCCGGTCTCGGTGCTCGCGGCTTTGCCCGTGAGCCTGAACGGCCGGGACCGAACCGTCTTCGTCCTGGGCCAGGTGGAGTCCGGCCATCCGGACCTCTTGCCTGAGTCGGGGCTCCTGCAGATCGAGTAGCGGCCGCTGCAAGCCGAACCGGGGGAGCGAAGCTGCCCGGCGTAGGCGGCGCCGGCTAACGGGTTGATCTGTCGAGGGTTCAGCGTTATTTTCGCCAGGGAGTTCCCCAACCTCACCCGGGTCGACTGAGCGACCTCTTCACCGGACTGTCAGGCGGGAATGGACCATGGCGGAAACCGATGATCCGGATGCCGACGAGGACCTGACCGATCTGTCCGGCGCGGCCGACAACGGGGGGGTGGCCGAGGCCCTGCGGGCCTGGGAGGAGGGCGGCCACGCGGCGGTTCAGCCCGACGAGGGGGAGATCTCCCTGGTCCAGTTCCCCCAGCTCGAGGCCGGGGTTCCCAAGGTCAAACCCCGCCTGAGTCGGCTGAACAACGTGGCCGTGACCATCTCGGTGGAGCTGGGCCGCAAGGAGATGACCGTCCGCGAGCTGACCCAGCTCAAGGAGCAGGACGTCATCGAGCTGGAGAAGCTGGCCGGCGAGTCGTTCGAGATCCGCGTCAACGGCCGGACCTTCGCCCTGGGCGAGGTGGTGGTGGTCACCGACTTGGTGGCCGTGCGGATCACCAGCCTGATCACCAAGCCGCCCCCGGAGCCGGAGGAAGAGTAAAGCGAAGAAGGTCAGGGTTTCAGGCGGGCGGGGGAACCCAGCGCCGCACGTCCCGGCCACGGCGGTCCAAGGCCGCCTTGATGACGTGGAGCAGCTCGCTGGCCTCGATCGGGAACTCCAGCACGCCGTCGGCCTGGATGCGCCGCAGCTTGAGTTGGGTTACCTGGTCGAAGGGCACCGGGGTGTGGATGACGATCGGGATCTCGCGGGTGGCCGGGTGCTCGCGCAGGGTGCGGAACAGCTCGAACCCGTCCATCCCCGGGATGAACAGATCCAGGAAGATCAGGTCGGGCCGCCGCTCGACCATCGACTCGATCCCTTCCTGGCTGCTCGCGGCAAAGGCCAGCTCGTGCCGGCTGCGGAGGCGGATGATCCGCTCCAGGTACCGCTGGCTCTGCGGATTGTCGTCGATCATCAACAGGTAGGCCATCGAGCTCTCCCGGCGGGCGTCGCAGAATAACGGCCGGCTCTCCGGTCCGGGCAAGCGGGTCGCCGAAGGGATCGCTGAAGGAGGTACCGTGTCCGATCGATCTGCGCAGGCCTTCATCGAGGCCCAGCGGTACATCCCCGGGGGGGTCAACAGCCCGGCCCGCGCCTTCGGGGCGGTCGGCGGCGGTCCGCGGTTCATCAGCCACGGTCGCGGCTCCCGTCTCTTCGACCTCGACGGCCGGGAGTACGTCGACTACGTCTGCTCCTGGGGGCCGCTGATCTTCGGCCACGCCCATCCGCGGGTGGTCCGCGCCCTGCAGCAGGCCTGCGAGCGGGGGACCAGTTTCGGGGCCCCGACCGAGCTGGAGGTGGCGATGGCCCGGCAGGTCGTGGCCATGATCCCTTCCATCGAGATGGTGCGGATGGTGAACTCGGGGACCGAGGCGACGATGTCGGCGATCCGCGTGGCCCGCGGGTTCACCGGCCGGGACAAGATCATCAAGTTCGAGGGGTGCTGGCACGGACACGGCGACAGCTTCCTCATCAGGGCCGGCTCCTCGGCCCTGACCCTGGGCGCGCCGGACAGCCCCGGGATCCCGGCCGGGGTGGCGGCCGACACTCTGACCCTGCCCTACAACGACGCCGAGGCCGTGGCCCGGGCCGTGGCCGGCAACCCGGGGAAGATCGCCGCGGTCATCGTCGAGCCGGTGGCCGGGAACATGGGGACCGTGCTGCCGCGGCCGGGGTTCCTCGAGCGGCTGCGCCAGCTCACCCGGGACGAGGGGATCGTCCTGATCTTCGACGAGGTCATCACCGGCTTCCGGGTGGCGGCCGGCGGAGCCCAAGCCCGTTTCGGGATCACCCCGGACCTGACCTGCCTCGGCAAGATCGTCGGTGGCGGCCTGCCCGTGGGGGCGTACGGCGGCCGGCGGGAGATCATGGAACAGGTGTCGCCGCTGGGGATGCGGATCTCACAGGCCGGAACCCTGTCGGGGAACCCCCTGGCGATGACCGCCGGGCTGGAGCAGCTTCGGATGCTCTCCGAGCCCGGGGTGTACGAGCGCCTCGAGCGGATCTCCACGGCCCTGGCCGAGGGGATGCGGGAGAACCTCCGCCGCCTCGGGCTGCGGTACGCGGTGAACCAGGTGGGGGCCATGCTCTGTCTGTTCTTCGCCGAGGGGGAGGTCAACGACTACGCCAGTGTGTCCAGGTCAGACACCGAGCGCTTCCGCCGCTACTTCTGGGCCTGTCTGGAGCGTGGGGTGTACCTGGCACCTTCCCAGTACGAGTGCATGTTCCCCTCGGCCGTCCATTCGGACGAGGACGTCGAAGCCACCCTGCGCGGCCAGTACGAGGCCCTGCGGGCCGTGCACTGAGCGGTGATGCGAGCGAATCCGGATCTCTTCGGTGCCAGGCTACTGCTGGCCGGGCTGACCGTCCTGGGGCTGGTCGGGTGCGGCGGTCGCGAGCCTGACCAGGAGGACGAGCTGGGCGCTGCCGAAGACGGACGGTACGAGCTGGTGATGGTGGCCCCGCAGCCGACGTCGATGCCGAACCCGGCCCGGCCGGCCGACACCAGCGCGGTC
>JBAZUN010000318.1:0-7307 GCA_041661365.1 Candidatus Latescibacterota bacterium
CCCCGCCCCGTTGGCCCCCAGCATGGTGAAGATCTCGCCGGGCTGGATGGTCAGGGTCAACCCCTGCACCGCCTTCACCTCGCCGTAATGCTTCGACAGATTCTCGATCTCCAGCATATCCTTCCTCCAGTTGTTGGGGCAGCGATCAGGCGTGGCTGCCCCGGGAAAAAGAATTGATGGGAGGCCGGCTGTCCCTGGCTTGCGCCGTGCCCTGGCTGCTCCTGCCTACCTGTAGTGTTGCACACATGCCCTCACACATCACGTCGCAGGAAGCTGACGTAGGTCGCCAGGAAGAGTACCACGTTCCAGAGGACGAGGACCAGAACGTGGAGCAACAGATCTTCGCAAGCTTGGGCCAGCGACCTTGTCGGATACGCGAAGGCCGGCATGCCAGTCTTGAAATCGAAGGCGTCCATCACATCGAGGTCGAAGCCGTGGGCACGCCCGATCTCGTTACGCTCCTCCTTCTTCCTCTGGGAAAACGCATTTACGGATCGGTGATATATAGTCAGGGCTCGGAGGAAACCAACTTCGTCTTCCCAGGCCGTCCGAGCTAGAGCGGAGGAGGCAAAGAAGTATGCGGTAGCTGGAGACCACCCCGTCAGCCGCTGCAGCAGGCGAAGACGCTGCCCGATGTCCGCCAGGAAGGTCTCCGTTTGATCCCAGTCATACTGGCGGAGCGCGCCCTTGAGCGCTTCCAGCCTATTTTGCAGCTGCTGCCTCGCTTCTGCGGGTTGGTCGTTTGACGGGCGACTAGGATCCATGCCCACCGCACGAGCGGCCTGCTCGATTTGCGCTTGCATCCATTCGTCTCTGTCGCTAGCAAGCTCTCCGAGCGTGCTGACGCGCCCCATGCTCGCCATGCCGCTAGCCCGAGGAACTCCCCACACGAGCACACTCCATGCCAGCAGCAGTAGCAGGATGCTTTCGAAGGAGTTCCGTACATGGACAGAGACCAAGACGCCCATGGCTAGAAGCGAGCTGAGATAGAGCAGTGACACGAAGCTCCACACCAGCAAGCGCGCTACCTCCTCGCTGCCCAAGTGAGCGTCCGGCAACACGCTAAGAAAGGCCAGGAGTACGAGCACGAAGCAGCCGAAAGGACAGAGGAGCACGCACAACCGGCCTAGTAGTTTGCCGATAACGACTTGATCTCTGGCTACCGAGCCTACGAGCATCAACCGCAGGGTACCTTGCTCGCCCTCACCACAGATTGCATCATAGGACAACAGCAGGGCCACGACGCTTAATACAACCAACACGAAATACGTGCCATCCACCTGGCCTAGCATGCGTTCCAGGGGCTGATCCTGCAGCAGTCCAGTGGATGTCTGCATCGGAACCCAGGTGCCCACGGTGACGCTTCTGGGAATTGCCTCGTCCATGCCATGGCACAGCACCTTGAGCACCTCGGGCCGCCGGTTAACCGACAGACCGATGTTCTGCATCTGCTCGACCTGGTTCATGCTGCGCAGGCTCTCGGCGCTGGCGGCCATGTCCGCTGCGTAAGCCGCTTGAGCCTCATGGTGGGCAGCAACTAGCTGATGGCCGGTCACCGAGCCAAGGACGCCTACCATAAGCAAGGCCATGGCGAAGCGCAGGGAATGGAAACTCTCCCGTATCTCTTTGCTAGCAATAACCCAAATCATTCGGCTCTCCTCGCCGGTGCAGAAGATCGCTGGATCCTACTGCACGGAGCAACGACGGAACGACCAGAAGGCGGCCGCGAACAGCAGCACGGACGTAGCGACCAGCATCGCCACTTCGCCTGCTGCCTCAGCCATACTCTCTACGAGAGGCGCACGAGGGGGCTGGCCCGACTTGGGCTTCAGCTCCAGCAGGTGAATGGTGCTCAGGAAGCGAACCTGATCGGCCCAGCCCGTTTGGGCCAGCGCGTCCAGCGAGAAGCGACAGGACAGCACCGGTGTTGCCCACGCGAGGGTGCGCACTAGTTCCATCTGGCCCTGCATTCTCGTGCGGTAGTCTGCTTCCATGGCCTGAATCCGGGTGGCTGCCTCCTGACTGCGCACGTCATCGATTTTGCGCAGGCGGTCATAATCCAGATCTCTGCCGGCCTTCCGTGCTTGTCGGAACTCCTCGCTATAGGCCACTCCCATCGCTTGGTGGACTTCCTGCCAGAACGCATTACGACGGCTCTGCAGCTCCCCTATAGAGAGCGTTCGTCGTAGTGCCTGCGCTCCCATGCCGCATAGGCCAGGGACCACCAGCACGAGGGTTGCCCATGCCAGCAGGCACACCGCCAAGGAGGCTGCGGCGGAACGGGACCGAACGCTGATGACCAGACCAAGCACGTAGAAAAGCCCAAGGTAGACGCCGGCGAGCACGAATATGGCCAATGCTCGCACCGCCTCCTCTGCACCCCAGGGAAGCTCGAACAGCAGACTCGCTGCTCCCAAGCCGAGGCCGCCCCCCAACGCCAGGGGTACCAGAAGCACTGCGCACCCGCCCAGCACCTTGCCTGCCAAAAGCGTGTCGCGCGGAAGCGGATTAGCCAGCGCGAGCGCAAGCGTACCTTGCTCCCGCTCTCCGGCGATGGCGTCGTAAGCCAGGAGTAGCGCCACCAGGCTCAGGAGCACAACAACGACCTGCTCGAAATCAAACGGGCCAAGCACACCAAACAGCCGTTCCGGGTCGACCAGTTGCGGGTCCAGAGCCATCTGCGGCCCACCACGCGCACCCTCACGCAAGATGAAATGCGTGCCCAGAACAGGATCCAGACCGGCACCGAAGACCGCCAGCACCGGCGGTCGGCGAGCGAAGTTGAGAGTGGGAGGGCCTTGCCAACCGCCCGCAAGCTGGTAGGATTTGCTGGTATCGATCTGCTTACGGTACTGGTAGCCTCCCAGCACGATACTAGATACAGCGAATGTGATGCACATCATGGAGACAACAAAGTACCGCAAGCTGAGCAGATGAGCGTGAACCTCCTTTATAGCTACATGCCAGAGCATTGCCAATCCCTTGTTTTCAGTGCGTTTATCATCGGGCTTCGGACGCGTAGCGCTGCACCACCTGCTTGCGAACGCGATCCCTGATAGTTCCAGCTAGCTCGAGGCTGCCGCCAGCCGCTCGGACAGGTACGTCGATGTAGGTGAACCACAGGTTCTGGATCCAGAAGCATGCCGCCCTGTCAGCTATCGTGAGTTCGCAGTAGCTCACGCTATCGAGCTCGACGGGCTCAAGACACGTGACTGTAGGAGTCACGCTAGACAACAGGCGGGTCCATAGCTGCTTAGCGCTCTCTCGGTCCTTCAAGCGTACGACGATGAGCCTGATCTCTCGCTCAGCCAGGTTCTCTAGGTTCTCGGGCTTTTCTCCCTGATATAGGCGAGTTTTATAGGAGTCGAGAGCCGCCTTGTCGAGATACGCCAGGTACATGGGATCGCCTGCGGTGACGATCGGATCACCAAAAGGGAACTCCTCGGTTGAAAGGATGCCTTTTGAGGGTATTCTCGGGGTTTCCGAGGAACTGTTCCATACCAAACTGTCCAGGCTAAAGGTACTCCGCGAGATCCGCATGCCGGCCGGCGGCGAGCAGAGCGGGACCTTAGCGGTGTCACCGATCGCCCTGGGCACGGAGACTGTGACCAAGTGGATCGGCGTCGCTCCAGGCCCTGCCGTCCTGCCGCACGCGCACACCAGCAGCAGCCAGGTCACGCAGAGCATAAGGCCAGGGGTACAGCGTCGTCGGCTTGCCATAACCAGATCACTCCTCAAGAGGCGTTGCGGCACAAACGGAGCGCCCTCGGCTGCTTCAACTGACCCCGTCAGTCCATGTAGCTCGGCGGATCACCCTGGTAGTCCCAATGGCGCACCTCGGCCTTCATGACGCCCACCCCGAGCGCCCGGATCTCCTCGCGGATCTGGAGCCGTCCCCAGGTGACCGATTCAAGGTCGACCGCCCCGACGTCCGCCGACGGCACGAAGGCCTGCTCGTTGATATGGTAGTAGTTCCAGAACTTGTGCCGGCGGATCTGCCGGGCGCGCTCGAAGGCTTCCTCATTGTGCACCCGCACCAGACGGGCCCCGGCCACCAGCCGGTCGTAGAAGCGCGGGTGGATGCGCAGGTACAGGCTGGTGAAGCGCTCGCTGAACGGGGCGCTGGTGCTGTCGCGGCCGGCCACGTCGACCCAGCGGTACGCCGCGGGTTGGCGGACCTGCCAGACACCGTTCGCGAGCACCATCACCTCGGTCGTGCCCACCGTGGTGGTGCCCCGGACCAGGATGCCGGAGGGCACGGTGATCGCGGAGTGCTCGAGGTTGAGGGTGAGTCCCTCCACGGTGTAGACCTCGTCGGCCGTGAAGGACACGGGGTAGCTCTCGCGGTCGCTGTGGAGAATGACCCATAGCATGGCCAGCGGGGCTCTGCCGACCCAGACCAGCGCGACCAGCAGCACGACGAGGCCGACGGCGAACAAAAATCCCCGGCGCGAATTCATGACTCTACCTCCGCAGGTGGGGCGGTCTTCACAGGGCCCGGATCACCGCGAGGAGCGCACCCCCCGCGAGCAGCACGATCAGCAGCGCCACGCCGTGGAACAGGGGAGCCTGGCGGAAGCTGCCGGGGGTGCGGGCCAGGGTGATGGCCCAGCTCAGGGCATGCACGGCTGTACCGAGGACCCCGGCCGCCGCGACCACGGCCAGCAGCACCACGCCCACGACCAGGAGGATGCCACCGACCACCACCCCCTTCTCGGCCAGCGGCGAGGGGGTCCACTGAGGCGGCGACATGGCCCCGGTCGTCAGGGTCCACAGGCCGCCCCATTCCTGGTCGAGGATGGCCGCGTCCATGACCCCGGGCGGCGGTGGCCGGAAGAACTCGAGGGTCGGCATCAACCAGGGAATCCGATCGGCCCCGCGGTCGAACAGCTCGAGGGCCTCCTCCTTCAGGTGCACGGCATCCGATTCCCCGGACAGAAGCCGGCGCAGGCCGGGATCAGCCACCAGGCGTCGCAGGTCGTCCGGGTGCAGGTTCATGCGGAACTGGTGGATGACCGGTGGCAGGTTCCAGTGGCGGATGGACGGTGGCCACTCCACCTGGATCTCGCCGGTGAGGATCGCGCTGCGCAGCTCGCCGTGGCGGCGGGCCGTCACCAGGTTGCCGTCGGTTGCCCGCAGCACGGTCTCGCCGCAGGTGAAGGACAATTGGTCAAAGGCGTAGGCCTCGGCCACCCGCGGCCGGCCGACCCGGAAGCCGTTGAGCTGGCTGCCGACGATGAGCGCCCCGTAGGCCAGCAGCAGGGTGACGATGGCCGTCTTGAGCGCCCACAGGACGACTCGATCCAGGAGGCGGGTGACACGATCCAGATTCTGCATGGCTCCACCTGTCTGTCCTTGCGGAGGTCGGGATCAGCCGACCCGCCGCATCAAGGTCACCTCGAACAGCTCGCCGACCCGCAACCGGACCTGCGTCTCCTGACCCCAACGGCCGGGCGCGCGGTCCACCTCGACGTGGTCGACCTGGACGTAGGACGACAATTGCACACTGAGCAGCACCAGGGCCAGGACACAGCCGGAGACCGCCAGGCGCTCTTGCCTGCCCAGCCAGCGCAATGCCCGCGCCACGGCGATCCAGTGGGAGTACTCCTCGATCTCATCGAGGCGCCGCTGCAGACGCGCCATCAGATCCGGTGGGGCATGCACCCACGCCTCCTGTTCCCTGGCCGCCAGCACCGTGGCAGCGAAGGAGCGGCGCAGGTCTTCCAGCTCCTGCCGGCAGTGCGGGCAGGTACTCAGGTGCGCGTCGAGCATCTCCGGGTGGTGCAACTCGCCGTCCAGGTAGGGAATCATGGTCCGGCGTGCCTCGGGGCAGCGCATCTGCTCTCTACTCCTGTTCCCAGGCCAGCATCCGCTCCTTGAGCTGCTGGCGGGCGTTGAACAGCCGCGAACGGACCGTGCCGACGTTGCAGCCCAGGGCCGCGGCCACCTCCTCGCAGGGCAGCTCCTCGTAGTAGCGCAGGATCACCACCAGGCGCAGCTTCTCGGGAAGGTCCGCCACGGCTCCGGTCAGGGCCCGGGCCTCCTCCTCCCTCTCCAGGACGGTCAACGGCAACGGCCGGCCGGCGTCCTCGCGTTCCAGGTCCGGCCCGAACAGGAGACGACTGAACCGCCGTCTGCGGAGCGTCCGCCGGCAGACGTTCACCGCGATCCGGGTCACCCAGGTGGAGAAGTGGGCCTCGCCCCGGAAGGTGCTGAGCCGGCGATAGACCGCCATGAACACCTCCTGGACCACGTCGTCCAGCTCGCTGCTGTTGCCCAGGATCCGGTAGGCGAGCTGGCAGACCCGCTGCTGCTCCCGGCGCACCAGCTCGCCGAAGGCGAGGTGGTCTCCCCGCTGGCACCGGGCCACCAGCTCCGGGACGTCTGCGCGATCTGGCTCGATCATCTCCTGACCTGCCGGATGGCCTGCACCGTGAAGCTCTGCCGGATTAGAGTCCTCGATAGCTGAAAACGTTCACTGCGTCCCCGCGGGCCGGGACAGGGATGCCGCGGCGGCGAAGACGCTCAGGGGACCGGGAGACTTCTGGGTGGGCAGGAGTGTATGCGGAGGAGATCAGGGACGCCAGGGGTGGGGCTCAGACGTCGGCGGGGCGCATCTCCCCTCGATGCGGCTTCCCTCGCGCGCCTTGCCAGCGACCGCCATTCCTCGGCATCGCCAAACCAAGCGACTTCTTCACCGGGCTGCTTGGCCCAGGTACCCGCGCAGGAACCCGGCAATGCGCGCGATGGCCTCCCGGCTCTCCGGCAGCTCGCGGATCTGGAACACGTGGACCATGCCCGGCCAGACCTCGAGCGTCACCTCGATCCCGTCGCTGCGGGCCTTGGCCGCCGCGCGGATGCTGTCGTCCCGCAGCATCTCGTGCTGACCGACCTGGAACAGCAGGGGCGGCAGGCCGGCGTAGTCGCCGAACACCGGCGAAGCCAGCGGGTCGCGGGGATCGGCATCCCCCAGGTACAGGGACGCGAACACCGGCATGCACCGGGCACTGCAGATCGGGTCCTCCTCCGATTGCAGGGACTCGCTCTGAAGCGTCAGATCGGTGCAGGCCGACAGCGGGACGCCGGCCAGGGGCAGCGGCAAGCCGCGGTCGCGCAACGCCAGCAGCGCCGCCAGGGTCAGGCCGCCGCCGGCCGAATCGCCGGCGATGAAGGTGGCCCGAGCCGCCGCCGGGCCGTCCGGTCCCCGGTCGCGCATCCACTCGTGGGCCGCGACGCAGTCCTCGATCGCCGCCGGGAAGCGGTGCTCCGGGGCCAGCCGGTAGTCGGGCAGCAGCACGACGCATCCC